>JBDTWH010000170.1:0-2491 GCA_040006795.1 Actinomycetota bacterium | reverse complement strand
CACAACCCGTTGCCGACGGGCTCGTGGTCTAGCTCGCTTTCTCGAAGCTGCTCCGTCCTCGTCACGGCCGGCAAGTCACCTCGCCCCTTTGCGTGGGCTGCTCACGTCGGACTGGTCAGCAGACCGGCCCACCATCTGGTTGAGCGATCAGTGTCCGCAAGCCGCGCAGGGATCCACACCTGATCTCCACATCTAGCACACGAGCTTCACAGCGGTGCAGCCGAGCATCGGAAATACGAAGCACCCGATCTCAAGGAGAAGCACCATGAACAAGCGCACCGCAAGCCTTATTCTCACCGGGGTTCTGGCAACCGGCGCCATCGGCGCCGTGGCGATGACCCCTGCCTCTGCCACCACCTCGGACAACGTGGTGACCAGCCGGCTCGCCCATATCAAGAGCGCTCTGAGCGGCCTGGTCACCGATGGCACCTTGACCCAGGCGCAGGCCGACAAGGTTGCCGGCACCCTCGACAGCCAACCGCCGATGGCCGGCATGGGCGGCCGGGGTGGCAGGGGAGGTATGGGCGGTCCCGGCGCCATGATGGGGATGACCCAGTCCCATGACGCCGCCGCGAAGGCTCTCGGTATGACCAGTGACGAGCTGTACGCCGCGGTGCAGGGCGGCAAGACCCTGGCGGATGTCGCGAAGGACCAGAAGGTCAGTGTCGACTCACTCGTCAAGGCCATGGTCGCCGACGCCGAGGGCGATATCGCCGCCGCAGTAAAGGCCGGGACCATGACGCAGGCTCAGGCTGACACGCTGAAGAGCTCTCTGACCGAGCGCATCACCGACCAGGTCAATGGCGTCCGCGCGGGCGGCGGGATGGGCCGCGGCCCCGGTGGTGCCGGGTTTGGCCCGTCAACCGGCGGCGCGTCGAGGACCTCCTGACCTGACCCACTGAGCAGTCCCGGGTTTCGTCCCGTCACGAGCGCCCACCCGCGGGGTGGGCGCTCGTGCCCTTCGGCGGGGAGTGCTCTGATCGGAGCACGTCCGCGGCGGCGCTGAGACTCACAATTCGCCACGCTGGCTGTTGAAGGGTGGATGTGCAGGGGACCGGGGCAGCGACGATGCGCTCAACGACCGGCGAGGACCTCGACCAGCTGGGCCACAGTTGGGGCTCCGGCAAGCCCGGCGGGCGTCGGATAGAGCCGGCACGCGAGGCCGACGTCGGCACCCGGCTCAGCGAATGGATCTTCGCCATCGACCAAGACCGAGGGCGAGCCGTGGAAGCTCCATGCCTCGGCCTCTTCAGGTGTCGAGACCAGGACGCGCTCGACCTCGACTCGGATCCCAAGCTCCTTGACAGCCTCCGCCAGCCGGTCATCGGCCACCTGCCAGCTGGGGCACCCATCGAAGTAGAGCAGTTGGAGCTTCATGTCTCCATCATGCTCCCGGCCTTGCCGCCAGTGGTACGGCGCCTGGATCGGTAGTCGGAGAGCCGCTCGCACCGAGGCTTGGTTCCGATAAGCCCTCTCGTCGCGATCCCGATGGCGCCGATGACATAGGGCTGCGGGCCTTCTTCGTCGCTGCCATTCCCCTCAGCCGGCTGACGCCTAAACTTGGGCGATGCCTGATCGAAGTCCTGCGGCGCAACGCCGAGGTAGTGCAGGTCATCAGGCGCGCCGACGCCCGCGTGAGCCAGGCTGGGTGCCGAATCAACACGGGGCGTGGGCGATGCTCATGGTGCCGTTCATCGTCGGCGCTCTTGATGCGGGACCGAGCTGGCGACACCTGCCGCTGCTGTTCGCCTGGCTGGCCGGGTACTTCGCGTTCTTCGCCGCTGGGCTCTGGCTGCGGTCCCGAGGCAAGCGTCGCTACCTGCCGGCGGTGCGCGCCTACGCAGTGCTGAGCGTCGTGCTCGGCCTGGTCGTGATCGCAGTTGAGCCCGACGTGCTCCTGTGGGCGGTTGTCTTCCTGCCGTTGCTCGCCGTCAGTCTGTGGTGCTCCTGGCGACGGTTGGACCGCTCATTGCTCAACGACGGGGTGACGGTTTTGGCCGCCTGCCTGATGACGGTCGTGGCCGCCGGGTTCGGGGAGCGGGTCGGGCAGCCGGAGACGCCCAGCCTCGCAGGACTGGCGTGGCTGCCCGGGGCCGATCAGGGGAGGCACTGGGTGCTCACCGGACTGCTCCTCGCGTACTTCGCCGGTACGGTCCTCTACGTCAAGGCGATGATCCGCGACCGTGGAGACGTCGGGAGGTACCGGCTCTCGGTGGCCTACCACGTGGCCGTCTGTGTGCCTGCGGCGATCGTAAGCCCGTGGTTGGGGGCGCTGTTTGCAGTCTTCGCACTAAGAGCTGCCGTGGTGCCCAAGTGTTGGCCGGGGCTGGGCGCAGCAACGATCGGCATCGGCGAGATCGTGGCGAGCCTGGCCCTCGCCACGATGCTGTTGCTCGTCTGAGCCTGGTGGCAGGTGACGTTTCCCGGTCTGTCTTGGCCGGTCAGCAGCTACATGTCCAGGCCGCCGTTGACACCCCATACCTGGCCGGTG
>JBDTWH010000169.1:0-5269 GCA_040006795.1 Actinomycetota bacterium | reverse complement strand
TCAGGGAGTTCCTGGGGAGCAAGGTCGCCAGGTGGCAGGTGCCCGAGCGCTGGGCGTTCATCGACGAGGTCCCCAAGACCAGCGTGGGCAAGTTCGACAAGAAGATGCTGCGCAAGAGGTATGCCGACGGCGAGCTTGACGTCCAGACCCTCGTCTGAGCGCCACGGCCCGCTCTTGGGGAGCTCACAGGAACCACCGGCATACTATTGAGTGATCAAGTCCTTGCGGGCTGATCATTGGGGCGCGCGCGCTTCCCGGCTGGGCCGTGGCGCGATATGAATGTGACGGAAGGTGAACACGTGACGGAGCCGGGATCGGGCGACCACGAGGAGGAGCCGGGCGCCGGGTCTGGTGCCGGGTCCGACTCCACGCCGTCCGGCTCGTCACGGCACGACCCCATTCAGCGCAATCCCACCAGGCATGAGGTGCAGCGGGCCTATCGGAAGGCTCACCGCCATCCGTGGCTGCGCCGCGGGTCGATCGCGCTGGCCGGTGTTCTGGTTTTCATGCTGGTCGCGGGTGTCATGGTCTACTTCAAGCTCAACAGCAACATCACCCAGCTCGACGTGTCGGGCCTTCTGGGCAAACGCCCGTCGAGCAGCGCAGACAAGGCCGGCGGCTTGCAGCCGATGAACATCCTGGTGATGGGCTCGGACACCCGTGTCGGGCTCGACACCAAGGCGTTCGGCACGGCAGCACAAGTATCGGGGGCGCGCTCAGATACGACCCTGATCGTGCACCTGTCCGGTGACCGGAAGTCCGCGGTGGTGGTCAGCGTTCCTCGTGACTCGATGACCCACGCACCAGCCGACTGCACGACCCCGAACAGCCCGCCGGACGGACCTGACCTCGTGGCCACCGGCCCCATCCGGCAGTGGAACGCCAACTTCTCGCTGGGCGGTCCCGCCTGCCTCATCCGCACGGTCGAGGGAGATACGGGCATTCGGATCGACCACTTCCTGGTCTTGAACTTCATGGGCTTCCAGTCGATGGTCGATGCGCTGGGTCAGGTCGAGGTGTGCGTGCCCACTCCGGTCGATGACCCTCTCAGCGGTCTGCACCTGCCGGCCGGGCGCAGCGAGGTCAACGGCAAGCAGGCACTGGCCTTCGTCCGGATCCGCCACAACATCGGCAATGACGCCTCTGACCTGGGGCGCATCAACCGTCAGCAGGCCTTCCTGTCGGCGATGGTCCAGGAGGCCACGAGCAGCAAGCTGATCCTGAGGCCTGACAAGCTCCTGCGATTCCTTGATGCGGCGACCAAGTCGCTGACCGCCGATCCCGGGATGGCCAACCTGAACGCGCTGCGTGAGGTGGCTCAGAGCGTGGGCGGCCTGTCTGCCTCCCAGATCCGGTTCGTCACCGTCCCGATCGAGGACTACCCGCCGGACCACAACCGGGTGCAGTGGTCCTCGGCTGCGGATGCCCTGTGGACGTCGATCCGTAAGGATGCGCCCTTGCCGGGTTCCACGCCGGCGACGAAGCCCAAGGGCCCCTCGCCCACGGAGGGTCCGGTGCTGACGATCAGTCCGGACGAGATCACCGTGCAGATCAGCAACGCCTCGGGTGTGACCGGCCGGGCCCGTCAGGCGGCGGAGGACCTGCGTGTCCAAGGGTTCCACATCACCGCCACAACGACCGGCGCCGCCCTCAAGGACGGCGTCACCGTTGCCTACTCGAGCCAGTTCTTTCAGGAGGCGCGCACGGTTGCGGCGGCCTTCCCGGGAGCCACGCTGGTGGAGGACGAGAGCGCCGGCAACTCCATCCAGGTCACCCTTGGTACCGGCAGCCCGTATGTCGTCCAGGTGCCCAACCACGTTGGTACGACCCCGCTTCCCACCCACACCTCCACAGCCAAGCCTTCCCCGTCGGTGACCATTGCGGCCCGGACAGCAGACAGCAACATCTGCTCGTGACCTCGGCCTGAGCGGGCGGAATCCCGCGGGCGGCCTCCGGCCGGCGGTAACTCTGCCGCGCCGGCCACTATCTTGGTGGTCGGCTCTGACACCCTGACGGAACGCCGGAACGCGGCCCGACCCGGGGGTGGTTTTGTGTAAGTGCACCCCTCGCCGGTAGCCTGTGCACGCTCCTGAACTGGTCGCCGCTGGTGGTGGTCAAGAGGGCGCATGGAGGCGTCGCCTAGCCCGGTTTATGGCGCCCGCCTGCTAAGCGGGTTTGGGTTAATCCCCATCGCGAGTTCAAATCTCGCCGCCTCCGCTGACATGAAAGGCCCGTCAACCCATGGTTGGCGGGCCTTTCACATCGCCGAGCGTGCCTACTTCAGCCCGAGTTCAGCCCGAGCCGGGCCTTGAGCCCGTCGAGCTCGGTGAGCAGCGTCGCCGGCAGTGTGTCGCCGAACTTGTCGAACCACTCCTGTATCTGGGGGATCTCGGTCGCCCACTCCTCCGTTGAGACGTGCAGCGCCGCCCTGATCTGGTCCGGTGTCATGTCCAGGCCGTCGATGTCGAGCGACTCCGTTGTCGGCACGTACCCGATCGGGGTCTCATGGGCGGTGGCACGGCCCTCGATCCGCTCGACGACCCACTTGAGCACCCGGCAGTTCTCCCCGAAGCCGGGCCACAGGAAGCGCCCGTCGCTGTCAAGGCGGAACCAGTTGACGTAGTAGATCCTCGGCAGCTTGGCCGCGTCGGCGCTCTTGCCGATCGTGAGCCAGTGATCGAAGTAGTCACCGGCGTCGTAGCCGATGAAGGGCAGCATCGCCATCGGGTCGCGGCGGACGACGCCGACCTCGCCGGTCGACGCGGCGGTGGTCTCCGAGGAGAGGGTCGCGCCCATGAACGTGCCGTTCACCCAGTCGCGGGACTCGGTGACCAGCGGAATGGTGGAGTTGCGCCGGCCACCGAAGAGGATTGCCGAGATCGGCACACCCTGCGGGTCGTCATACTCGGGTGCGAGAATCGGGCACTGAAGGATCGGCGTGCAGTAGCGAGAGTTCGGGTGGCTGGACAGGACGCCGTTTGCGCCGTCCTCCGGGGTCCACGGGTTGCCCCTCCAGTCCGTGGCGTGGGCAGGAGTGTTCTCCAGGCCCTCCCACCAGACGTCGCCGTCTCCGGTCAGGGCGACGTTGGTGAAGACGGAGTTGCCCTTCTCGATGGTGCGCATCGCGTTGGGGTTGGTCTTCTCGTTCGTGCCGGGGGCTACCCCGAAGAAGCCGAACTCGGGGTTGACGGCATACAGCCGTCCGTCCCTGCCGAACTTCATCCAGGCGATGTCGTCACCGAGCGTCTCGACCTTCCAACCGGGGATGGTCGGCTCGAGCATGGCCATGTTGGTCTTGCCGCAAGAGCTGGGGAAGGCTGCGACGATGTAGTGGACCTCCTGTTGGGGAGAGGTGAGCTTGAGGATCAGCATGTGCTCGGCCAGCCAGCCCTCGTCGCGGGCGATCACGGAGGCGATACGGAGGCTGTAGCACTTCTTGCACAGCAGGGCGTTGCCGCCGTAGCCCGATCCGTACGACCAGATCGCCCGCTCTTCGGGGAACTGCACGATGTACTTGGTCTGGTTGCACGGCCAGGGCACATCCGCCTCGCCCGCCTTGAGCGGGGCGCCGACCGAGTGCAGCGCGGGGACGAACTCGGAGTCGAGCTCCTCGATCCTCTTCAGCACGGCGCTGCCGCACAGCGCCATGACGCGCATGGACACCACGACGTATGCCGAGTCGGTGATCTCCACGCCGAACTTGGGGTCCTCGGCGTTGAGACGTCCCATGATGAAGGGGATGACGTACATCGTGCGACCGGTCATCGAGCCTCGATAGAGGTCCCTCATGATCGTCTTCATCTCGTCCGGCGCCATCCAGTTGTTCGTCGGGCCGGCGTCCCTCTCCTCGACAGAGCAGATGAAGGTCCGGTCCTCGACGCGTGCGACGTCCGAGGGGTCGGAGGCGCAGTGGAACGAGTTGGGCTTGATGTTGTCGTTGAGGCGGGTGAAGGTGCCGGACTCGACGAGCCCGTCGGTCAGGGTCGTCCACTCCTGGTCGGAGCCGGTGACCCATGAGATTCGGTCGGGCGTGGTCAGGTCGGCGATCTCGGCAACCCAGGCGGCAAGCCGGCTGTGGCTGGTGGAGCCGTCACTCTGGATCTGGAGTCTCGTGCCAGTGGTCATACGTTCGGCCATCCCTTCACATGGCGCCCTCCGGGCTGCCCGTTGGTTGTCTTCTGGCTCCCACCATCCGGCGATCCGCCTGGTGAAGTTGTCCTCTGGGCCACGGTAACCCGCAGCGACCCGTGGAGGGAATGGGCAGGCTTCCCTCAAGATGCGGAATGTGGGCGCTACTGCTTCCGTTGCACAGCAGGTAATGTAGTAATTCAGTAATTGTGTAATGAACTGTGCAGGAGGCAAAGATGAAGCACGAACACGACATCGCTGACGGTCCACGCGGCCGACGAGGCAGAGGCGGGCCCCGACGGGGCGGCCCCTTTGGTCGCCCGGGCGGTTGGCAGCAGCGCGACCTGCCAGATGCCACGGATGCGGTGGCCTGGTTCGCCGGGCGTATCCCCGACGACTGGTTCACCGGGGACCTGCGCGTCACGGTCGACCGAGACGAGATCACCGTGATCGGTGAGCTGCCGGCGCCCGACAGTGACGAGGCCGCAGCAGCGGAGGGCCGGATCACCCGCTGGCGTGAGGACACCAGGGCGCAGAGGATGAAGATCGCCGACGAGGCCCAGACAAAGTACGGCCGAAGTGTTGCCTGGGGCGCCAGGATCGGTGAGGCAGGCGAGCTCTTCACGCACCTGGCCGTACCGGCGATGACACGCCTGCGACAGAGCGAGCGGCAGGTGCTCGACACCCTGGTGGACTCTGGCGTGGCGCGGTCCCGTTCCGAGGCGCTCGCCTGGTGCGTGCGTCTGGTGGGCCAGCACAGTGACGAATGGCTGAGCGGGTTGCGAGCAGCCATGTCAGACGTCGAGCGGCTGCGTGCCGAGGGCCCATCCCTGTAGTCGATATGCCGGCGACGGGTGCGGATTTCCGTCTGAGCAGGGTCAACCGGTAGTCTTTCGCGACGTTGCGCCCGGGGATCCCGGATGCGGCACTGCGCCCGTAGCTCAACGGATAGAGCATCTGATTACGGATCAGAAGGTTGGGGGTTCGAATCCCTCCGGGCGCGCTCTGTTGAGACAGACGATCCAGGCCCCTGACCAGCGGAAACGCCGGCGGGGGCCTTGCTCGTTCACGGATGAGCATCGGCCGCACCACCCTTCGGAGGGTCGTTTTCGGGGCTCTGCGCTAGGAATGCGCTAGGAAG
>JBDTWH010000168.1:0-70655 GCA_040006795.1 Actinomycetota bacterium | reverse complement strand
CCTTCGACCGGATGTTCGAGCGTGACAAGGACGAGCTGCGCGAGCTCGGCATACCGCTGGTGACTGAGCCGTTTGATGCATTTTTCGACGACGAGCCCGGATATCGCATCGACCGTCGCGAGTACGCCCTGCCGGATATCTCTTTTGCCTCCGACGAGCTGGCGGTTCTCGGCCTGGCCAGCCGGGCCTGGACCCACGCAACACTGGCCGGGCCAGCGGCACAGGCGCTGCGCAAGCTCGAGGCCTCAGGCGTGAAACGCGACGACTCCTCCCTGATCGGTATCGTGCCGATGGTCCGTACCGTTGAGCCTGCCTTCGAGGCCGTGAAGAGCGCTGTGCTGCGGCACACTGCGGTGGCCTTCACGTACCGAACCGCAAGCACCGCAAAGGTGGCGACCCGTCACGTGCAGCCCTGGGCGATCGCCTCGTGGCACGGTCATTGGTATCTCACCGGGTTCGACACAGATCGGCAGGCGCCGCGGGTGTTCCGGCTGGGCCGGATCGAGGGTGAGGTCGCCGTTGACGGCAGGCCCGGGTCGTATGACGTGCCGGAGAATCATCAGCCGACAACGATGATCAGGACCGTGGCCGCCGATCTGACACCCCGGCCGGCAACGCTGGAGGTCAGGGTCGGCACCGGGCACAGCCTCCGCCGTCAGGCCAGCGCGGTGTCGCCGGTCCCTGACACGTCGCAGGCCGGTGACACGGTGCAGGCGGGTGACACCTGGTCGCTCATCGTCGTGGACTTCACCGATACAGAGACGTTCGGCGCAGAGATCTGCAGCTTCGGGCCCGATGTGGTGGTCAGGAGTCCCGCCGAGCTCAGGGAGTCGGTGATCCGCCGACTGACCGGTGCGCTCGGTCCCGGGCCCGGCAGCGACCAGGTCAACATGGAAGAGGCTGGCAGATGAGCGCGGAACGGCAAACGGGTGGACCCCGCCAGGGCGGTCAGTCGTCGGAGTCGGCAACCACCCGGCTGTCGCGACTGCTCACGATGGTGCCCTGGCTGCTGAACCGGCAGGGGGTCGAGATCGAGGAGGCTGCGCGCGAGTTCGACGTGACACCGGCGCAGGTCGAGGCCGATCTCTCACTCTTGTTCCTGTGTGGGACTCCCGGTGGTTATCCCGGCGATCTGATCGAGGCGGAGTGGGAGAGCGGCAGGGTCTACCTCGGCAACGCCGACACCATCAACCGGCCTCTGCGACTCGGCGTCGATGAGGCTCTGGCCCTGATCGTGGGGCTTCGAGCCCTGGCCGCGGTCCCGGGGATCGGCGAACGGGATGCCATCGTGCGCGCGCTGGCCAAGCTCGAAGCGGCCACCGGCTCGGCTTCCGCCGGAACCTCTCGCATCCAGGTGCTGATCGACGAGGGGACGAGCGGGGAGATGGTCGCCCTGGCCAAGGAGGGCCTGGCAGCTCACAGACGCCTTCACCTTCGCTATCTGGTTCCCGGCCGCGACGAGTCGACAGAACGAGACGTGGATCCCATGCGGGTCATCAGCTTCGACGCCCACTGGTATCTCGAGGGCTGGTGTCACCGGGCCGAGGACGTTCGGCTGTTCCGGCTGGACCGGATCGAGGCTCTGGCGATCCTGGATGAGGACGGCACTCCACCGTCCGCGGCCCAGCCCCGCGACCTCGATGACGGGGTCTTCACGCCCCATGCCGACGACCAGCTCGTCACGCTGGCACTGGGGCCTGGCGCGATCTGGGTCAGCGACTACTACCCGGTGGAGAGCATCGAAAGGAACCCCGACGGGGGAGCGGTCATTGACCTGAGGACTGCCGACACCTCCTGGTTGCGCCGCCTGATGTGGCAGCTGGGCGCCCAGGCCACCGTTCTCGAGCCCGCGGAGCTCGCCGCCGAGGTCCGCGGAGGTGCCCGTTCGGCTCTCGGTGCCTATTCGGACCTGGTCGGGCCCAACACGGCGACAACGGCAAGCGGATAGAGTCCAGGTCATGTGGTGGGTGATGATCTGGGTGTTGCTTCTGGTCGCCTCAGGCGGGTATCTCGGCTGGCGGACCTGGGGTCTGTGGGGCCAGACCCGAGAGCTCGGCTCCGAGCTTGCTGGCGCATCACGTCGTCTCGATGAGGTGCAGAGCCAGCTGGGGCTCATCCAGGAGCGGATCAGCTCCCCAGAAGAGCTTGCCATCTTCGCCGGACCGGTCACGGCTCGCATCAAGCGAAACCGCGCCAAAGCCATGAGCCGTCAGGCGCGCCAAAAACGTCGTGCTTCGTCCCGCCCTGGATGGGCCAAACACATAGACTGACGCTGGCGTACTTTTGCGACGTTTATGCGTAGCCACCATGAAAGGCCTGAACCCATGATTCGCAACCTGCTGGACCACCCGATCAATCTCGCCATCGTGGTGCTCGTGATCGTGGTCCTCGTCGGCTGGAAGAAGATGCCAGATGCCGCGCGAAGCCTCGGACGCTCGATGCGCATCTTCAAGTCCGAGGTAGAGGAGATGAAGAAGGACGGCCAGAGCAGCCCGAGCGCCGCAAGTAGCGACACTGTCAAGGGCGAGACGGTTCGACCGACTTCAGACCCGATCCCGGACCCGGCCCAGGACCCGATCACGGATCCGACCAAGAGGCCGGTGTCGGATCCGACCCAGCGCGAATAGCACCACCAGCCGCCGGCTGAGCTGCACACAGCAGCCACAAGCCTGCCGTCATCTGAGGACCCACTGAACACCATGGCAGCTCTGCGCCGTAAGCGTGCCCCCGAGGGGCGGATGTCCTTGGGCGACCACCTGCGCGAACTTCGCCGCCGGTTCGTCATCGCCGCCCTGGCCGTCGCAGCGGGCAGCGTCGTCGGATGGGTCGAGTACGACTGGCTGTTCAACCAGATCATGGCTCCGCTGCGCAAGCTGGCAGCGGAGCGCAACGGACTGGTCAACATCAACTTCGGTGGCATTACCCAGCCGTTCACCGTGCAGCTCCAGGTGGCGCTGTTCGTGGGCTTCATCCTGGCCAGTCCGGTCTGGCTCTACCAGGTGTGGGGATTCATCGTCCCGGGGCTGACCAAGCGCGAGAAGCGCACGACGATGATGTTCGTCGGGGCTGCTGTGCCGCTCTTCCTCGGGGGCTGCTTCCTGGCAACCAGGGTGGTGCCCAAGGCGGTCGAGGTCCTGCTCGGGTTCACGCCTGAGGGAGCCGCGAACCTACCCGACGCGGCTCTCTACCTGACGTTCGTGACCCGTTTCATCCTGGCGTTCGGCCTGGCGTTCCTGCTCCCGGTGTTCCTCGTCGGCCTCAACGCGGCTCACATCCTGCCGGCCCGCGTCATGCTCAAAGGCTGGCGGATAGCCGTCATCCTCATCTTCGTCTTCTCTGCGATGATGACGCCGACTCCGGACGCCTGGACCATGCTCGCCCTCGCGATCCCGATGATCTCCCTCTTCTACGCCGCGGTCGGGGTGTCGGCTCTGCTGGACAGGCGACGCCGGCGTCATGACCCTGAATGGCTCCGGGTCAAGGTCTCTGACGACGAAGCCAGCCCGCTGTAGTGACTGCGGTGACCAAGCGCGTGGGTCTGATCGTCAACCCCACCTCGGACAAGGGTCGTGGCGCTGCCCTCGGCCTGGAGGTGGCCGCAAGGCTGCGGGCAGGGGGTCACGTTGTGGTCGATCTGTCAGACGAGACAGCGGCTGGTGCCCGGGACCGTGCCGTGGCCGGCATCGCCTCAGGTCTTGACGTGCTGGCAGTCACCGGCGGCGACGGCACGGTCAATCTCGGGGTCAACCTCTGTGCCGGCACCGAGACGGTGCTGGCCATCGTCGCGGCCGGAACGGGCAACGACATCGCGCGCGCCCTGCAGCTGCCCCTGCACGATGCGCCGGCCGCCGCGAAGGTCATCGCGGGTGGCGTCGTTCGAAAGATCGATGCCGGCCGGCATACCGACTCGAACGGCGTGTCGCGCTGGTTCGCCGGGGTCCTGGGCGCCGGGTTCGACTCGGTGGTCAATGAGCGCGCAAACATGTGGGGCTGGCCCAAAGGCCGGATGCGATACAACCTGGCCATCGCCCGGGAGCTCCCGGTATTCAAGCCGATCCCCTATGTCATCGAGGTCGACGGTGTGCGCCACAGCGCCCAGGCGATGCTGGTCGCTGTCGGCAACGGTCCGTCATACGGTGGCGGCATGCGGGTGTGCCCAGACGCCAGCTTCGACGACGGGCTGTTCGACATCCTCATCGTGCACGAGATCTCGACGATAGAGTTTCTCAAGGTCTTCCCGAAGGTGTTCAGCGGCAAGCACGTCGGGCACCCTGCCGTGGAGATCCTGCAGGGCAAGGAGGTCCGTCTCGAGGCATCCGGCATCGTCAGCTACGCGGACGGCGAACGCTTCGCACCGCTGCCGATGGGCTGCCAGAACGTGCCCGCCGCGTTGAACGTCCTCGTCTCTGGTCTCTGACGTAGCCTGAGCGCCATGGCCACCTCTTCGGACGCCGAGCACCTGCAGCTCGACGCGTTTGCCAAGGGTTTCGACTTCCCCTTCGACGACTTCCAGGTCCAGGCGTGCGAGGCGGTTGCGCAGGGATCAGGGGTGCTGGTGGCAGCGCCCACCGGTGCCGGCAAGACCATCGTGGGGGAGTTCGCGGTGTTTCTCGCTCTGGCCACCGGGCGCAAGGCGTTCTACACGACGCCGATCAAGGCACTGTCGAACCAGAAGTATGCCGACCTCGTCGCCCGCCACGGAGCAGACAAGGTCGGTCTGCTCACCGGCGACTCCTCGATCAACGGGGAGGCCCCGGTCGTCGTGATGACCACCGAAGTGCTGCGCAACATGATGTATGCCGGGTCCGGCACCCTGCGCGGGCTCGGATTTGTGGTCATGGACGAGGTTCACTACCTTGCCGACCGCTTCCGGGGCGCGGTCTGGGAGGAGGTCATCATCCACCTGCCGGCGGACGTGCAGGTGGTCTCGTTGTCAGCGACCGTGAGCAACGCCGAGGAGTTCGGTGCGTGGCTGGGCGAGGTTCGTGGCGACACGAGCGTCATCGTGGAGGAGCACCGGCCGGTGCCGTTGTGGCAGCACATGATGGTCGGCCAGGGGTTGTATGACCTTTTCGCCGACGACGTCTCGGAGGCCAGGGAGGTCGCGGACCCGACCCGGGTCAACCCCCTGCTGCTGGAGCGCATCCGTTCGGGCGACCCGGCTGGTGGTCGCGATGGCGGCGCCGCGGCCGGGCGCGGACGTGTTCAGAAGGGCGGCGCGGGTCAACGCGGTCGTGGTGCGCGCCCGCCTCGCCAAGGTGGCCGCTTCGGAGGTGGCCCGAGCCGTTCCGAGGTCATCGAGCGACTGGACCGCGACGGGCTGCTGCCGGCGATCACGTTCATCTTCAGCCGTATCGGCTGCACGTCCGCGGTGAGCCAGCTGCTGTCCAACGACATGCGGCTCATCCCGCCTTCGGAGGGAGAGCGGATCCGCCGGACCGTCGAGGAGCGCATCCAGGGTCTGGCCGACGAGGACCTTGACGTGCTGGGCTACTGGGAGTTCGTCGAGGGCCTCACTCGCGGGTTCGCGGCTCACCATGCGGGGATGTTGCCCACCTTCCGGGAGATCGTCGAGGAGCTCTTCACCGCCGGCCGGATCAGGGCGGTGTTCGCCACCGAGACGCTGGCCCTGGGGATCAACATGCCGGCTCGCTCCGTGGTTCTTGAGAGGCTGGTGAAGTTCAACGGCGAGACGCATGCGGATATCACGCCAGCGGAGTACACCCAGCTGACCGGGCGCGCCGGGCGGCGTGGCATCGATGTCGAGGGTCACGCGGTGGTGCTCTACAACCGGGGTCTGGACCCACTCGCGGTGGGGGGGCTTGCATCAACGCGCACCTACCCGCTCAAGTCCAGCTTTCGCCCGACCTACAACATGGCGGTCAACCTCGTCGGGCAGGTGGGACGCCAGACGGCTCGCGAGATCCTTGAGACGTCGTTCGCACAGTTCCAGGCCGACCGGGCCGTCGTCGGCCTGGCGCTGACGGTCAAGCGCAACGAGGAGGCGCTGGCCGGGTATGCCGAGTCGATGACCTGTCACCTGGGTGACTTCACCTCCTATGCCGCGCTGCGCAACGAGATTCGCGACATCGAGAAGGAGGCAGCCAAGGCCCGTTCGGCCAGCAGGCGGGCCGAGGCCGCGGTGAGCCTGGAGAAGCTCCGAACCGGCGACGTGATCAAGATCCCGGGTGGCCGGCGCGCGGGCTATGCGATCGTCATCCAGAGCAACGCGGGTGGCAAGAAGGAGAGCGCGTCGCCGACGGTGCTGACCTCGGACGCACAGGTACGCCGGCTCACCCTCATGGACATCCCCACTCCCGTTGACCCGGTCATGAACCTCAGTGTGCCCAGGCATTTCAACGCGCGAAATGCCAAGTCCCGCAAAGATCTCGCGGCGACGATGCGGATCAAGGTACCGCGGGATGCGCCACAGCCGAGGCATTCCGGTTCTGCCGAGTCAGGCGAACAGCAGCGCGTCAGCGAGCTGCGTCGGCAGATGCGAGCGCACCCCGCTCACGCATGCCCCGATCGCGAGAACCATGCGCGCTGGGCCGAGCGCTGGTGGCGGCTGCGCCGGGAGACCGACCGAGTCACCCGCACGGTGGAGGGCAGGACCAACTCCGTGGCTCGGACGTTCGATCGCGTCTGTGAGCTGCTGGCGGACCTGGGTTATCTGACCGAGGGCGGCGCGGCCGTGACAGCGCAGGGCGACTACCTCAAGCGGCTCTACACCGAAAAGGACCTGTTAGCGGCTGAGTGCCTGCGCCGTGAGCTCTGGAAGCGCCTCGACCCGCCGAGCCTGGCTGCGATCGTCTCCACGCTGCTGCACGAGCCACGCCGAGATGAGGCTGACGTCGCGCCGCGGATGCCCAACGACGACGTTCGTGAGGCGTATGAGGCGATGGTGCGCCAGTGGAGCCTGCTGGAGGACAGCGAGCGTTCGCACATGCTGCCGCCGACGGGCTGCCCGGACGCCGGTATGGCCTGGATGATGCATCGGTGGGCCAGCGGGCAACGCCTCGAGATGGTTCTTCGCGACAGCGAGATCGGTGCCGGTGACTTCGTTCGTCGGTGCAAGCAGGTCGTCGACCTGCTTGGTCAGATCGGCGACGCCGCGCCTGACCCGACTCTCGCAGTGACCGCGCGGCGTGCCATCGACTCGGTGATGCGAGGTGTCGTGGCGGCCGACCGGATTGACTGACCGGCGGCAAGCCCAGCTGTTGCGGGACATGAGAGAGACGGTCTGGTGGCTGTCAATCCGCAGCAGGCTGCTGCGTGCTGGGGTCGCCGCCTCACCAGGCCGAATGACCCGGCTGGAGCTCGCCGCGACCCGGTCGGCGTTCGAGGACTGATCACCATAATTTCGATCTGTCACCGGTGGCCTCTGCCCGTGGCCGTGGCCTCAGCCATCGTCTCCGAGTCCCAGGGCGTTCAGCACCCGGTTGAGGGGATTGGTCAGGCCGTATCCGGACGCCAGGGACGAGAGCAGGGTGACGTCGCCGACCTGCCGGGGGAGCGAGGCATCAAAGTCCGGGATCGGAGCGTCCAGGGCGACCTGAACCACAAGCGGTGCAACGTCCAGATATGCCGAAGCCGCTTCCAGTCGCTGTCGCTGCGCGCCCTTGATGCGGGGGTCGCCCTCGGCGAGGGCGCGACGCAGACTCGCAAGATCGCCATACCGGTTGATCAGGGTGGCTGCCGTCTTCTCACCTATCCCCGCAACGCCTGGCAACCCATCGCTGGTGTCGCCGCGCAGCGTCGCCAGGTCGGCGTACGCCTGGCCAGTTGGCACCGAGTACTTGGTCTGCAGGAAGGCCTGGGTGACGACGTCAGGATCCCGCACGCCGCCTCGCGCCGTGTAGAGGACTCTCACGCCGGCGTTGTCATCGACCAGCTGGAACAGGTCGCGGTCGCCGGTGATGACATCGACCCGCTGTCCGCCGCGAGCTCGATGGGTCAGCGTGCCGATGACGTCGTCAGCCTCGTAGCCATCACTGCCGACACGGGCGATCCCCAAGGCCTTCAGGGCATCCACGATCAATGGCACCTGCGGAGTGAGATCTTCGGGGCTCTCCTCAAGGATCTCGCTGCCTTCGCTGAGACGGTGGGTCTTGTACGTCGGTATGGCGTTGACCCGAAACGCAGGTCGCCAGTCGTTGTCCCAGCAGGCCACCAGATGTGTTGGGTGATGCGTGGCGACCAGGGTTGCGATCATCTCAAGGAAGCCGCGCACGGCGTTCGTCGGTGGCTCGTCGGGGTTGCGTCGCTGGTCTGGGACGCCGTAGAAGGCGCGGTAGTACAAGGAGGCTGAGTCCAGGAGCATCAGGCGCTGGGTCATGTCGTCATCGTGCCATCAGGAAGTCATTCGGGGCACTCTCAGCCTGCCGCCGTCCTCAGCTCGCCAGAGATCAGTAACCTTGCGGCATGGAGGATCTGGATCGACGCATCGTCGGGCTGTTGTTGCAGGACGGCCGCATGAGCTTCACTGATCTTGGAAAGGTCACCGGACTGTCGACATCGGCAGTCCACCAGCGGGTACGCCGGCTGGAAGACCGCGGGGTCATTCAGGGTTACCGGGCCGTCGTTGACCAGAACCAGATGGAGATGCCGCTGCTGGCCTTCATCTCTGTCACGCCGATAGATCCGTCTGCCCCTGACGACGTGCCCGATCGCCTGCGCGACATCAGCGGCCTTGAGGCCTGCCACTCGGTGGCAGGGGATGAGAGCTACATCCTCAAGGCCAGGGTCTCCACACCTGGCGACCTCGAGGACCTCCTTGCCCGGGTGAGATCCTCGGCGAACGTCTCAACACGCACGACCGTGGTGCTCTCGACGCCCTGGGAGGAGCGCTCCCACCTCATTGACGGGCTTGTTGACTAGACGTTGTGGCGACGGAGCCTCGACCCGCATATCTACGGGACCTTCCTCAGCTCCAGGAAGTCGCTGACGCCAAGAAGACCGAGAATCGCCCGCTCGACCACCCGGATCTCGCGCCGTGACTCATCGTGGAACAACCGCGGCGATGTGAGCTCGATAATCCTGCCGCCGCTGACGAGCTCACAGCCACCGGCAGCGAGGACGTTCTTGCACCAGTCGGTGTCCGGGCCATAGGTCAGCGCAACGACATACCGGCCACCTGGGCGTGGAAAGACGTTCACCGGGGTCTGGTACTGCCTGCCGGATCTGCGTCCGCGATGAGTCACGACGCCCATCCCCGGCAGCCAACGGCACACAGGCCTGGTTACCTTGTTCAGGGCCGCCCTGTTGACCTCGCGCATTCCGCGGGGAATTGGCATGACTCCACGCTACTTCGCTACTTCGCGATGACCAGCGAGTCTGGCACGATGCCCTCATGGGGATCTCGAAGAAGTTGCTGTTCGACGGCGAGTACGTCGTGCTGAGCGTCCGCGTTCACGGCAAGGCTCTGATCTGGCCGGTCGTCGTGTTCGTCGTCGTCATGGGGGGCATCATCACGGCCCTGATGCTGAAGCCCAATGACACCATCGTTGCTTCCGGCCTCGCGGTGGTGGGCGTGCCGCTGCTGGTTCTGTTGTCGTTGATCCCGTTCCTACGCTGGATCACCGCGACCTACACCGTCACGAACCGGCGGCTGATCACGCGCCAGGGCATCCTGAACCGGACCGGTCGTGACATCCCACTGTTCCGAATCAACGACGTCGCCTACGAGAAGGGTCTGCTCGACCGGCTGCTGGGTTGCGGCACCCTGATCATCTCCGACGCCACCGAGAAGGCGGGTGTGGTTCTGCCGGACATCCCGCACGTCGAGCAGGTGCAGCTCCAGATCTCGGAGCTGCTCTTCACCAATGACGATGGAAACGACGATGACGGTAGCCGCGTGCCCGGCGAGCCACCTCGCAACAATCGCTGAAGAGGCCACTGACAAGGCGCCCGGCACACGTATGCCGCGTCCCAGGTCAGGGGCGCGGCATACGGGCTATTCAAGCGGGCTGCTCAGATGAGCTGGGCAGCCGAGGCTTCCCTGCTCGCGGTGGCACTGGACACAGCGGCTTCATGGGCTTCCTGCAGCCCATCGTGCTCACGCCACCAGTCCTGACCAGACTCCGGCAGGGTGTAGATGGGGTCGTAGTAGACATATTCTTGCGACAGCGCATCGGTGTCGGCGCCCTCGATCGAGGTGCGATAGTTCTTGCGCCAGAACGACATCCCGTGTTCCTTGTCGTAGGAGTCGACCTGGTGGACCCAGCGCTTGCCCACGAACGGCACATCGCAGACGATGCGTGGCGTCGCGAATCCAGGGAGGTAGCCCATGAGGTCGTGCTGGAGCTTCTGTGCCTCAGCGAGCGAGAGCCGCCAGTGCTCGGCGAACGGGATCATGTCGCACATGTAGAAGTAGTACGGGGTGATCGAGGCTTCGTCCTGCAGGGCAAAGCACAGGTCAAGCAGCTGCTCGACCGAGTCGTTGATCCCGCGCATCAGAACGCCCTGGTTGCGGACGGCGCTGACGCCGGCGTCAAGCATCGCATTGGTTGCGGCGGCGACGGCGGGCGTCACGGACTGGGCGCTGTTGATGTGGGTATGGATGGCGAGGTTGACGCCGCGCGTCCGGGCCTTGGCTGCGACCCGGCCCATACCTTCGACGACGTCTTCCGCCATCCAGTGCTGGGGCAGGCCCATCAGCGCTTTGGTGGCCAGGCGGATGTCGCGGATGCTGTCGATCTCGAGCAGCCGGTCCAGGAAGGACTCGAGGTTCTTCCATGGCATGTTGGCCACGTCGCCACCGGATACCACCACATCGCGGACCACGGGGTTGGCTCGCAGGTAGGTCATCATCGCGTCGTAGCGGTCGACCGGCTTGAGATCGAACTTGAGCTTGGGCACTACCGGCGTCGAGTTGCCGACCAGGTCCATCCGGGTACAGTGACCGCAGTACTGCGGACAGGTCGACAACAGCTCGGCCAGCACTTTGGTGGGGTAGCGGTGGGTCAGGCCCTCAACGGCCCACATGTCGTGCTCGTGCAGGGAGTCGCGGGCCGAGTACGGGTGACTCGGCCAGTCGACGCGTCGGTCGCTGAAGACCGGAAGCATGTATCGACGGACCGGATCGGAAGAGAAAGCACGCGTGAACTCCTCACCGGCGGCGGGCATGGGCTGTCCCGGCTCACTGGCGGTGCCGGTGCACGGGACCATCGTGTTCATCATCTGCGGGGTCACGAGCATCGACATCGTGGCCCGCTCGGTCTGGTCACGCTCCAGGTCAGCGTAGAACGCATCCGTGAGCAGATCGCCCATGAGTGCCTTCAGTCCCTTGATGTTCTTGACACAGTGGGCACGCTGCCACTGGACGCTGGACCACTCGGTGGCGGTGATGTGGCGCCAGCCCGGCAAACGGGTCCAGTCTGGCTCCACCAGCTGGTGGCGTCGGTAGGCATAGGGCTGTTCGATCTTTGACTCCATGGATGACATGATACGGGATAGCGTGCGATACGGGATAACTTGCGCTATTCACATTCTCGAACCGTAAGATTTGCTCATGTAGGGCAATCCACAGGAGGAACAGTGACTGAGCTGACCGAGCGCACCGATAGCTCACTCGTGGGTCTGCACCGTGTTCTTGAGCCGTCGGGTGACCAGATCACGCTGCCCCAGGCCGCGCAACGCCTGGACGCCTCGCCCGAGATCTGGGCGGATGAGGTTCGCATCGATATCGAGACCCTCAACCTCGATGCGGCCTCCTACCGTCAGCTGGCCGGAGCCAACCGCACGGCCGAGGACCAGGTCGACGGCGCCGCGATCCGGGCGTCAGTCCTGAACATCGTGGCAAGCCGAGGCAAGATGCAGAACCCCGTGACAGGCTCGGGCGGCATGCTTATCGGAACGGTCGCCGAGGTGGGCCGGCGGAGCCCACTCGGGCTGTCCGTCGGTGACCACGTCGCCACGCTGGTATCGCTGTCACTGACCCCTCTGCAGATCACGGACGGTTTGGCTCGCTGGGACGGGCTGGGGGAGCGGGTGCCGGCTTCGGGCCACGCGATCCTCTTCGCCAGGTCGATAGCGGCGGTGCTGCCCTCCGACCTCGACCCCCAGCTCGCCCTGATGGTGATGGATGTCTGTGGCGCACCCGCCCTCGTCGCCCGGTTGGTCCGCGAGTACGTGGCCAAGGGCACGGCCCCTTCGGTCCTTGTTCTTGGCGCCGCCGGCAAGTCAGGGTCGATGTCCCTGGCCGCTGCGCAGGACGCCGGAGCCGGACGCCGGGTCGCGGTCGTGCCCAACGACAAGGAGGCGCGCATGCTGGACGGGCTCGGGCTGGCCGACGAGGTGCTGATCGCGGACGCCCGCTCTCCGCTAGGGCTCTCAGCTGCCGTGCGGGGAGCAGGCGGCCCGGCTGACATCACCGTGGTGTGTGTGGACGTCCCGGGGTGCGAGCATCCGGCGATTCTGTCGACGGCCCAGGGTGGCACGGTTGTCTTCTTCTCGATGGCGACGAGCTTCGCGGCCGCGGCCCTGGGTGCCGAAGGGCTGGCAGCCGATGTGCGGATGCTGATAGGCAACGGATATGTCCCCGGGCACGCCGACTACGCGTTGAAGCTCCTACGTGGTAACACCGCGGTGCGGGGGCTGTTCGAGGGCCGGCTGGAGACGAAGCAGGTTGAGGCCTCGTGAGCACCGAGTCGGCACAGCGCCAGCTGCCAGTGAACCAGTCCCGGCCGGGAGACTCAACGCGGTCGGGCACGACCACGTTGTATCGGGGCGGCTCGGTGTACGGCGCGACTGATGCCTTCGCGACGGCGTTCGTTGTTGACGGCAGCCAGATCGCCTGGATCGGCACCGATGACGCAGCGGCAGGACATGTCGACGGGGTGGACGATGTGGTCGAGCTTGACGGCGCGCTGGTCACCCCTACCTTCGTCGACGCACACGTCCATCTTTCGGCGACAGGAATGGGGCCCCGCAGCGTCGAGCTCTCCTGCGCACGGTCCCTTCGCCAGGTGCTGGACACGATCGAGCAGACTTCTCGCAAACGGGCGGGTCGCCCGGTCTACGCACCGAGCTGGGATGAGCAGGACTGGCCCGAGCACCGGCCCGCAACACGCGAGGAGCTCGACCGCGCGACCTACGGGGGAGTCGTCTACTCCCCGCGGGTGGACGGCCACTCGGCGGTGATCTCATCGACCCTGGCTGCCGCGTCGGGCGCCTGGAGCCTCCCGGGCTGGAACGACAGCGGGCTGGTGACCCGCGAGGCGCACCATGCGGCTCGGAACGCGTTCTACGCCGGGATCAGCGCCGCCGAGCGCCGCGCAGACATCGACGCCGCACTGAATGCCGCGGCGGCCGCCGGGATCGGCCTTGTGCACGAGAACGGTGGGCCCTACCTCAGCTCCGAGGCCGATTTCGCAGATGTGCTCGCGGCAGGGCAGCGTGGCAACGGTCCAGAGGTCATCGGCTACTGGGCAGAGCTGGTCGGCGACGAGGAGTCGGCCAGGGCGCTTGCCGGTCGGCTGGGGGCGCGAGGACTGGCCGGCGACCTCAACATCGACGGCTCCATCGGCTCGAGAACCTCCTCTCTGCGAGAGCCCTACTCCGATGGTGAGGTGGCCGGCAACCATGGGTATCCGCAGCTGTCTGTCGAGCAGGTTCGTGACCACGTCGCAGCCTGCTCGCTAGCCGGTGTCCAGGCGGGTTTCCACGTCATCGGAGACGCCGGTGTCGACACGGTCCTCGCCGGGTTCCAGGCTGCCTCAGGCCTGATTGGGGTGGCCGCAGTCGTTGCGGGCCGCCACCGCCTGGAACACCTCGAGATGGTGGACCTCGACGGCATCAAGGCGCTGGTCGACCTTGGCGTCACCGCGTCGGTTCAGCCGGCGTTCGATGCTATCTGGGGCGGGCCCGAGGGGATGTACTCCGCCCGGCTCGGTCGCGAGCGCGTCGCCAGGATGAACCCGTTTGCCTGGATGCACGCGGCGGGCATGTCGCTCGCCCTGGGCTCAGACACCCCCATCACACCGTTCGCCCCCTGGGAGGCGATCCGGGGCTGCATCTACCACCACGACCCTGATCAGCGACTGTCGGGCGACGTTGCGTTCCTGGCGCACACGCGCGGCGGGTGGCGCGCAGCGGGCATCGACGACCGCGGCTACCTGGGCATCGGACAGCCCGCGAGCTTTGCGCTGTGGTCCCTCGGCAGCGATCAGCGGTCTGCTGGGCGCAGACACGCAGGACCGCCTGCCCTGCCGGACCTGTCACCTGGGGCAGCTCTGCCCACCAACCTGCGCACCGTCATACGCGGTCGCACCGTCTTCGATCTGGAAGGGGTGTCATGAGCACCAAGCCTGAACCCAAGCTGGAGCTCGACCCGGCCGTCATTGCCAGGGCACGCGCCCTGGCCCGTAAGGCCGGCGAGCCCGTGGTGAAGATCGCCACGACGCACACGACCGTGTCCGTCGAGCGGGCGGTGCTGCGGCTGGCCGGCCTGGCCGGCGCCGATCACGAAGGCGTGCCGTGGGTCAACCATCTGGTTGATGCCGTCCGCGACGATGTCGGGCTCGAGCAGGGAGTGACCACACCGGTTTACGATGCTTTGCGCCGCGGCGAAGCACCCGACCTGTGGATGCTGGCTCAGAAGTGTGCCGCGGGATCGGTGTCGTTCCGTCTGCCGCAGGGCCGCGATGCCAGCGCCGCCAAGAGCCTTGCGCTGCGCTCGGTAAAGCCCGGCATGGCCCGCATCGACAAGAACCGCGCCACCCGGAACCGCCTGATCAAGCGACACGGCAACCCGAGGCAACGGCCGTGGATCTACCTCATCGTGGCAACTGGTGATATCTACGAGGACATCCCGCAGGCTCAGACCGCGGCGCGCGAGGGCGCCGACGTCATCGCCGTCATCCGCTCGACCGGGCAGTCGCTGCTCGACTTCGTGCCGGAGGGGCCAACCCGTGAGGGGTATGCCGGGACGTACGCCACCCAGGAGAACTTCCGCCTGATGCGTGCAGCCCTGGATGACGTGTCCAAGGAGCTTGGGCGCTATATCCGGCTGGTCAACTACGCGTCCGGCCTCTGCATGCCCGAGATCGCCGCCCTGGCCGGGCTCGAGCGGCTCGACATGATGCTCAACGACTCGATGTACGGGATCCTCTTCCGCGACATCAACCCCATCAGGACCTTTGTGGACCAGCGGTTCTCGCGCCAGATCCATGCCCGCGCCGGCATCATCATCAACACCGGCGAGGACAACTACCTGACCACGGCCGATCCGGTGGAAGCGGCGCATACCGTCACCGTCAGCCAGCTGATGAACGAGTACTTCGCCAAAGAGGCCGGGCTGCAGGACTGGCAGCTGGGGCTTGGTCACGCGTTCGAGATCAACCCCGATATCCCCGACTCGTTCCGGATGGAGCTGGCGCAGGCACTGCTCGCGCGCCAGCTGTTCCCGGAGGCGCCACTGAAGTGGATGCCGCCGACCAAGCACATGACCGGGGATGTGTTCCGGGGCTACCTGCTCGACGGTTTCTTCAACCTCGTCGGGGCGATGACCGGACAGGACATCCTGCTCGTCGGGATGATGACCGAGGCCGTGGTCACCCCGTTCCTGTCCGATCGTGACCTGGCCCTGCAGAACGTCCGGTACGTCCTCAATGCGGCTGGCGGACTGGCCGAGGACTTCCACCCTCCTCGTGACGGGTTCATCCAGAATCGGGCCCGACAGGTACTCTCCGAGGCCGTCGACCTGCTCGAGAAGATCGTGGGTGACGTCGGGGAGCCTGGGTCGGTGCCCCTCCTGCAGGCGATCAGCGACGGAACCTTCGGGTTGATGAAGCGTCCCGCTGACGCAGGCAAGGGCCTGGACGGCGTGGTCGAGTGCGCGCCGGGCTACGACAACCCGGCCAGCACGCTGTTGGCCACCACACGGACAGAAGGAGGTACCGGAAAATGAACACGCCCGATACAGCCTCGACGACCCCGCCGGACATCATCCGGCCCTATGGCGACACCACAGGTGACGGCATGGTGCAGGTCTCCTTCACCCTGCCCGTCCCGCACGATAAGCGGGCTGAGGGCGCGGCGCTCCAGCTTGCGGCCAAGATGGGCATAGCGCCGGCACTCCTGGTCCACGCAAAGGCGATGGGTTCGGGGTTCACCTTTTTCATCGTCTATGGCAGCGTCAGCCACCTGGTGGATCTGCGCGAGGTTGTCGTGATCGAGCGAGAGTTCGCAATGCTCAGCGCCAAGGAGGTCAGCGCCGCGATCAAGAAGCGACTGCGCCGCAAGCTCGTCGTGGTCGGCGCCTGCATCGGCACGGACGCCCACACGGTCGGCATCGACGCCATCCTGAACATCAAGGGTTTCGCGGGGGATAAGGGCCTGGAGTACTACAGCGGGATCAAGGTCGTCAACTGCGGCGCACAGGTGCTGGTCCCCGAGCTGGTCGCCCGCGCCCGCGCCGAGAAGGCCGACGCTGTCCTGGTCAGCCAGGTGGTGACCCAGAAGGACGCCCACATCCACAACACCATGACCATGTCGGCGGCGTTCCGTGAGGCGTACCCCGCCGGAAAGGTCCCGTTGCTGATCGTCGGCGGCCCGAGGTTCGAGCAAGGAACGGCCGCCGCGCTCGGCGTCGACCGGATCTTTGGTAAGGGCACCACTCCCGTCGAGGTCGCGTCCTACCTCGTCCACGCCATCTCCGCTACCGGTAGCATTGACGAAGGAGTACCTGCATGAGCGAACATGGAGCAGCCACAGTCGGTATGACGGTGACCCACCGCCGCTATGTCCCCTACAGCCATGCGCACTACGGCGGCAACCTCGTGGACGGCGCCTACTCCCTTGCAGCCTTCGGTGACGTCGCGACCGAGATGTGCATCCGAACCGACGGGGACGAAGGCCTGTTCGCCTCATACAGCGACGTGCAGTTTCGCGCGCCGGTCCGGGCGGGCGACTGTATCGAGATCGAGGCAACGCTGGTTCGGGTCGGTGCGAGGAGCCGGGAGATGACCTTCGAGGTGCGTGTCATCACGCGGGGGAACGCGGCTGGTGGGGAGTCTTCGGCTGATCTGCTGAGCGAACCGGTTGTCGCGACAACCGCTCGTGGGGTCGTCGTCGTGCCGGTCAGTGCCTGATCAATCCCGGCGTGTGTCGTAAGACACGCCGCAAAATGGCAAAGACTTAGTATTCCCATGCGAATTCGTCGCGCCTCTGACCTGCGCTTATCTGCATCGCCGCAGGTGAACGCCGGGTTGACAGCGCGGACGGAACGGGTATGTTCAGAGCGTTGGCCGCCGCAAAATCGGAAGAAAAGGCGCAGGTCACTGGGCGGGGTGCATCTTCGGGACCAATGGTGGTTTGACGCACGACCATCATGAGAACCAGATCCACGAGATTTCCGGTCAGGTGGCGCTTCGTAGGGTATCGGGGTGGCAGGCGGCGGGGTTACGTGCTTAGTAGACAACAGTGTTGGTTCGGCATCCAGCCGCTTCGACGTTGGTCCCAAAGGCAACGAGCTCTGCCGCATCCGGTAACACAGCTGGGCAGGCTCCATCACACCCAGTGAACGCGCACCCGGATGGGTGCGCGTTCGAGGTTGGTCGTGATCTAGCCTGAACCGGTGTATCGCTACCCACTTGCCGTCGCTTCCGGCCTGGCTCTGTGGCTGGCATTTCCCTCACACAACCTCTGGATCATGGCCCCGGTCGGTGTCGCGCTCCTGGCTCTGGCGACCTGTGGTGCCACTGCCTGGCAGGGCGCACTGCTGGGTCTTCTCAGCGGGCTGGCGTGTTTCCTCCCGTTGTTGTCCTGGTCCGGTGTCTACGTGGGAACACTGCCGTGGGTTGCCCTGGCTGTGCTCGAGTCTCTCTATATCGCACTGCTCGGTCTGGGCTCTGCGCTGCTCCAGGGCGGGCCCCCGGTGGCCGGCGTCAGCAGGGTACGGCCCATGGTGGTGGCCCTGGCCTGGGTCACCCAGGAAGCCCTGAGGGACAGCACCCCGTTTGGCGGGTTCCCCTGGGGGCGTCTGGCCTTCAGCCAGGCTGACTCACCAGTGGCTGCGCTGGCAGCCCTTGGCGGGGCTCCCGGCGTCACCTTCGGCGTGGCCCTTACAGGTGGTCTGCTCGCGGCCGGCGTCACCGGCCTGATCACCGGCCGCCCTGTCGCCGGCCAGTCCGGGATAGCCAGAGCGGGCACCACGCGCAGCCTGCTTGTTGTGACACTGTGCCTCTCCGGGGCGATCGTGGCCATCATGCTTCCCGCCCTGTTGCCCAGGCCGACCGATGGGCCGACCGGGCGGTTCCTCGCGATCCAGGGCAACGTTCCCCGACCAGGTCTGAGCTTCAACGCCGAGCGGCGGGCCGTCCTGGATAACCATGTGAGGCTTACCGAGCAGGCGGCCGCAGCGGTGAAGGCGGGGACCTTGCGCATAGCGCCCAGACCCGACCTCGTCGTGTGGCCCGAGAATGCCTCGGACATCGACCCGCTTCGTAACCCTGACGCGGCCAAGGTGATCAGCGAGGCGGTGGACGCGATCGGTGCACCGCTCATCCTTGGTGCTGTTCTGGATGAGCCTCGGCCCCAGGTGTCCAATGCCAGCCTGCTCTACCTGCCGGGCCGGGGCCTGTCCGCGCGATACGTCAAGCGGCATCCCGTCCCGTTCGCCGAGTACATCCCTTACCGCTCGTTCTTCCGCCATTTCAGCGACAAGGTCGACCTGGTTCACTCGGACTTCATCGCCGGCAGGACCGTCGGGGTGTTCACCGTGCCCGCCCGCAACGGCGGGACGATTGCCGCCGGTCCCATCATCTGCTTCGAGGTGGCTTACGACGGGCTGGTAAGGGACACGGTCGACCACGGAGCCAACGTCTTGGTCGTCCAGACCAACAACGCCACCTTCGGGTTCACGGATGAGTCGGTCCAGCAGCTTGCGATCTCACGCATTCGCGCCATCGAGCACGGCCGCTCGATTGTTCATGTGTCCACGGTAGGGGTCAGTGCCATGATTACTCCTGATGGAACGGCTCACCAGCGCAGCACGTTGTTCACACCGGCGGTGCTTTCGGCGAATCTCCCGCTGCGCACCGGCCGCACCATCGCGGACCAGGTTGGTTCCTGGCCCGAGAACCTCATGATCGTGGGATTCGCCGCAATGCTGACCTTGTCGGGTTTGAGGCGTCTGCGTCGTCACCGTTACGGTCGGTAGCGCGATCCTCATGAATGCTCTAGGCAAAGGAAACCATGACACCACCGCAGGGCAGGCCTCCGATCGGCAAGGTCGTCGTGCTGATCCCGACCTACAACGAACGCGAGAACATCGTGCCGATCGTGTCGCGACTGCGCGCAGCGGTGCCCGAGGCGGACGTCCTCGTCCTTGACGACAACTCGCCTGACGGTACCGGGGCCATCGCAGATCAGCTGGCGCTCGATGACGGGCAGGTTCGGGTCCTGCACAGGATGAACAAGGAAGGGCTCGGCATGGCCTACCTCGCCGGGTTCGCCTGGGCCCTGGAACGAGGCTATGACGTCATGGTCGAGATGGACGCGGACGGATCTCATCAACCCGAGCAGCTGGCATCGCTGCTCGGGGCGCTCGCCGGCGCCGATGTCGTGCTCGGCTCGCGCTGGGTCCCTGGCGGCTCGGTGGTGAACTGGCCATTTCATCGCAAGTTCCTCAGCGTCGGCGGCAACCTCTATGTGAGGGTGCTCCTGGGGATGCCGATCAGTGACGCCACCGGCGGGTACCGGGCCTACCGGGCGTCGGCGTTGCGCACCCTGGACCTGCACGAGGTCGCCTCGCAGGGCTACTGTTTCCAGGTCGATCTTGCCTGGCGTGCGATACGGGCGGGCCTGTTGGTGCACGAGGTGCCGATCACTTTTGTTGAGCGCACGGTGGGGGACTCGAAGATGAGCCAGGACATCGTCAATGAGTCGTTGCGCAGCATCACGCAGTGGGGCGCGCGCTATCGGCTCGGCCAGGTTCGGTCACTCCTTCACAGGGAGCCAAGGTGGCACCGGGACGACGTCTGACCCGTCAGGGCCGTCGACGCCCCCGATGGGGGTGGTATGTGTTCCTGGCCCTGCTGGTGGTGCCGGTGGCCGAGATAGCCCTGATCATCGAGGTGGGCTCGGTGATCGGTGGATGGCAGACTCTGGCCTTGTTGCTGGCCGAGTCTGCCCTAGGTGCCTATCTGGTCAAGCGTGAGGGATCCCGCTCCTGGCGGTCCCTGCGGGTGGCGCTGCGCACTGGCCAGATGCCCGGCCGTGAGCTGGCTGACGCGAGCCTCGTTCTGATCGGTGGGACTCTGCTGCTGACCCCGGGGTTCCTGACCGACATTGCCGGGTTCTTCTTCATTCTGCCGTTCACCAGACCGATCACCCGGCGGTGGTTGCAGCGCGTGCTCGAACGTCGGCTGGTGGGCGGGACCGGTGTCATCCGTGGCGAGGTCATCTGAGGATCGGCACATCAACAAGCCCCGCCGCCCATTCGAAGGGGCCCACGGGGCTTGACTGTCGAGACGTTCGATAGATCAGGCGGTGCGCTTGCGACGAGGCTTTTCTCCACGCGATGCCCGCAGCAAGGCAAGCCGCTCCTTGAGCAATTCCTCAAGCTCGGGAATGGAGCGACGCTCGAGCAGCATGTCCCAGTGGGTGCGAACCGCTTTGACGTTCTTGTACTCCGGCTCGGGCCCGTCCACCAGACGGGCTTCCACGCCACAACGGCACTCCCATACGGACGGGACGTCCGCCTCGACCGAGAAGGGAAGCTCGCTGATGTGATTCTCCGGGCATACGTAGCGAACGATCTGGCGTTCGCTGAGCACGACATTCGTGTCGGTCTCCATGCTGAGCGCGCTCAGATTCGTACCGCGAAGTGATCGTTCTGCCATGACGGGTGTTCTCCCAACGTGCTGCCCACGCAAGCTAGCGCAGGGGATTCACTGGGCACAACGCCGCAGTCAGGTTCAATGTTCCGGCTCGGGCAGATGCCCGCCGAATGCCATAGTACCGCGGATGGGGGAGTGGGACGCGAGGTTGAGACGGGGCTGAGACCAGGGAGTGCATCGGATGTCTGCACTTGTCATGGGTTTGCCGGGCGCGCTCCTATCCGGCGAACTCCCAGTGCCAGGGTTCCGGCAGCCCGCCAGACGGCCCGGCCCAGGCCGGGTGGAACCATCCGAAGCTGCCTGCATGGCTCTGGAGCCAACTATGGGCCGGGCTGGCGAAGTCCTCGACGCCCCCGCAGAGGTCAACCGCCACGCCGAGCCCGTGCTTGCTCTTCCCGGGAGAGGCGGCCAGCCGGGGGAGCCTCGCCTTGACCGCGACCTGCTCGGCGTACGAACGGTAGCCCTCGGTGACACACAACGCCGACCCGCTCCGCCGCTGGAAGGCATTGCTCATTCTGTTGAACGCCAAAGCCGCAGCGCGACGCAGCGTCTGGTCCGGCGCGGCATACAGGGGGCATCGTGCTCGTGACGGCCACCTGCCGTTGGGGTAGGCCCGCGAACCCTTGCCACAGCGGGAGCTCTCTTCCATCAGGAGCTTGTAGTCCCGGCCCTGCAGGACCCTCGCCAGGTGCCTGTCAGCATCCTTGGCCCCGGTGCCGCCCGCACGCAGCAAGGTGCTGCGAACCCGGGCCGCCCGGCCGACCTGGGCGGTTGCGGTGGCAGCGAGTCTGGTGAAGCGCTGCTGCTGCCGGGCGATGACGGAGCGGTGCGCGGACTCTGCCTTCGCGGAGGTCATGGCTGCGGCCGTCGCCCTCTCACTGGCCGATGTGGCGTTCGAGGACAACGCGGCCTGGGCGGATCGCTCGGACCTCGCCTGGTCGAGCTGCCGCGCGCGGAGGTGGACCTGGTAGCTCACCATCACCAGGGGGTCGGTGCTGCTGTTCAGCAGGGGCGGGGTCAGCGACTCCAGCGCAGCAGCCATCACGCCGAGGGGAGCGTCACCGCGGAAGTACAAGTCGATCACCGAATGCTCCAGCCCGCTGCGGGCGAGCCGAACTTGCGAGCCGAGCTCGACCAGACGGTTGCGTTGAGCCGTCGCGTCGTTCTGCGCCGAGGCCTGTGCCGTCCTGGACGCCGTGAGACTCGCCAGGAGGGCTACTTCCTGTGCTGAGAGAACCCGCAGGCGTGACTTCGCCGCGGCGATCGCCGTATCGGACCTCATCAGGCTGGTACGCAGCCCGTCAGCCACCCTGACCTCGGCATCGGCCCCCCGTGGTGTCAGTCTCGGCGCCGCGACGGTGCTCAGCTTGCTGCCGTGAACATCTGCGGTCGCGCTGGCCGAGGTTGCCGCGGCCTCGACTGCCGTGACCACAACTGCCAGCAGGACGACGGCGGGGACCAGGCGCGCCCCTGTGAGGCGGCGCCAGATCCCACCACTGTGAAGGCCAGCTCGGTCTGTGCTCATCACTGTCGCCATTCCATGCCAGCCGGCCGGAGATACCCACTCAGCTGAGACGTATCAGTGCATGGAATCGCCTTGGTCGCGTTTGAGCCTAAGGACGATGTGGTGGGCGGTCTGACGCTTCGGCTCGAAGATGGCAAGGACGGACTAGTCAGGTCCGCTACGGACTGGTGCGTCCTTCGCCTTCATGGGCAGACACGTTTGCAGGTGCTCACGCTGCACCAGACATTTAGCCGATAATCTACATTATGTCAATCTACTGCGATCTACAGCGGCGATACCGCTTTTGAGGACTCCCCCCCCCACGACCGGGCTCGGGCAACGAGTCACTGCCAGAGCATCCGCCGCCCGCTCCAACAGTCAGTCGGCGCCGACCCTGAAAAACCCCATCAAGTCATCAGAACCGGATGACTTACCTGAGTGGATAACCAGCACACCTGTTCCAGTCCCCACGCAGGTGGTCTGGCAGGTGGGTCATGACGAAGGTGGGATGCCGCTGGGTCACCCGTTGGGCGGTGTCCCTCCAGGCCCACTTACGGCTGGCGGCGGACCTCCCCGAACACCTCCCGGCGCCCCGCCCGGACCACCCACGCCAGGAGGTGGACCACCGGGACCGCCAATGCCCGGGCGGCCGCCTGGGCCACCGCCTCCCGGACCCATGCCTCCCGCTGCGAGGTCCGGGTAGGACAAAATGCCCAGCCCGATCACGACGATCAGGGCGACGAGGGTCAGCCAGCGCGGTAGCTGCACCAGCAGCCAGGCGGCCAGCAGGGTGATCAGCCCCAGCGCCGGTAGGTAGAACCTGATGACGTGTATCTCGGCGCCCGTTCCCCCTGCCATCCGCGTGGTCCACTCGTAGGCGGAGTACAGGCCCCAGATCCCGATCCAGCCCATGGCCAGGAAGCCGCTGATCACCGCGTCGCGCCGATACCCCGCGCGAGACGCAGCCCCGGTCCCCCGCCGCCCGGCGCTGACCGCCCGGACTGCCTGCCAGCCCAGTGCACCCAGGGCCAGGAGCACCATCGGCATGCTCTTCACCAGTGGTGCGGGCATCTGTTGCAGGTTGGGAATCACCGAGGAGAGGCTGAAGGTGATCTCACCGGAGGAGTACCCGGTCTTCAACGCGTTGCCGTAGGCGAGGTAGTCGATCCCGAGGAGGGCGGCGACAAGCACGGCGACAGAGCCCAGCCACCAGCCCACTGCACGAAGCGGCAGGGCCTGTCGGCGGAATACCAGCAGCGCCGCGAGGACCGAAACGGCCAGCAGGACCACGTTGGTGTACCGGACCAGGACTGCGGCCTCCAGTGCCACGAAACCCAGCAGCCCGGCGATGGTGCGCCTGCGGGCCGTCCGCTCCGTGGCGAGCAGCGCCCACAGCAGCGCTCCCGCGCCGGCCGCGATCAGTGACGCGTCGGTGAAGGTTGGCATCGTGGGCCGCCAGGCGAAGGCCAGTGCCGCTCCCGAGCTGCAGAAGAGAACCACGGCCCAGGCTCCGCCCCAGCGTCCGAGCCACCGGCGGGCGCCGACGAACAGGCCCACGCAGCCGAGCGCCCCGCAGAACAGCGGGGCCACCCGAAGCAGACCCAGAGCCTGAAAGGGTGCTGCAAGGAAGGGGTAGCCGGGGTTCTTCTCACTGATCCAGGCGCCGCCGGTCGTCTGCACCCACTGGGCGATGCCCTGTCCCCCGCCGCTGCTCAGCTCCTTCAGCAAAGCCTGGTATTCCGCATTCGTCAGGCTCAGCAGGTGACCGTGGGTCAACGCAAGGATCGACGCCCGGTACGCGAGGTCGTCCGGCTCGAGCAGCTGGACAGCTCTGGCCAGAGCCGCCACGCACAGGGCGGCAAAGGCCGCCAACGCCACCAGCACCTCGCCCCGGCCGAACCGGGAGGGCGGGCGCTCGACGGCCGGGCCACCGGCCTGAACCGACCCGCCGTCGCTGTGCACCAGGAGCTCCTCTGCCGTGCTGCCGCGTTGATGGCCCATGTCTTCACCCTGGCCGGCCCGACTGTGAGATGCCTCTGAGGAACCTAGGAGGATCCCACGTCCCGGGCCCTGATGGGCCAGACGAAGACGAGTGCGACCACGGCCACGGACCAGGCCAGATGGATGGCGCCGACGGCTTCCTGATGGGCGAACCACCACTGGGTCAGGCCTGTCGTGGTCTGCGCAGCGTGCGGAATGTCCGTGAAGCCTTTGACGAACGGCTGCCAGAAGAGAATGAGCGTCACCACCGTGGTCCACGGGATGGTCCACTTCGTGCCGAGCAGGTCGAAGACGACGGCGGCGAGTGCGGCGCTGCCGATGTAGTACGCGTTGTCCTTCGGGTCCAGTGCGAGTCGCACCGCGACGGAGACGAGCAGTACTCCCGGCAGGCCTCTCATCAGGACTGCCACCGTTGCCGCAAGGGGTGAGAGAACGAGCTGTGCGGTCCTCCCCCACGCCGGGACGAGCACGCCCCGGGCGCCGAGGGTATGCAGCCCGGAGGCGGGTGACAGGCCGACGGGTGGGCGAAGCGCGCTGAGGGTGCCCGGGTTGGCCAGAACGAAAGGGGCCCAGGCCAGCGCGACCCCGCCGGCTGCCACCGCGGCTGCCGTGCGCAGGCGGCTCCACGGCAGCACGAGCAGCAGCGGCAGGAACCCGATCGCCCACGGCTTGGCGGCGATCGCCAGAGCCAGCGCGGCGCCGGCCAGGACTGGTCGGTCAGCGCAGACCGTGCGCAGGGCCACGATCGCGAAGACCATGGCAAGGACGTCGTCGAGGTGACCCCAGCGGACCGAGAGCACCGTCCACGCAGGGATGAGCACCATGGCCGCGATGACTATCCGGCGGAGCCGCTTGTCCGGGGCGACCAACGGCGCCAGCACCGCGATGAGCAGCGGGCCGGCCGCGGCCATCGCGATCAGGGCGACGCTCTTGCCCACGTCGGCGGGTAGCGGCCCGAGCAATGCAGCCAGGACGAGCGAGAGGGGGCCGGTCTGCAGCCAGGGTGCGTCGGCGAACAGGTTGAGGCCCGAGCCGTGCAGAAGAAGCCTGGCGCCATCCACGGAGAAGTGCCAGGACACCCCGGAATCCGGCCACATGTGCCACGCCCACCATGCGCTCCACAGGGCCACCACCGTCCAGGAGGCCACGACGGGCAGTGCCCTACGGTCAACCTCCATGTCAGTCACCCTAACGATCCGGGTCGCCGTTCATGCCCGGGTTGGCGGATCTTGCCGGGGTAGCAGCTCTGGGCCCGTCGGGGCCACTACAGCTGACCGGCGGCCCGTTCGAAGATGGTCTCCTCGCCGTCTTCCTCGTCCCACTGGGTGCCGACCTCGGTGAACCCGAGTCCGGTGATCAGGCGGCGGGACGGCTTATTCTCGGGGCTGATGGTTGCGCGGAAGGTGAGAGCTGCCGGGTCCCGCTGGGCCCATCGGAACATGGCGAGGACCGCTTCTCGGGCATACCCCTGGCGGCGGTGCGCGGGGAACACCTCGTAGCCGATCTCGAGCATGCCTGTGGCGTCTGCCGGCCCGTGGAACCCGATCCGGCCCACCACCACCTCGGGATCGGCCCGCAGGACCATCGCCCGAAGGAGCAGTGGCAGGGTCTCTGGCTGAGCCCGGGCGATGGCGATCCGAAATCGAAGCACAGACTCCATCCCCTGTGGCCAGTCCTGCGGAATCCGGTAGCCGACCAGCTGCTGGGCGGACTCCCGGTCCCCACGCTGCAGCGCGTCCATGAGCTCGAGGGTCATGGGCAGCAGATCCAGGTGTTCCGAGCTGACAGCGTGCCCTCGTGTCATACGCCCCACGCCTTTCCCAGCGCCGAGACGACCTTCCAGTCCCGCGTGGTCGCCACCACTCCCCCGCGCTCGATCCGGGCGTTGCTGAGCTTCGCGGTGCGGGATGGGTGTGCAAGCCACAGGTAGACCTCGCGGCCGTTGACGTGAGCACGCTCGCCCGGGAGGTCCCAGCCGTTGAAAGTCGCCTCGAAGTCGTCCTCGGGATCTTCCTTCAGGAAGGTGACATAACGTCGCACCTCCCCCTCGAGAGGAGCCGCCAGACCTGCACCGTACGAAGCCAGCTCGCCCAGCTCTGCAGGCGTGCGAACGATGGCGCTCACGGTGAACCCGCAGAGCTCTTTCAGCATCGGCTCCAGCTGGGCCTCCACCTCGCTGGCGGCCCGCAGGCTCGAGGTCAACCGAAGGTTCCCGCTCTGGATGTATGTCTCAACCTCAGCAAGATCTTTACGGATCAGCCCTGCTCGCAGGTCGGCCATCTTGGCGAACCGACCCCCGACGTTGATCGCCCGCAGGAACGCGATGTAGGTGGGCATCAGATGGTGAACGTCCCGCGGCCCACTTCACGCACCGTCCCGCTGACCAGGATGGTGCCGTCCTCGCTCACCGCGAGATCCAGCACGGACGGGCGCTGGATCGCACTGCCCTGGTGGATGCGTCGCCGAAGGCCCCGTTGCCGGTTCGCCAGGAACCAGCCGCCCAGGTTGGCACAGGCGGATCCGGTAGCCGGGTCCTCGATCACGGAGCGGTTCTGGGTGAAGAAGAGCCGGGCCTCGATGGTCTCCGGGCCGGTCGGCGCCCAGAGATACACCAGGGACTCACCGTCCGGCCCCGAGGCGGACTTCTCCAGGAGCCTGGGATCGGCAACGGCAGTCCGGACATCCTGTGCCGTCCGCAGCGGCAGGATGAGCTGGATGGTGCCGGTGTCGACCCACAACGGCTCCGCCGCCACGCGATCCGCGGTCAGCCCGATCATTGCCGTCAGGTCTGAGGCAGGTACGTCGACCGGGGACGACGTCGGAGCCTTCGCCTGCAGCGTCCAGACGTCGCCCGTTCTGTGCACCGGGATGTCGCCCGCCGGCATCCGCAGCAGGACGGCGTCCTGCGCGCTCGACAGCTCACGTACGACGAACGCCGTGCCCAACGTCGGGTGTCCGGCGAAGGGCATCTCGTAGTTCGGCGTGAAGATGCGCACGTTCGCCGTGACTTCTGCCTGCCCGGGCGTGATGAAGGTCGTCTCCGAGAGGTTGAGCTGTCGGGCGAGGTCCTGCATGTCCTTGTCGGACAGACCTTCCCCGTCCTCGAAGACGCACAACGGGTTGCCCGAGAAGGGGTCGTCGCCCTCGGTGAACACGTTCAGGATGCGGTAGCTGAGAATGCGGCTCTTGAGCACCATGGCGGGTCAGGGCTCGATTCGCATTGCCACCGGGGTGCCGAGCTCCACGGTGCGGCTCACGGAACAAAGACGATCGTGCGACCGCTGCACGGCCTCGGGCACGAGCGCCCGCGCGGCATCCCCGCCCTCGCCCTCGGGGAAGGTGAGGCGGAAGCCTACGGACAGATCTTCCATCCGGTTGCCGCTCTCGTCGCGGACCTTGTCACCGCCGACCTCAACCACGAACGACTGCGGCTCGGCGCGGCGAGTCGTGAAGATGTCCACGTCGACCGCGCTGCATCCGCCGATGGCCACCAGGAGCAGCTCAACCGGCGTGAAGCCGTCAACGTCCCCGGTGCCGAAGTCCAGTGTGCCGCCGCGACCATTGGCCGCTGTGTAGCGGCCGGCAGACGTGCGGGTGATGGTCACGGTTCGATGCGGGTCGGAAGCCATCCCCCTACCCTGCCAGACAGTGACCGACACCCGGGCGGGCGATGCCGGACGTGGTGTCAGAGGAACGTCGTGGGTAGCGACCAGGTGTGCACGGGCTCGTTGGTGTGCATGGCCTGGACGTAGCGCTCGAGCATGCCGCGTAGGGCTGTGGAACGGTCCATCCCCCGGTCCTGAAGGCACTGGACTGCCGCAATCTGCCAGGTGGCGCCGGTGACTCCAGAGGTGCAGCGGGCCTCGATCACACCGAGGTAGCGGTCACGGACTCCGGCGGAGACCCCCCATCGTTCAAGGCCCTCGTCAGCCATCGGCAGCAGATGGCCAAGGACCAGCTCATCGGCCGGCACCCTCCCGAAACCCGGCCAGTAGACCAGCGCCTCCATCCCTCGAAGGGCGCAGGCCTCGAAGTTCTGCTCCGCAGCCGAAAAGCTCATCTTGGTCCAGATCGGCTGGTCATCTGAGGCAAGCATCCGCAGCACGCCGAAGTAGAAGGCCGAGTTGGCCATGGTGTCGATGATGGTGGGGCCCGAGGGCAGGACCCGGTTCTCAACCCGGAGGTGGGGCACGTCGTTGACCACGTCGTATACCGGACGGTTCCAGCGGTACACCGTGCCGTTGTGGAGTCTGAGCTCGGGCAGCCGAGGTGTCCGACCGGCCTCGAGCGTGGCCACGGGGTCCTCGTCGCTGACCTCGGGAAGCAGCGCGGGGAAGTACCGGAGATTCTCCTCGAACAGGTCGAAGACCGAGGTGATCCAGCCCTCACCGAAGAAGACCCGGGGCCGCACGCCCTGGTTCTTGAGCTCGACCGGGCGGGTGTCGATGGCCTGGCGGAACAGCTCGGTGCGTGTCTCGTGCAGGAGCCGCTTTCCGTAGAAGAACGGCGAGTTGGCTCCAACAGCCAGCTGGAGGCCTGCCAGCGACTGAGCGGCATTCCAGTTCGCGGCGAAGTCCTGCGGTGCCACCTGCAGGTGCAGCTGCACCGAGGTGCCGGCGGACTCGGGACCGATCGAGTCTGCATACGTGACGAGGTGCTCACCGCTGGCACCCCGGATATCGATGAACATGTCCTCACCGCGAGCCCGGACCATAGCCTCGTTCAGCGCCGCGTAGCGGACGTTGCCGCTCATCCAGTCCGCCTGGAAGTGTTCGGGCATGACGGTTGGCAGGATCCCGATCTGAACGATCTGGGCGCCGGTCTCGTTCGCGAGGGCCTCGGCCTTGTTCAGGCTCTGGCGAAGGTCGTCCTCGAGGTCGCGCGCGGCATCACCGGGCAGCAGCCTGGGTTCGACGTTGAGCTCGATGTTGTAGCGCGCGAGCTCGGTCTGGTACCGGGGGTCCGAGATGCGCTCCAGGACGGCTGCGTTGTTCATTCTCGGCTGGTAGTCCTGATCGACGAGGCTGAGCTCGATCTCCATCCCGGTGAGCGGGCGCTCGAAGTCAAAGCTGTGGTGGGCCAGCATCTGTCCGAAGACGTCCAGATCCTGACGGACCTTCGTCCGATAGCGCCGCCGGTCCTCACGGGTGTATGACGCGGCGGCTACCTCTTCACCCATGCCTTCCTCCTCGATCTGGCCTATTGCAGAGCGCCGCGCCAGGTCGCCTACGCAGTCCTGTCGGCGCCGGGTCATACCCTTCGGGCGTGCGCTTCATTCATACTTCTGACTGGCATCTGGGACGGTCCTTCCACCGGGTGGGGCTGCTGGATGCCCAAGCCCTCTACCTGGATCATCTCGTAGAGGTGGTCAGATCTGAAGGCGTCGACGCCGTTCTGGTCTCCGGTGATGTTTATGACCGGGCACTGCCCGCCCCCGACTCGGTCGACCTCCTCTCGGACGCCGTGACCAGGCTCATCGACGCAGGTGCTGTCGTCGTCCTCTCCAGCGGCAACCACGACTCGGCGATCCGGCTGGGCTTCGCCTCAGACCTGCTGGCCCGTGCGGGACTTCATATCCGGACCAGCCTCGACTCGGTGGGGATGCCCGTGATGATCAAGGACGTGGACGTCTATCCCGTGCCGTATCTCGAGCCATCGGTGGCTGCCGATCCGATGGGCGCGCAGGAGCGTACCCACGCTGCGGTGCTGCGCGCGGCCATGGACAGGGTTCATACCCGGGCGCTCTCGCGGCCAGGCTGTGCGGTGGTGATGGCTCACGCCTTCGTCACCGGCGGAGCCACCAGCGACTCTGAGCGGGACATCAGTGTCGGCGGGGTGTGCGCGGTCCACCCGGACGTGTTCGCACAGGCGGACTACGTAGCCCTGGGGCACCTGCATGGTCCTCAGCGCATCACCGAGACAGTTCGATACTCGGGCTCCCCGTTGGCGCTCTCGTTCAGCGAGACCGACCAGAACAAGGGTTCTGTGCTCGTGGATGTCTCGCCAGGGGTCCTGAACGCTCTGTCCATCCCCGCTCCTGTGACCAGGTCGCTTGCCGTTCTGCGTGGTGACCTCGAGGATCTTCTGCGCGATCCCCGACACCGCGGCGCCGAGTCGGCCTACTGCAAGATCACCCTGACCGACACGATGCGGCCGATGGGCGCGATGGAACGGTTGCGCCGGCGGTTCCCCAACACCCTGGTCCTGGCGTTCGAACCGTTGGGTGCCCAGGTGACTGCACGCACCGGTGCTTCCTCGCTACGCCAGCGCGGCGACCTGGATCTGTGCTGCGACTTCCTTGCCCACGTTCGCGGCGGCAGTGCGGCCTCCGCACAGGAGCGTGGGCTGCTGGCCACTGCCATCGAAGGGTCCCGGGTGGCTCGCAGTGACCACGATGATGAGGGACGCGCCCGCGGCACCGGCAGTGCCGCGTGAGGCTGCACCGCCTGGCCATCACGGCCTTCGGTCCCTTCGCCGGTTCCGAGGAGGTCGATCTCGATGCCCTGGCGTCTTCGGGCCTGTTCCTCATCCACGGGCCTACCGGGGCAGGCAAGACGAGCATCCTGGACGCCATCTGCTTCGCCCTGTATGCCGCCGTCCCAGGCGCCCGCACCGGAGCCCGGTCAAGTCTTCGCAGTGATCACGCCGCTGAAGGGGTCATCCCAGAGGTGACCCTGGACTTCACCGCAGCCGGGCGCCGCCTGCGCGTCTGCAGGTCCCCAGAGTTCTCCCGGCCGAAGAAGCGGGGCACCGGTGAGACGACTGTTCCGGCGAAGGTGGTCCTCGATGAGCTGACGGGCTCTGGCTGGGTGAATCGCGGGACGCGCAGCGACGAGGTTGCGCTGGTGGTCAGGGACGTCCTGGGGATGGGTTTGGAGCAGTTCATCAAGGTCGTGCTTCTCCCCCAGGGGGACTTTGCCGCGTTTCTTCGGGCCAGCCCGGAGGAACGTCGTTCGGTGCTGGAAAAGCTCTTCGACACCCAGCGTTTCACTGACGTCGAGACGTGGCTTGCCGGACGTCGCCGCCAGACGACGTCAGCTGTGGGTGCAGCCCGTGACACCCTCTCGACCGATCTTCTCAGGGTGGACGACGTGATAGCGCGACTGGACGACGGGGACGACATCGTCGCTCCGGACTGGTCGGAGCTGCTCGGTCCCGAGGTCGACATGGTGCCTGACATCGACTCGGTGCTGAAAACGCTCGCTACCGCAGTCGACGTTCGCGCGTGCGATGCCCTGGTTGCGGTCGAGGGCGCCCGCACCACCACTGTCGAGACACAGGCTGCCGTCGAGCATGGCACTGCAGTTCTTCGGCATCAGGAGACGGCGACTGGCGCGCGGGCTCGGCTTTCAGCACTGGACGAACAACGCGGGGCCTATCAGGAAGCCGCCGCGCGCCTAGACCTTTCGGAGCGTGCGGGAGCAGTCAGCGGTTTTGTGTCGGCATTCAAGAGCGCCAGCCTGACTCGCGAGGCTGCGGTGGCCCGCGTGGCCCGCCTTCGAGAGCCGCTCGCGATGGTCCTTGAACACGAACGTCTCGTCTTCGCCGTTGATGAAGACGACCCGCAGAACCACGCCCTCCAGGACCTTGCTGGCGAGAGTAGCTCCGGCGAGCACCACCACGAGAACGACGTGGACATCACGTCGGTGAAAGTCCTGATCGACCGGATCGCCGGTCACAGCGATGTGTTGCAGCAGGTCGTGGCTCAAGACCGGATGGCCCGCGCATGGGCAGATGAGTCCGCCCGGCACGGTCAGGCTGCGCTGGCTGCCGAAAGTGCCCTGGCTGCGCTTACCCTCCAACGCGTGGGGGCCGAGGAGAGTCGTGCTGCTGCCGAGAAGGTCCGCGACGCGGGTCGGGCTGCGCTTTCCCAGCTTCCCGCCCTTGAGGCACGTCACGACAACCTGGCCCGGATCCTGCAGCTTCTCAATGAACAAGAGGTGTCGGTCAGCAGCCTTGAGACGCTTGGACGCCGGTATGACTCGGCGGCAGCAGTCGTTCTGGACGTGCGCGAACGGCTCCTGGACCTGCGTGAGCGAAGGCTGGCCGGGCTGGCCGCCGAGCTTGCAGCCGGACTTGAGGCAGGTGACCCTTGCCCTGTCTGTGGATCCGGGGTTCACCCCATGCCCGCGATGACAACAGACGCCATCGGTCCGGCGGACATCCGCTCGGCCGAGGCTGACCAGACTGTTGCCACCGAGGCCCTCAGCCTGGTGAGGTCGGCGATCTCGGCCGAGCAGGCACGCCAGCAAGCCAGGGCCGTCGAGCTTGCCGCCCACTTCGGAGCGCCGGGAGGACAGCCGGAGAGGGCGGCAGCCGACGTTGCCGACGCCCTGGCTTCGGGCGCAGCTCTCATTGCGCAGACTCGGCATGCCGCCGTGGAGCTGGCCGACGCGCAGGCTCAGATGGCGACACTGGCGCCGCAGGTGGAGCGCCTTGGGGTACTCCTCGAAGAGGCCGTGGCGTCCAAGGCATCTTCTCTCGCGCTGGCGGACTCGGTCCATGTCCAGTCCCAGACCGCTGTCGACGAGGTCGCGAAGCTGCTCACCACCCATGCCGAGGTCTGTCCCTGCCGTACCGGTGAGCTCATCGCAGTCACCGCCGTCATCACAGCGCATCGTCAGACGCTTGAACAGCTTCGGGTCCTGGCCACGGGGCTCCATGAAGTTGTGACGCAGAGAGCCAACGCGCGTGCAGCGAGCCTGCGACTGTCAACAGCGCTGCACGCCAACCGCCTCGGCAGCCCGGAGCAGGCAGAGGCTGGTGCCTTGTCGCCAGCGAGCGTCCTCGAGCTGACCGCGTTCTGCAGGACCGCGGAGGAGCAACGAGCGCAGGCAACGGCTCTGTTGGCCCAACCTGATGTTGCCGGTGCCGCCACCATGCCGATTCCCGATGTGGACGCGCTCGCCCAGGCGCACCTACAGGCGACTCAGTCGCTGACCTCAGCCGGCCGGCTGCACATCTTGTCGGAACAGGCACAGCGTGAGCTGCGGGGGCTCTCCCGAAGCGTGCACCGGGCCTTGGTCGATCTCGGTCCGGCACAGGCGGAAGCCCAGCTGGTCCAGGAGCTGTCCGACTGCCTGGCCGGCACCAGTGCCGACAACGCACTCCGGATGCGGTTGTCCTCCTACGTCCTGGCCGCCCGGCTGGCTGAGATCGCAACCCTGGCCAACGAGCGCCTCGTCACGATGAGTGACGGTCGCTACACCCTGGAGTACACGGATGCCCGTGCCGCCAGGGGCGCTCGCAGCGGTCTGGGTCTGCTGGTCAGGGATGCCTGGACCGGGCAGTCGCGTGAGACGTCCTCGTTGTCGGGAGGAGAGTCCTTCATGGCGTCCCTGGCCTTGGCGCTGGGCATGGGCGACGCCGTCCGGGCCGAGGCAGGTGGCTTCGACCTGCAGACGCTTTTCGTCGATGAAGGTTTCGGCTCGTTGGACGAAGAGAGCCTTGAGCAGGTGATGGCTGTTCTCGACACGTTGCGCGAAGGCGGCAGGGCGGTCGGCATCGTCAGCCACGTCACCGAGCTGCGAACCCGCATCCCCCACCAGCTCCAGGTACTGAAGCAGCAGGCAGGCTCACGCATCCGCACCGAGAACCGCAACAGCCCGGCTGCATGAACCACTGTGGTTCACACGAGCCAGGCCGTTGAGCTCATGTCGTTGGAGGCTCAGCCGCGGTTGAGGGCCTCAGTCCTCGAACGCCTCAGGGGGCGGGCAGGAGCAGACGAGGTTCCGGTCGCCGAAGGACTCGTCGAGACGACGGACCGGTGGCCAGTACTTTGAGAGCCTGTCCACGCCGGCAGGAAAGGCCGCCAGCTTGCGATCGTAGGGGTGGTCCCATTCCTCGACCAGGCAGGCCGCAGTGTGCGGCGCATGGTGCAGCACACTGTCGGCTGCAGACACTTCGCCGCGGGCAACCTGGTCGATCTCGCCGCGTATGGCGATCATGGCGTCACAGAAGCGGTCGAGCTCGATGAGGTCTTCGCTCTCGGTCGGTTCCACCATCAGGGTGCCGCCGACAGGGAAGGACATCGTCGGTGAGTGGAAGCCGTAGTCGATGAGACGTTTGGCGACGTCGTTGACCGACACTCCGGTGTCGTGGGTGATCCCCCGCAGGTCAAGGATGCACTCGTGGGCAACGATTCCCTCGTTCCCTGAATAGAGCACAGGGTAGGACTTACGCAGCCGGGCTGCTACGTAGTTGGCAGACAGGATGGCGACCTGGGAGGCACGGGTCAGCCCGGCGCCCCCCATGAGCCGGACATAGGCCCACGAGATCGGCAGGATGCTCGCCGAACCATATGGGGCTCCCGAGACCGGGCCGACGCCGGTATCCGGACCGGCTTCAGGAGCCAGCGGATGGTTCGGAAGATACGGGGCGAGGTGGCTGCGCACAACCACCGGGCCAACACCGGGGCCGCCACCACCGTGCGGGATGGCGAATGTCTTGTGCAGGTTGAGGTGCGAGACATCACCGCCGAACTTGCCCGGTTGTGCGAGACCGATCAGCGCGTTGAGGTTGGCCCCGTCGATATAAACCTGCCCCCCCGCCTCATGCACGAGCTCGCACAGCTCGGTGATCGTGTCCTCGAAGACCCCATGGGTCGACGGGTAGGTGACCATGATCGCGGCGAGGTTTTCGCGGTTGGCCGCAACCTTGGCCCGCAGGTCGTCCAGGTCGACCTCGCCGGTTCCGGCGGTCTTGACCACGACGACCTTGAGACCGGCCATTGTCGCGCTGGCAGCGTTGGTGCCGTGTGCCGAGGCCGGGATCAGGCAGACGTTTCGAGCCCCCTCACCGCGAGCGGCGTGGTACGCGTGGATCGCGAGCAACCCGGTCAGCTCGCCCTGTGAGCCCGCGTTCGGTTGCAGCGTCACTGCGTCGTAGCCGGTGATCTCGCACAGCCAGGCCTCGAGATCCTTGATCACCAACCGGATCCCTTCGGTCTGGGACGTCGGTGCAAAGGGGTGCAGATGTGCGAACTCGGGCCAGGACGCTGCTTCCATCTCGGTGGTGGCGTTGAGCTTCATCGTGCAGGACCCAAGCGGAATCATGCCCCGGTCGAGTGCATAGTCCCGATCGGAGAGCTTGCGCAGGTAGCGCAGCATCGCTGTCTCGCTGTGATGGATGTGGAACACCGAATGGGTCAGGAAGTCCGACTCACGGATCAGCGTCGACGGCCAGGTAAGGGTCCCGACAGGAGTGAGGGTTGTCAGCTCGGGCACGCCGAAGGCGGCCAGCACCGCTAACAGGTCCGCGAGGTCGGTTGTCTCGTCAGTGCTGATCGAGACCCGATCGGCATCCGCCTGCCAGATATTGACCCCTCGGGCGGCGGCCTCGGCAACCACCTCGCGCGCCCGGCCCGGAACCCGTGCGGTGATGGTGTCGAAGAAGTTCTCAGTCTCGACCTCGACCCCGCCGGCGCGAAGTCCCTCGGCCAGCGCCGTGGCATGCCCATGGACACGTCCGGCGATCCGGGTCAGGCCGGCGGGTCCGTGATACACCGCATACATCGAGGCCATGACTGCCAGCAGGACCTGCGCGGTGCAGATGTTGGAGGTGGCCTTCTCGCGCCGAATGTGCTGCTCGCGGGTCTGCAGTGCCAGGCGATATGCGGGCTGGCCGTCGGCGTCGATGCTGACTCCCACCAGGCGACCCGGCATCGTCCGCTCGAGTCCGGTCCGGACGGACATGAATCCGGCGTGAGGTCCGCCGAAGCCCATGGGCACGCCAAATCGCTGACTACTGCCAACGGCGACATCGGCGCCCCACTCCCCCGGAGGCGTGACCAGGGTCAGCGCCAGCAGGTCGGATGCAGCGGTGACCAGAGCGCCCGCCTCGTGCGCCGCGGCGGTAAGGGCCGACCAGTCACGCAGCTCACCGTCGGCGCCGGGGTACTGGAGGATGACACCGAAGACGGCCTTGCCGCCAGCGGCCGCGCTCACTCCCTCGGCCGTTGTGACCGCGCTCAGGTCCGCGACGATGACACTCAGTCCCTGAGGCTTGGCACGGGTCTGGATGACCGCGATGGACTGAGGGAAGGTGTGCTGGTCCACGAGCAGGACAGCATCTGAGGCTGACTTGCTCGCACGGCGCATGAGGGCCATCGCCTCAGCGGCCGCAGTGCTCTCGTCCAGCAACGAGGCGTTGGCAATCTTCAGGCCGGTGAGGTCGACGACAACGGTCTGAAACGTGAGTAGTGCTTCTAGCCGGCCCTGGGAGATCTCGGGCTGGTAGGGCGTGTAGGCCGTGTACCAGGCCGGGCTCTCGAAGACGTTGCGCCTGATCACTGCCGGCGTGACGGTGCCGTAGTAGCCCAGCCCGATCATCTGGGTCAGCACCGTGTTGCGCGAAGCCAGGGCTCGCAGCTCCTTGATGACGGCTTCCTCGGTGGGTGCGGCATCAAGGCGCAGCGCTCGCTCGTTGCGGATGACACCCGGCATGGCGGTGTCGAGCATTGCCTCGAGGCTGGGCTGGCCGACAACCTTGAGCATTGCCGCGACGTCGTCGTGGTCGGGGCCGATATGCCGGGAAATGAAGTCCGGCTCAACAGCAGGGATGGAATGAATGGTCACCTGAGGCTCCTCACGCGGGCGGCACGCTAGTGCGCAGCGGTCATTGCCTCCCCACCTGTCGCCCGAAAGTGGCTTCAAGTTGCCAGCCCGTTGCAGTCCTGGCGCCTGAGAGGTTCCGGGGAGGTTTGCCCCTTCGGCGCCCCATCACCATGGCCTCCGCCAAGAGGTTGCACGGCACGGGGACTCTCCCGCACGGGGTAATCAGCGACGCCAATATAACACCGGTGAGCCGTTGCGATGTCGTCGTGACGGCTCACCGCCATCAAGGTGATATCTGGTGGTTGGCTGCCTCAGCCGGTCTTGCGCGCCTGCCTGCGCGTGGTGAGCTCATCTCCGGGATGGGCCGGCGGAGCCTCGTCCTCGGCGCGTTCACTGGGGAGCGTGGCAAGCACGCCCTCGATCTCACGCCACACGTGACCCACGGCAATGCCGAAAACGCCCTGACCGCCCTGCACGAGGTCGATGATCTCCTCCGAGGAGGTGCATTGGTACACGCTGGCGCCATCGCTCATGAGGGTGATCCGGGAGAGGTCCTCCACTCCACGCTCACGCAGATGGCTGATAGCGACCCGGATCTGGTGCAGGGAGACCCCGCTGTCCAGCAGTCGCTTGACCACCTTGAGCACCAGGATGTCGCGAAAGCCGTAGAGACGTTGGGTCCCTGAGCCGGTGGCACCACGAACGGAGGGTTCGACGAGCCCGGTGCGTGCCCAGTAGTCCAGCTGCCGGTAGGTGATACCGGCAGCGCTACAGGCCGTGGGACCGCGGTAGCCGGTGTCCTCACGCAGCTCGGGAAGGTCGTCGGTGAACAACAGCCCCTGTGCCGCGACCGGCGCAGGACCATGGTCTTGCCGCGCTTCTCCGGTGGAGTGCACGCTATGCCTCCTAGCGAACTACAGGGTCGTCATTTGTTCTGACGGTACGGCGTACAGCGGGTGAGCGTCAATGACCACTCGTGCTTGCTGGCGTGTCGGATTCTCCGTCACCGATAACCCTAAACGTGCACTAAAGGGTTACTCTTTTGCCGGAGGCCACGTCTCAGCCTGACCGGTCTCGCCCGGGTTGTCGAAGTCCTCCGCGGAAACGTGATCCAGAAACTCGCGAAAGCGCTCGACCTCGTCGTCCTCCTCCGCAGCGATAGCCACGCCGGCCTCGTCCAGGAGACTGTCCTCGACGAGGATCGAGGTGCCGGTGCGAAGAGCCAGGGCGATGGCGTCGGAGGAACGGGCACTGACCTCGATGGCCCCGTCAAAGACGAGGGTGGCGTGGAAGATGCTGTCCTTGAGGGCGACGATCCGGACCTCGATGAGCTCGTGCCCGAGGTCCTCGATCACATTCTTGAGCAGGTCGTGGGTCATCGGGCGCGGCGGCACGACACCCTGCTGGGCGTAGGCAATCGCCGTGGCCTCGGCCGCACCGATCCAGATGGGCAGATACCGTTCGCCGCCCCGTTCGCGCAGCAGGACGATCGGTTGGTTGGTGGGCATCTCGACGCGTACTCCCAGAACGTCCAGTTCTCTCACCCACACAACGGTACTCGCTTAGTCAGCACCTAGTCCCGACTTCACCAGAGCTGCGTGCAATGCGATGCACTCGGCGAGGATCTGCGGGGTCGGATCGCGGGGGGCTGTACGGCCAGCCGCCCGGTTCCGGACGCGGAGGGGAGACACGACCTGCTGAACCAGACCAATCTCACGGTCTGCGGCGGCGCGGAACGGGCGAAGGTGTCGGGGTTCGATTCCATACGCAGCAAGGGCGCCGGCAGCCCGCGCCACCGCGAGCGCAGCGTCTCCGTAATGCCCGCTGGGGTCGGGGCACAACAGGCCATATGTTGACAGGGCGTCGAAGGTGGGCTTGTCCAGGCCAGACGCATCCTGCACCTCGACGTCGGTCAGGCTCAGGGTGCTGCGGCGCCTCAGGTCGAAGGCTGTCGGCAGATCGGGGTCGCCGATCCCGGCCGGCACCTGAGGACGAGAGGAGGTGCCGCCGTCTGGTTCGGGCTCCAGCCCGCGCTCGATCTTGTCCAGTGCCTCACGGATCACCTTGAGCGGCCAGAAACGATCGCGCTGCGCAGTCAGGATGTAGCGAAGTCGTTCGAGGTCATCGGGCGAGAATCGTCGGTAGCCGGTCCCCGTGCGTCCGGGTGTGACCAGCCCCTCTGCCTCCAGGAAACGGATCTTGGAGATGGTGATGTCAGGGAAGTCCGGCGCAAGGACGGCTAGCACGGCCCCGATCGTCAAAGGACTGGCCGGGGTGCCAGTCGCCGGGCTGTGGGGGCGGCGAGGGGCTCCTGTCGGTCGGGCCTGGCGCGGGTTACTGGGCGACGCCGGCATAGAACACCAGCCGGAACTTGCCGATCTGCACCTCGTCGCGAGTCTTGAGCGCCGCCTCGTCGATCCGCTCCCGGTTGACGTACGTGCCGTTCAGGGAGCCGACGTCGCGCACCAGGAAGACGTTGCCCTCGCGCCGGAAGGTCGCATGCTTGCGTGAGACCGTCACGTCGTCGAGGAAGATGTCGCTGTTGGGGTGGCGTCCGGTACTCACCTCGTCCGAGTCGAGCAGGAAGCGTGCACCGGCGTTGGGCCCGCGGAGAACCACGAGCAGTGCCGTGCCCTGACGCAATGCGTCAACTGTGGCCTGCTCCTGGGGTGACAGGGTCGTGTCGGCCTCGGCCTCGGCCGGTGGCTCGACAGGAGCTCCGATGCCGGGCAGGCGCATCGTGGTGGGGTCGTTGGCTCGACCCAGTCCCGGGTCGGGCTCGTTGTCCGTCATGACGTGTGCGCCTGCTTCCATCGTGTTTGACCCCGCAGACACCAACCTAGATCAATGGTCGAGGATCTCGCGCGGGCTGTTGAGAAACATCGTGCATCCAGGCCCGGCTGAACGGCTCCGGGCCAGGATGCACCAGGTTTTCGCGTCAGGTCAGAAGCGCGCGGTACGCCGCGAGGTCCAGGAGAGAGTCGGCCGAACCCGCTTCGGTGAGCTTGACGTCATACATCCAACCCTCACCGTAGGGATCGGTGTTGACCAGTTCGGGGGCCGAGTCCAGCGTGGCGTTGACGGCGACGACATCGCCTGAGACGGGCGCGAAGAGGTCGCTGACCGACTTGGTCGACTCGACCTCACCGCAGGAGTCACCAGCGCTCAGGGAGTCGCCGACCGCGGGCAGGCTCACGTAGACGACGTCGCCCAGAGCGTCCTGCGCGAATGCCGTGATGCCGACGCGGGCCACACCGTCAGCGCCCACCCGAACCCACTCGTGCTCGGCGGTGTAACGCAGGTCCTGGGGGTACTCCATCTCACTCATGCTGCTCCTTGGTTAGAAAGGTGAATCTCCTGGTTTGAACGACCGCGACAACACAACAATGCGCAGAACTAGGCACAACTACCTCTACCGGGAAGTGGGAGCGGGCGAGGGCACGGGGCGAGCGTATCGAGGCCCGCTCAGCGGGTGCAACGCGCCCACCGTCAGCTCTTGAACCTGGGCGATCCTGATGGTCGCGTGCTGCCGGACGTTCTCAGCCAGCCCGCCGGGGATCTCCATCGCCGAGGACATCGTCGCCGGGTCGCCAATTACCGCAAACGTGTATGGCTCGGAGACAGCACCTCCATCGATCTCGATACCGGATGCTGCCTGGTCGAAGTGCGAGCTGGCAACTATCCGGACGTTGTTGACCTGGATGGCTTCGGCTCCGGCATCACGCAGCTCTTGGATGGCGTCCAGCAGCACCGGCGCGGTCACCTTGCCGGCAGGGTCGGAAATCGTCATCCGAATGCCCGGGCCGTGCGCTCGGGCCGTGCCCGCGAGGATCCCCAACGCGTCCAGGCGTTCCTGGGCCGCCTTGACGGCAGCGGCGCCACTCGTGCTGCCGCTGACCAGCTGGTCGCGGGTCGCCTGCAGGTCACGGGCGTTCTGGTCCAGCCTTGAGGACTCCAGGGTCGTGTTGTCCAGGATGTTGACGAGATCGCTCTGGCGCAGCGACTCCAGACCCAGCGACTGGTTCTGTCGTACCTGGGTCGCGACGGCGAACCCCAGCAGGACGGCGAGTAACGCCGCCAGGGCATTGGCCTTGGTGGCCCGCGGGCGCGCCGCCAGGGCAAGCCCCTTCCAGACAGACCGGGAGGGCGCCGGGTTGTCCGGGTAGTCCTGGCTCATGCCCGGAAGACGTGTCGGCGGATGGAAGCCACGTTCGAGAAGATCCTGATTCCGAGGACCACGACGACGCCGGTCGACAGCTGGGAGCCCACCCCGAGCTGGTCCCCCAGGAAGACGATGAAGGCGGCCACGACAACGTTCGACAGGAACGAGACCACGAACACCTTGTCATTGAAGATCCCGTCCAGAACGGCGCGCAGGCCGCCGAACACGGCATCGAGGGCGGCGATCACGGCGATCGGCAGGTATGGCTGCATGGCCAGCGGCACCGCGGGGTGCAGGAGGAGGCCAGCGGCCAGACCGACGAGGAGTCCAAGAGCGGGAATCACGGTGAGGTCTCCGTCGTTCGGGTGGCTGTTGCGGGCGAGGGCCTCGTGCTGGCCCCGGGAGATGCGTGCGGTCCGGTGGCGGTGGAAGTAGTGACCGCGGACTCGACGGGCAGTGCCTTTCGAAGTGACAGTGTGGGCTCCCCCGGGACGACGACGGACGCGAGATTCTTGATGTCTCCCCGAATCTGGTAGTTGCTCTTGAGCGACTGCAGATAGCTGCCGCCGCTGTTGTCGGCGAACTCGACGCCCAGGCTGCCCGGATCACCGATCGCCGTGATGAGGTAGGGCCTGGTGAGAGGTCGATTGTGCACCAGTATCGCCGCACCGGCTGAGCGGACCGCGGCGAGGGAGGTGAGCCTGTGACCGTTGATGGAGATCGCCTCCGCGCCGGCGCCCCACAGACCGTTGACGATCATCTGCAGATCTCTGGCAATCACCTTCCCATTGTCAGGGCCCGTAACGGCTCGCGGGTTGGCGTCGGGCGCCACCGGTTCGTCCTGCGTCGGGGCGTCATCGACGGTGAGCACCACTCCCGGCCCGGCAACGGGCACGGTCCCGGCCTCAAGCTCGAGGTTGGAGAGCTCGGCAGCGAGCCCCGACTGACTCTGGGCGGTCAATGCGGCCGCCTGTAGCGTGTTGATCTGGGTTCGCAACGTATCGATGGAGGCTGTCTGCGCATCAGCGTGTGCGCGGCTGGTCTCGATTCGAGCCACCAGGTCAGCCTTGATCTTGCTCGTGGCCGTCGAAGGTGCTCGCAGGGCAAGGGCAGATGTCCCCAGCAGGGCCCCGATCAAGATGGCAACGATGATCAGTGTTGGAGTACGGAGGCTGGTCGCAGGTGGCAGCCCGGAGCTCTGGCGGCGCTCGGCGGCAGCCGCGTAACCAGGATCTAGCGGACGCTCCATCATCTCGGTGATCAGCGTCATCGAGTCGTTGGGCCGGCCGGACCGCTCTGCGCTCACTTGTCGGCTGCCCTGGCGGTGCGGACGACGTCTCTTGTCTGTACGGCGTACATCGCTCCGGCCACCCAGTAGAGCACCGCACCCCACCAGGCGAACGCCCAGCCGCACGGTAAGGCGACTGCTGCGAACATGCTGTCGCCCTGTCCGAGGAGGATCAGCGGAAACGCGAAGAGAAGGTCGAATGTGGCAGCTTTGCCGATGAAGTGGACCGGCAGCGCGCGGTACCCGTAGTGGCGCACGACTATCAACAGTGCCGTCCCGAACACCTCGCGGCCGACCAGGATCAACACCAGCCACCACGGGATGATCTCGCGCCAGGCCAGACCCAGCAGGGTGGACAGGATGTAGAGCCGGTCCGCCAGCGGGTCGAGCAGCTGGCCGACGCGGGTGACCGAGTTGTATCGACGGGCGATCTTCCCGTCAAGGTAGTCGCTCACACCCGAGAGCATCAGGACGGCCAGAGCCCAGTTGTCCTGGTAGGTAAGAATGAGCCAAAGAAAGATCGGGACGCATACCAGACGCAGCATGGACAGGACGTTGGGCGTGGTCAGGACCCGGTCACTGACCGGACGGCTCCCCTGAGTGCTCTCGTCCACCTGTTCCCTCACGCACACAGACTATGCGTTGCGGGCCTGGCGCCCGGTGCTGCCGTCTCCGAGCCGCCGATCGTGTCTGTGTCGTCCTGCCGTTCTTGCCCAAGTCGGATTCCTCACGCCTGCCTTCTTACCGCATCCACCACGTGAGCGCACCGCTGAAATTGCCCGTTCCGATGCCAGCCTTACCTCAGCATCTTTGCCACATCTTCAGCCGGAGACAGGTCAGAGGCCGGTTCCGATGTCTCGGAAACGGCCTCTGACCTCTGTCCCTGTCGGGATGACAGGATTTGAACCTGCGACCCCTTGACCCCCAGTCAAGTGCGCTACCAAGCTGCGCTACATCCCGGGACTCTCACCTACAAGATGCGTAAGTGAGGCGAACGAAACCCTAGCGTACGAACACCCTAGGTTCAGACCCGCCCGTCGGCCGTTCTGCTCCAGCCGCTCCGTTGATGTCTGTGTGACATCGCGAAGAAGCCTGATGACCTATTTCTTACGACGCTTCTCGCGAACCCGCACGGAGACCTCGATCGGGGTGCCCTCGAAGCCGAACTCCTCGCGCAGGCGGCGTTCGATGAAGCGCCTGTAGCCGGCTTCCAGGAACCCGCTGGCGAAGACCACAAAACGTGGCGGACGGGTGTCTGCCTGCGTGGCGAACAGGATCCGAGGTTGCTTACCCGAACGCACCGGGTGCGGGTTGGTCGCCGTCACGGTGCCCAGGAAGGCATTGAGGCGACCGGTTGACACCCGGGTGTCCCAGGACTCGAGCGCGGTCTCGAGCGCGGGAACGAGACGATCCATGTGGCGACCGGTCAGCGCGGAGATGTTGACCCTCTGCGCCCACGGGATCTGGACGAGCTCTTTCTCGATCTCGTGCTCGAGGTACGACCGGCGCTCCTCATCGAGGGTGTCCCACTTGTTGTACGCCACCACGAGGGCGCGCCCGGCGTCGACGACCTGCTGGATCACCCGGATGTCCTGCTCGGCGATCGCATCGTGAGCATCGATCAGGACGACGGCCACCTCGGCCTTCTCGAGTGCGGTCTGGGTGCGCAGTGATGCGTAGAAGTCAGCGCCGCGGGTCTGGTGCACCCTGCGGCGGATGCCGGCAGTGTCCACGAATCGCCAGGTCTTGCCGCCGAGCTCGATCAGCTCATCGACAGGGTCTCGTGTGGTTCCGGCAACCTTGTCGACGACCACCCGGTCCTCGCCGGCGAGCTTGTTGAGCAAGCTGGACTTGCCGACATTGGGTCGGCCGACCAGCGCTACCCGCCGCGGGCCCCCCCGGGCATAGGCGTCGCCGACAGCGGAGAACGTCGGCAGGACCTCGAGAACGGCGTCCAGGACGTCGCCGCTGCCCCTGCCGTGCAGGGCCGAGACCGGCCACGGCTGGCCGAGACCGAAGGACCACAGCATCGCCGCGTCCGCCTCCACGCGCTGGTCGTCAACCTTGTTGGCCACCAGGACGACCGGCTTGCCCGACTTGCGCAGCAGCTTGACCACGGCGTCGTCGGTGTCTGTTGCGCCGACTGTGGCGTCGACGACGAACATCACGACATCGGCGAGCTCGATCGCGATCTCCGCCTGCTCGGCGACGCGCAGGTGAATGCCGGTGGCGTCGACCTCCCACCCTCCGGTGTCCACGAGAGTGAACCGGGTGCCCGTCCACTCGGCGTCGTAGGCGACGCGGTCCCGGGTCACGCCGGGCACATCCTCGACCACTGCCTCTCGACGGCCGAGGATCCGGTTGACCAGCGTCGACTTGCCGACGTTGGGGCGGCCGATGATCGCCACCACCGGCACCGGGCCGCCAGGCTCGGAGCCGGTGGCGCCCTCGCCTTCCCGATCCAGCAGCGACACGTCGTCGTCTTCGAGCTCGAACTCGTCCAGGCCCACGCGCAGGGCGCGCTCAACCGACAGGTCGTCGACCTCGTTGGCATGGAGGGTCTCGGGGTGCTCACTCACGGCAGGGTCCTTCATCAGGTTCAGTGGATGGATCAGTCAGGGGATACCAGGGGGTCTCAGTCGGTGGCCCACGCTGGGAACCACTCATTATCCCTTAGCTCGGGTGAGCCGCGTTCAGCGAGGTACCGACCACGCCCAGCACTGCTTCCACAGACTGCAGGAAGTCCAGGTCCGAGGTGTCCACCAAGGTCACACCCGGTGCCGGGCTCATGAACTCCGATACGGTCGAGTCATCCCTGTCGCGGCGCACGATCTGGTCGTGGGTGGCAGCGACCAAGGCCTCACCGGCCTCACCGTGGAGCTCCTTGGTCCGCCGGGTCAGTCGCGCCTGCCGGCTGGCGGACAACAGGATCCGCACATCCGCGTCGGGTGCCACCACGGTGGTGATATCGCGGCCCTCGACCACCACTCCCCCGGCGCTCTGCACACACTCGGCTATGAGGTCTCGCTGACGGTTGCGCAGCTCATCGCGCACGCCGAGATTGATCGCGACCATTGACACCGACGCTGAGATGACGGTCGTCCGGATCTCCTTGTCGACAGGCACGCCGCCGACCTGGACCCGGGGACGGCTTGGATCGGTGCCGATCGACAGTGGAAGGTTCTTCGCGGCAGTGGCCACGGCTGGCTGGTCCTGCAGGTCCACTCCCTGCTGAAGACACCACCAGGTCAGGGCCCGAAACATGGCTCCGGTGTCGAGGTAGGCCAGGTTGAGCCGTTGAGCGACGGCTCTGGAGACGCTGGACTTGCCGACGCCGGACGGGCCGTCGATGGCAATGACAAGGGGTGCGTGCGGGGCGTTCACCCGATAAACCTTAGGCCTTGGGCCGGGCGGTGCATTCCGGGCGCTAGCAGGGCCCACCCATATGGGCCTGCTGGAATCAGGTCCGGCCCGCGGCGGCCTGTCTCCCCTGCTGGGTAGCGGTCCTGCCGCCGATCGGGCCGGTCAGGTAGTGCTGGACCGCGGGTCCGATCGCGACAACGAGCTGCTCGGGGGTCGCGTCCCGGACGGCCGGGATCCCCAACAGGTACCGGCCGAGCAGCAGACCGCCCATCTGGGTGCCGACCAGTGCGGCGCGCAGAGGTCGGTCATCATCGGCGACCACCCGCGCGACGGCCTTGAGGATGGTGCGGCCCAGCAGGTCGCGCAGTACTCCTGCGGCGTGTTCGTGCGAGAGTCCGACACGCATCAGAGCCAGCAGACGCCGCCGGGTGTCCAGGTCCGCCTCCCACATCCCGAGCACCCGGCGCACGATCGCCTGGCCGGCGTGCTGGGGGTCCTCGTCGAGACCGGCCAGCAGCACCGCGGGGTCGACAGGCAGGGCCAGGGCCGCTGCGAGCAGACCGTCCTTGTTGCCGAAGTAGTGGTGGATGAGAGCAGGGTCGACCTCGGCGCGGGCGGCCACCATACGCATCGTGGTGCGTTCGAAGCCGAGCTCGGCGAACAGCTCACCGGCCGCGGTGCAGATCTCCTGGCGGGTATCGGAGCCACCGGCCGGACGCCGCCCCCGAGCCCGCATCAGGCCACCCCGCTGGATCGGGCGAGCACCATCATCCGTTCCTCGATGGTGGCCGGAACCCGGCTGACGTCAGCCTCGAGTCCCGACCGGGCGAGGACGCTGCGGACCTGGTCGGCGTCGGCGTCGGCGACGCGTACGTCACGCCCGGCCAGCATCACCGGCTGGCCGGCCTCGTTGAGCACGGCGAACGCCCGCGCCCAGTCGCTGCTTCGGACGGCAACGGCGGTGGTCGAGCCGATGATGTCCGCCTCGCTGCCTTGTGCGACCAGGCGGGTCGCCGACATGAGCAGCAGCCGGTCGCACTGCTCTGCCTCCTGCATGTTGTGGGTCGTCACCAGCACGCCGACCCCCTTCTCGGCCTGCTCGCGGATCGTGTCCCACAGCGCCGCGCAGGCGAGCGCGTCGACACCGGACGTCGGCTCGTCCAGGACCAGCACCTCGGGGTCGTGTGCGAGTGCGGCGAGGAAGGCAAGCCGTCGCTGCAGGCCAAGAGGAAGCTCCGCGACCAGCCGGTCGGCCACCGGTCCCAGCGCCGTGGGGAGCTGCGGTGGAGCGACCCCGTATGCCTGTGTGCTGAAGGCGAGATTCTCCTGGACAGTGAGGTCGCGATACAGCCCGAGGCCTTGTGGCACGTAGCCGAGGCGTGCACGCCGCTGGCGATCGGGTGGACCCCCGAGCAGATCGACGTTGCCGCTGCTCGTTGCGAGCAGTCCGAGCAGCATGCGGATCAGGGTCGTCTTGCCCGCGCCGTTGGCGCCGAGCAGACCTACGACCTCCCCAGGTCCGACGCTCATCGTGACGTCGTCGACTGCGGTGAAGCCCCCGAACGTGCGACCGACCCGGTCGGCCCGAAGCAGCACCGGGGCCGGGACCCCGGCGGCACCATGAGGGTTCATGACGCCAGCTCGCGGTCAGGTCCGTTGAGCAGCGACAGGGTGATCACCACGTCCTCGAGGTCCGGGATGACGGCTGTGGCGTCGTGTGGCACGTCGCCGCTGCTGGGCCAGTACTCGTGGTAGTCCCGCCCCCGCCGCCAGGCCCAGTCCAGCCGGCGCGGTGTGGCGGTCCGCGCGATGGCACCCCCGAACGAGTCGAGCACCTCGCGCAGCGTGCCGCTGGCCAGAGTTCGGCCGCCGTCGAGAGCCAGCAGGCTCGCGGCCCGCTCGGCCTCGTCGAGGTACGTCGTCGACATGACGACCGCGGCGCCGGCGGCTGCGGCCTCTGACACCAGCCGCCACAGGTCGACCCGGCTCACCGGGTCGACGCCGGTGCTAGGTTCATCGAGCACCAGCAGCGGCGGGTCATGCAGCATCGCCATGCTGAAGCCGAGCTTGCGGCGCATGCCGCCAGACAGCTGTGAGGCCAGCCGGTCTGCGACGTCCAGCAGCGAGGCGCGGCCGAGCAGCTCGTCGCGGCGGGCCACCAGCGCTGTGCCCGCCAAGCCGTAGATGCCGCCGACGAAATCCATGTTCTGGACGACAGTGAGCGATGGCCAGCTGCCCGCCGTCGCCGGGAGGTAGCCGATCTCCTGGGGGGAGGGGGCGTCGACCTCGCCCCGCTCGACCTGCACCTTCCCGACCAGGCTGCGGAGCAGGGTGGTCTTGCCGGCGCCGTCGCCGCCGACGACCGCGACGACCGATCCGGGCTCGACGTCCAGGCTCACGTCGTCGAGTGCAAGCGTGTCGCCGAACCGCACGTCGGCGGAGCGGACGGCATAGGTCATGAACCGCTCCGAGCCTCGCTGCCGGCTGGCCCGGCAGCGCGCTCGGAGGCAGGTCTTACTGAGACCTTGCCAGGATGACGCCGGCGACCTGGTGCAAGGTCGCGGCGGAACCGGAGGGTGGCGCCGCTGAATACCACGATGGCCATCACCGTGAGCATGAGGAACGGCAGCCACAGCGACACCAGCGACGCCCCGCGAAGCAGCACGCCCTGCGAGATCATCACGAAGTAGGTGAGCGGGAGCAGGTACCCGATCCAGCGCACCCCAGCAGCCATCGCGTCGAGCGGGAAGATCATCCCCGACAGCAGGATCTGCGGCAGCAGGAACATGAAGGCTGTCTGGATCGCCTGGCCGGAGGTCTGCGAGATCGTCGAGATGAACACACCGAGCCCGAGCACCACGAACAAGAACAGCCCTGCTCCGAGCGCGAACACGAAAGGGTTGCCGTTGAACGGCACGCCGAAGAGCAGCATGCCGAGAGTGGTGATGATGACCATGTCGATCGAGGCCACCAGGAAGTACGGCGAGATCTTGCCAAGGATCACGGTGGCCGGCTTGATCGGCATGACGGCCAGCTGCTCGAGAGTGCCCGTCTCGCGCTCGCGTACCAGGCCGATGCTTGTCACGATCGTGCCGATGAATGTGAGGATCAGTCCGATGATGGCCGGGATCATCACCCAGGAGGTCTTGAGCGCGGGGTTGTACACGATCTGCGTGGTGAACTTGTCGCCCGCCTTGTTGAGCACGGACACGATCGCCTGCGAGGCGAAGAGGTTCGAGCCGTCCACCAGGGCGAGCGCTGGCTGCTGGCCGGTGACGATGGCGACGTCCACCGTGTTGTCCTGAAGCAGCCGTTCCGCGTCTGCCTTGCTGTCCGATGGCCTGGTCTCGGTGACCTGGAAGAACGATGACGGCAAGGTGGCGGCGACCTGCGTGGCCTGGGGTCCCACGACCGCCGCCTTGACGGTCAGCACCTGGAAGTTGGCCGCATAGCCGAAGATCACCAGCAGCAGTAGCGGCATCGCGATCAACATGGCCAGGGTTCGCCTGTCACGGCGTAGCTCTCGGAACTCTTTGACGATCATTGCGCGCATGGCGCCGATGCTAGTTCGGGCCGGGACTCAATGCAACGCTTGATGAATTCCTGTCACCGTTACCGTGCCAACGGATGCGGGCGCTGACAGATCAGACGCGGACTGGCCAACCCCGAGCGCTCAGCGCGGTGACCAGGGACTGAGCCGCCGTTGGAAGCACCGAGAGCTCTGCAAGGCCGAACGGCTGGCCGACGGCGTGATCCAGACGCAGGTCCTCCATGTTGACCCCGGCCTCGCCGACGTCCTGCAGCAGCCGACCCACCGCACCTGGCTCATCCGGAACAACGACGACGACCGTGGCATAGGTTGTCGGGGCTGCGCCATGCTTGCCAGGGATGAGGGCATGCCCCGCGTTACCGTCCGCCACAGCCCTGGCCAAAACGGCACGGGCGCCCACGCTGCCTTCGTTCGGGTCCGACTCAAGGTGACGCAGTGCCATGAGCACCTCGTCAAGATCTGCGGCGAGAGACTCGAGGACGCATCGGACGGCCGGGGCGTTGCCGGCCAGGATCTGGGTCCACATACCCGGGTCGCTGGCCGCGATGCGTGTGACGTCACGGATCCCCTGCCCCGACAGGGCAACGGCGCCCGACGGCAGGTCGCGCAACCGGCTTGCCACCAGGCTGGCCGCGATCTGCGGAACGTGTGAGACAACAGCGACCGCCGCGTCGTGCTCCTGCGGGCTCATGATGAGCACCACCGAGCCGGCAGCCTCGGCGATCTCGCGCACCATCTTCACGGCGTCGGCTGAGGCGCTCGGGCCGGGTGCAACGACCCATGAGCGGCCCACGAACAGATCCCCCTGTGCGGCCATCGCCCCTGACTTCTCCCTGCCAGCCATGGGATGCGACCCGACGTAGCGCGAAAGGTCGGCTCCCCCGTCCTGCAACGCGGTCAGGACCGCACCCTTGACGCTGGCCAGATCGGTGACCACGGCGTCCGGCCAGCGGGTCAGCTCGACGGCGATGACGCTTGCCACGACATCTGGAGGTGCGGCGACTACCACCAGCTGCGGGACTGCTGCCGAGTCCGCAGCCAGAACACCCGCACCGAGGTCGCGCGCCAGCGCTGCGGCGGTGGGTGACGGGTCGTCCAGGGTCACCTGAAAACCGACCCGTGACAGGGCCATTCCCAGGCTCGCCCCGATCAGGCCTGTTCCGACGATCCTGACTTGCGGCCGGACAGGTGCGTTCGCACTCATTGCGCCAGGTCTCGACGCAGTGCGGTTGCGCCCCGCAGATAGACATGGCTGATCTGGTCGCGGGGTAGCGGCGTGTTGACGTGGGCCATCAGGCGGATCACCAGCGGCATCGCCCCCCGGATGTCGAGCTCCTGGGTGCACATCAGCGGGACGTCACCAAGGCCGAGCTCGCGTGCCGCGACGGCGGGGAACTCGCTGCGCACGTCCGGGGTGGCCGTGAACATGATCGAGATGACGTCGTCCTTGGTCAGCGAGTTCTCCGCCAGAACCGATGTGACGAGCTCACGGGTCGAGGCCAGGACGTGATCACGCTCGTCGACATCAAGCTGTATTGCACCCCTGATGGCGCGAACGGAACTGGCCGGCATACGCGTATCACTCACCTGCGTAACCGTAGCGACGAAGCGGACCTAGCGCATCAGAGTCCGGCTGCTGAGTACAGCTGACCGATCTCGGGCCCGTTGAGCGAGCGCATCCGGCCCGATCGTAGGTCGCCGAGCCGGATCGGGCCGACATCGGTTCTGACCAGGGTGATCACCGGGTGCCCCACTGCCTCGAGCAGCCGCCGCACGATGTGCTTGCGGCCCTCGTGCAGCTTGACCTCGACCAGGGCCTTGCCCGGGGCAGAGTCCACGAGCTTGAAGGAGTCGATCTTGACCGGCCCGTCGTCGAGCTCGATGCCGGCGCGCAGCCGCTTGCCCAGGTCGCGCGGGACCGGCCCGGGGATCTGTGCCACATACGTCTTGAGGACACCGTATGACGGGTGCTGGAGCCTGTGGGCCAGCTCACCGTCATTGGTCAGCAGCAGCAGGCCTTCGGTATCGGCGTCCAGGCGCCCGACATGAAAGAGCCGCTCCTTGCGGTTGCTGACGAAGTCTCCGACGCACGGGCGACCGAGATCGTCGCTCATGGTCGACACGACTCCGAGCGGCTTGTTGAAGGCGAGGTAGACGCGGGACTCGTCGAGCTGGACCCTTGAGCCGTCAACATGGACGGTCTGGTTGTTGGGGTCGATCCGCACACCCAGCTCGGTCACCACGTGTCCGTCGACCGCGACCCGGCCTGCGGTGATCAGGTTCTCGCAGGTCCGCCGGCTACCGACGCCGGCCGCAGCCAGGAGCTTCTGCAGGCGCACGCCATCGGGATCATGAACGTCGACCTCGACGGCTGGCTTCTCCCGCTGTGCGGGCAGTCGCGTTGGCTGACTCGGCTTGGTGGTGCCACTGCTGCCCCGTTGCGCGGCAAGGCCGCTCTCTGGCGCGCCACGCCCCGGGGAGCGACCACGATCGGCGCCGGTGCGGCGTTGCGGGGCACTGCTCGTGGACCGTTTGCGGGGTCCGTCGAAGCCTCTGCCGCCCTTGGCCGGGGTACGGTCGCTCATGCACGGCCGTCCTTGGAAAGGGCCGCTAGTTCGTCGAGCACATCAACCTCGGGTAGATAGGGGGCCAGTGCCGGCAGCTCATCCAGTGAACCGAGGCCAAGCCGTTGCAGGAAGTAGGACGTCGTCCCGTACAGGGTCGCACCAAACTCCCCTTCTTCCCCCATTTCCTCGATCAGGCCGCGGGTGAGCAGGGTCCGGACGACACCGTCGACGTTGACGCCGCGCACCGAGCTGACCCGGGAGCGGGCGACCGGCTGGCGATAGGCGATGACGGCCAGGGTCTCCAGGGCTGCCTGGGTGAGCTTGGCCTGCGCCCCGTCCAGGAGGAACCTTTCGACCACCGGGGCGTACTCCGGACGGCTGTAGACCCGCCATCCCCCGGCGATTGCCTTGATGGCGAATCCGCGGTTGCTTTCGTCGTACTCAGCGGCGAGGGCGTGCAGGTGTCCCAGGACGTCCTCGACCGGCAGCTCCAGTGCCGACGCCAGAGACATCTCGGTGACCGGCTCGTCGATCACCATCAGCACCGCCTCGATCGCGGCGCGGGCACCTCCGGCGAAGTCGTTGATGTCGAAGGCGACCTGCTCCTGCGTGTTCTCGGTCGGCGTGTCACTCAACTGTTCTCACCGTCTCCTTATCGGTCGCGGCGTTCTGGTCGACCGCGACATCCTCGTCGAACTCGTCGCTGAACCCGATCTCGCCGTCGTCCTGGCCAGTCCACTGAATAACCAGCTCTCCGAGCGCCTCCGTCTGGTCGAAGCTGAGGACAGACTCGTGGAACAGCTCCAACAGGGCCAGGAAGCGAGCGACGATCACCAAGGTGCTGTCGGCGTCGGCGACCAGGGATCGGAAGGAGCACGTGCGGCAGGCGCGCAGCCGCTGAACGATCACGGCGGCCTGCTCGCGAACGTTGACCACCGGCGCATGCAGGTGCTCCAGACCCACGGTGGGAACCACCTTGGGCATGACTGCCCGGGCAGCGATCATGGCCAGCTGTTCGGGCGTTACGACCATCACCAGCTCCGGCAGCAGGGCCGCGAAATGGGGGTCCAGGCCAGCCTGGCGCGGGGTCATCCGGCCTGCGGTGGCCATCCGCTCCGCGAACGCGCTGGCGACCTGTTTGTAGGCCCGGTACTGCAGCAGCCGGGCAAAGAGCAGGTCCCGCGCTTCGATCAGCGCCAGATCCTCGTCGTCGGCCGGATCGAGCTGCGGGAGCAGGTGAGCCGACTTGAGGTCCAGCAGGGTGGCGGCCACCAGGAGGAACTCCGAGGCCTGGCTCAGGTCCCACTCGGTATCAGATGCCTGGTGTGCCCTGATATGTGCCATGAACTCGAAAGTGACCTCGGCAAGCGCTATCTCGGTGATGTCCAGCTTGTGCTTGGAGATCAGGCCCAAGAGCAGCTCGAACGGACCCTGGAACACGTCGAGGTGTACCTCGAAGGGCTGGCTGTCTGCCCTGCGCAGAACGCCGCCCGGTGTCAGGCCGGAGGCGGACATGGTCGTCGGCACCGCTGCGGGCTGCCCGGCCAAGGACTCGGCGAGCCGGTCCGGCTCAGTGCGCCCGGGTGGCCCCGCGAGGACGCTCGAAGTAACCTCTGCAACCTCGGTGGCCGAGGCCCCTGTCATAGTGCTCAGGCCGCCCCGCCCCGCGCGATGAGCTCGCGCGCCAGCTGCCGGTACGCCTCGGCTGCCGAGTGAGTCGAGGCGTAGGTCGTGATCGGCTCGGCAGCCAGCGATGAGTCCGGGAACTTGACCGTGCGGCTGATCACGGTGTGGAAGACCTGGTCGCCAAAATGGTCCACCACGCTTCGCACGACCTCCCTGCTGTGCAGAGTTCGGCTGTCATACATCGTGGCGAGAATTCCATCAACCTCTAGTCGAGGATTAAGGCGGTCACAGATCTTGTCGATCGTCTCCACCAGAAGCGCGACCCCGCGCATCGCAAAGAACTCGCACTCCAGCGGAATGATCACGCCATGGGCAGCAGTGAGCGCATTGACGGTGAGCAGGCCCAGCGAGGGCTGGCAGTCGATGAGGACAACGTCGTAGTCGTCAACGATCGGGCGCAGGACGCGCGCCAGCACCATCTCGCGAGCGACCTCTCCGACAAGCTGCACCTCAGCTGCCGACAGGTCGATGTTGGCGGGGATGATGTCGAGGTTCTCTACGCTGGTGTGCTGGACGACGTCGTGGATATCGTGTCCGCGCTCGACCAGCAGGTTGTAGATCGTGACCTCGAGCTCATAGGTCGGAACGCCCAGACCGACAGAGAGAGCCCCCTGCGGGTCGAAGTCGATCAGCAGGACCTTGCGGCCACACTCGGCGAGCGCGGCACCGAGGTTGATCGTGCTCGTCGTCTTGCCGACACCGCCCTTCTGGTTGCACATCGCGATGATCCGGGCGGGACCGTGGGTGCGCAGGCGGGGAGGTTCGGGGAAGTCGGGCATGATCCGCCCGGTGGGGCCTATCTGGCCGGCTCCCACGTTCTGTGTGCCGGGCAGACGGGCCGGATTCCGTTCTGGCTCTGCCAACGCTGCGGTCGCTGCCGAGCCCTTGGCGCCCGGACCCGTGGATGCATGAGACTCGATGCTCGGCGCCTTGGTCCTCGGATCCTCGATGGCCGTACCATCGGCGACGGTGGTCACCACGTTAGTCACAGGTGTTTCCTCCCAGCGCGGTCGATAGGTCATCGGTCAGTCTCTCGCTGATCGCGTCGACCCTAGTCGCGCCGGGGGTACTGTTTCAAGGCGGCGCTCGGCCTGTCGCGGACGAATACTGTTCATCGGGCTCGAGGATGGGCTTCAGCGTAGACCTCGCGCAGGTGCTGGACAGTGACCATAGTGTAGATCTGCGTCGTGGTCACTGATGCGTGGCCCAGCAGTTCCTGCACCACGCGCACGTCGGCGCCGCCCTCGAGCATGTGTGTGGCGAAGGAATGTCTCAGGGTGTGCGGGCTGACACTGTCCCCCAGGTCGGCGCGCTCGGCCGCGGCGTGGATCGCGGCCCAGGCACCCTGGCGTGACAGTCGGCCCCCGCGCAGGTTCAGAAACAGGGCCGGTGTTCCCTTTCCTCGGAGTGCCAGGGACGGGCGGGCCCGGATCGTGTAAGCCGTGACCGCCTCACGTGCGTAGCTCCCCAGAGGGACGATTCGTTCCTTGCTCCCCTTGCCGACCAGACGCACCGACCCCGGCCTGCGGTTGAGGTCGTCCCGGTCGCCGTCACGTGTCAGCGTCTCACCGAAGTCGATGTCATCCAGGTCGAGGTCAACGGTTTCACTGATCCTCGCGCCGGCACCATAGAGCACCTCCAGCATCGCGCGGTCGCGTAAGGCTGCGGGCGAGTCCCCCAGGCTTGCAGCCGACAGCAGGCTCTCTACCTGCGTGACCGAGATGGCCTTGGGCAGCCTCTTGGGCACCTTGGGTGGCGCCACCCCAACTGCTGGGTCTGATGCTGTCGCACCCTCGAGTGCCAGGAACCTGTGCAGGCCTCGCACGGCAATGAGTGTCCGCGCCGCCGACGATGCGGACAGAGGCGCTTGTTCGGCTCCACCTTCGCGCAGCGAGGCGAGAAACTCGGTGACGTCGGCCTCGCGCACGACCCCGGGATCGCTGATCCCACGCCCGTTCAAGAACTGGCCATATCGCGCAAGGTCCCGCCGATAGGACGTCAAGGTGTTGTCGGCCGCACCTCGCTCAACCCTCAGATGGTCCAGCCATCCGCGGGTTGCCAGCGCCAGCGGGGTGCTGGAACTGGAACCGACGGCCTTCACGTCAGCTGTCCTGTCACCCGCACCGGCTTTCCGCTCAGTCATCGGCGGTGACGGCGTAGATCAGCGCAGCACCTCGGCGAGGGTCAGTGATGGGAGACCGTGGGCTTCGGCAACGGGGCCGTAGGTGACCTGACCGTTGTACGTGTTCAGGCCGAGTGCCAGGGCCGGGTCGGCCTGAAGTGCCTTGCGCCAGCCGTGGTTGGCGAGCTCCACGGCATACGGCAGCGTCACGTTGGTCAGCGCGTAGGTCGAGGTGTGAGGCACCGCGCCCGGCATGTTGGCCACGCAGTAGAACACCGAGTTGTGCACCTTGTACGTCGGGTCGGCGTGCGTGGTCGCATGAGAGTCCTCGAAGCAGCCGCCCTGGTCGATGGAGATGTCCACCAGAACCGAGCCCGGCTTCATCCGTGAGACCTGCTCGTTGGTGACCAGGGTCGGAGCCTTGGCACCGGGGACCAGGACCGCACCGATGACCAGGTCCGCGTCGGCGATGGCCCGTTCGACCTCGTAGGCGTTGGACGTGACCGTCTGGCAGTGGCCCTGGTAGATCGCATCCGCGGCCCGAAGCTTGGCCACGTTCCGGTCCAGCAGCAGAACCTCGGCCTGCATGCCCAGCGCGATCGCCGCGGCGTTCATCCCGGACACACCCGCGCCGATCACGACCACCTTCGCGGCATACACACCGGACACCCCGCCCATCAGGACACCACGCCCACCCTGCGCGGCCATCAACGTCGCCGCACCCACCTGAGGGGCGAGCCGGCCGGCGACCTCGCTCATCGGGGCCAGCAACGGCAGTGAGTGGTCGGGCAGCTCGACGGTCTCGTAGGCGATGCCGGTCACCTTGCGCTTCACGAGCTCCTCGGTCAGCGCCCGGTTGGCAGCCAGATGAAGGTAGGTGAACAGGGCCTGCCCCTCCCGCATCAAGGGGTACTCGGAGGCGATCGGCTCCTTGACCTTCAAAATCAGGTCAGCGGTGGCCCACACGTCAGCGGCGCTGTCAAGAATCTTCGCCCCGGCCGCGACGAAGTCCGCGTTGGTGATCGAGGAACCGACGCCCGCATCGGTCTCGACACAGACCTCGTGGCCGTTGCGCACCAGCTCGTGAACACCAGAGGGCGTGATAGCCACCCGGTACTCGTTGTTCTTGACTTCGCGTGGAATCCCGACCTTCACGGTTATCAACATCCTTTGACGATGCACCACCGCCGAGGTGACCTCATTGTCACGTCGATCGGCCGCCCGAGGGCTGCAAATTCCGAGTCTAGTGCCGCCGGATCGCCCAGCCCGGGATCAGGCCATCACGCGGGGCCGCAGGTCCTCGGCCGGCGGCATCCACGATGCTGAGCTCGCCTCGGCCTGGTCACCGGATCGGATGTCCTTCACGGAGTCCTTGCCCGTGGTCCGACCCTGCTCACCGGAAGCCTGGAACCACACGAACGGTATGCCGCGTCGCTGGGCGAACATGATCTGCTTGCCGAACTTGGCGGCAACCGGCGCCACCTCACAGGCGATGCCCCGTTTGCGCAGCGCAGTGGCAACACCCATCCCCCGGGCCCGGTCGCTCTCGTCGGCCAGGGCCACCAGAACGCACGAGGGACTAGACCGGCTGGCCGACAGGGTGGGCATGATCTTGGCCAGAAGTCGTGAGAGCCCGATGGAGATGCCGACGCCGGGATAGGTCGTCCGGCCGTCCGAGGCGAGCGCGTCGTAGCGACCACCCGAGCAGATCGACCCGTAGGACTCAGACCCGATCAGCTGGGTCTCATAGACCGTGCCGGTGTAGTAGTCCAGCCCTCGGGCGACCTTCAGATCTGCAACCATCAGGCCAGAGGCGTGCTCTGCTCCGACGCGCATCACGGCTGCCAGCTCGGCCAGCCCCTGGGTGAGGGTCTCGTGCTCGACGCCGAGGGCGCGCACCTGCTCCACGAAGCTCTCGTCAGGGGCGTTGATCTGAGCCAGGGCAAGCGCAGCACCGGCCTGCTCGCTCGTCGCGCCGGCAGCGACCATCAGGTCGTGAACCGACGCCGCGCCGATCTTGTCGAGCTTGTCCACGATCCGCAGCATCGTCTGGACGTCCGTGAGCCCGATACCCAGGTAGAACCCTTCTGGGATCTTGCGGTTGTTGACCTGGATCCGGAACGGGCCGATGGGCAGCTTGCTGAACGCGTCGGCGATCACCAGGGGCAGCTCGGCCTCGTACTGGGGGGCAAGATCACCCACGTCAACGATGTCGATGTCGCACTGGGTGAACTCCCGAAAGCGACCTTCCTGTGGACGCTCGCCACGCCATACGGGCTGGATCTGGTATCGGCGGAAGGGGAACGTCAGCTTCCCCGCGTTCTCCAGAACATATCGTGCGAACGGGACGGTCAGGTCGAAGTGGAGGCCAAGCCGTGCATTCGGTGACGAGTGCCCGGCGTCATCTATGCCGGCCGCAAGACGGCTGATCGCATAGATCTCCTTGTCCGTGTCCTCCCCCTGGCTGGTGAGACGTTCGATCGGCTCCACCGCCCGGGTCTGGATCGAGGCGAAACCATGCAGCTCGAAAGTCTCGCGGATCACGTCCAGGAAGTGCTGCTCGATGATGCGTTCGCCGGGCAGCCACTCGGGAAAGCCACTGATCGGGCGGACTTTGCTCACGAGGCCAATCCCTGCAGGTACGGGTTGGTGGCGCGTTCCTGTTTCATCGTGGTGGCCGGGCCATGTCCGGGAAGCACGAGCACGTCATCGGCAAGGGGCAGGATCACGTCGCGCAGGCTCCGGTTCATGGCGGCCCCGTCACCACCGGCGAGGTCCGTGCGTCCTATGGAACCGGCGAACAGAACATCACCGGACAGCACGGTGGACCGGGCGCCGACCTCGGCAGCGACACCGTCTGGCACCTCCGGCAGCGCAAAGACCACGGAACCCTCCGTATGACCGGGCGCGTGGAGCACCTCCAGGTCGAGGCCGGCTATCGAGAGCTTCTGGCCGTGAGCCAGATCGATGACGTCTGCGGGTTCCTGCCAGCTTTCCTGCTTGCCGAACTGCTGCTCGAACATGGCAATCAGCTCTGGTCCCACCGCGGACAGGGGGTCCTTCAGACGGTAGCGATCCTCGCCGTGGATGTATGCGGCAACACCGGATGAGCTGCACACCGGCGTCACCGAGTACACGTGGTCGAAGTGCCCGTGGGTGAGAAGCACTGCCGCCGGCCTGAGCCGGTGCTCGCGCAGGAGCTCGGACAGCTGAGCGGAGACCCCTACGCCGGGGTCGACGATCAGACATTCCTCACCGGGAGCGGGAGCAAGGATGTAGCAGTTGGTGCCGGCGACAACGGCCGGGAATCCGATGGTGAACACCCTTGTGAGCCTAACCGTCACGGACTCGTGACCCTGCCCCCGCGCTCGCGAGCGTTGCCCGCCTAGACTGACGACGGCTCCAATGCGCCCAAAGCCAGCGTTTTCGCCTACTGCCCCAAGGAGTGCCCAGGTGTCGCCCAGCTCACGCGACCGAGCTCGCCAGAAGCGCCGCATCGAGAAACGTCAGTCGGTGCTGGACCAGCGTGCCCGGGACTCGCGCAGAAACACGCAGGTTCTTGGCATCGTGCTGGTCATGATCGTGGTCATCGGTGGATTCGTGGGACTGACTTTCGCCCTCAACAAGGATGGCAAGCCCGTCCCGGCCACCTCGACCCCCACGGCGGCCTCGGCTCCCACGGCGCGTGCCAACCTTGTCGCCGGGTGTGTTGCCCCGCCAGTGGTTCCTTTTGACAAACGGCACGCCACCTTGCCCGACAAGAAGATCGCCGCCGGCAAGACCTTCATCGCGACCGTGATGACAAACTGCGGCGTCATCACGATGGAGCTCGACGGGACCAAGGCCCCGCAGACGGTCGCCTCGTTCCTCGGCCTGGCCGAGAGTGGCTACTGGGTCGAAAGCCCCTGTCACCGGCTGACCACAGAGGGCATCTTCGTGCTGCAGTGCGGTGACCCCACGGGCACGGGCCAGGGCACTCCCGGCTACGGCTTCGGTGTCGAGAATCCGCCGGCCAACTCGATCTTCCCCGCTGGCACGCTCGCGATGGCGCGTACCAGCGACCCCAAGAGCAATGGCGGCCAGTTCTTCATCGTCTACAAGCAGACCGAGCTCAAAGACCCCGTCGGCTACTCAATCTTCGGCAAGATCACCTCCGGTATGGATATCGTCGACAAGATCGCGGCAGCCGGCGCCAGCCAGCCGGATGCCAACCAGAACACCGCGCCTTTGCAGCCGATCAGCATCCTCGCGGTGAATGTCACCGAGAAGAAGGCCTGACAGTGACCGAGCAGACGCCCGAGAACCCCCCCAGCGCGGACTCCACCGAAGTGATTGAGACCGGGGTAGACACAGCAGCACCACCGGATGCAGATACGCCGGCCGAGGCGTCATCCCCCGTGCCCGAGCCGATCTCGGCGCCCGCGACAGCTCCAGCGACTCCAGAGACTTCGCCCGAGCTCACGGTGGCCCCCTCCGCTGAACCTGTGGTCGCAACATCTGAGGCTGTGGTCGCAACATCTGAGCCTGAGGTCCCGACCCCCGCTCCAACCCCCGCACCTGCGCACCCCGTCCCGACCCCCGAGCCGACCCCTGCGCCTGAGCCTGCGCCTGAGGTCCCGACCCCCGCACCACCGACCCCCGCCCCGACCCCCGAGCCTGCGCACCCCGTCCCGACCCCCGCGACCATGCACGTTCCCAGTCCGGCGTCTCTGGCCGGACGGCTGCACGGAAGTGGAGCGCCGAAACCCTTGCAGTACGGCCGGGTTGACGAGTCAGGGACGGTGTTCGTCCGCACTTCTGAGGGTGAGCGAGAGGTCGGTTCCTATCCGGGCGCCAGCCATGACGAGGCCTTGAGGTACTTCACCCGCAAGTACGACGAGATGCTCGCCTCCGCTGAGCTGCTCCTGCAACGGGTGACGCACACGGACCTGTCCGCTCGAGAGGGCTCTGAAGGGCTTGCCAAGCTGCGCGAGCAGACTGCTGACGCCCGTGTGGTGGGCGACGTGGCCGCTCTCGATGCCCGGGTCGCCGAGATTGCGGCAGCCGTCGACGCAAAGAAGGCCACCGAGAGCGTCGAACGCGGTGTGGCCCGCGAGGCAGGCAAGGCCAAGCGTGAGGAGCTCGTTCTCGAGGCCGAGAAGATCGCCGATCAGCCGGAAGCCAAGATTCAGTGGAAGACCAGTGGCACCCGGATGCGGGCCCTGCTGGATGAGTGGAAGTCCTTGCAACGAAACGGCCCCAAGCTCGACCGGGAGTCCGAGACCGCGCTCTGGCAACGGTTCAGCGCAGCTCGCAACTCCTTCGACAAGGCTCGCCGGGTCTACTTTGCCCAGCTCGAGGACACCCAGTCAGAAGCCAGGTCATTGAAGGAACAGCTGGTCAAGGAGGCTGAGGCGCTCGCATCCAGCAAGGACTGGTCATCGACCGCGACGGCGTTCAAACGGTTGATGGACCGCTGGCGAGAGGCCGGTCGCACCTCCCGCGCGGACGACGACGCTCTGTGGGCTCGTTTCAAAACCGCACAAGACAGCTTCTTCAACGCCAAGGATGAGATCGTCGCCGCCGAGAACGAGGGGTTCAAGGCAAACCTTGTCGTCAAGGAGGCACTCCTCGCGGAGGCCGAGTCGCTTCTGCCGGTCACCGATATCGAGGCCGCAAAGTCAACCCTGCGAGTCATCCAGGAGAAGTGGGAGCGGGCGGGCAAGGTTCCGCGTCCCGATGTGGAGCGCCTCGAGAAGGCGATGCGCCACATCGAGCAGGTCGTCCGGGAGAACGACGAAAAGCGTTGGGCGAGTGTCAATCCCGAGGCAGCAGCGCGCGCGCAGAGCCTGGTGGATCAGCTCGTGAAGGCGGTTGAAGGGCTGCGGAAGGACCTCGAGAAGGCAGAGGCTTCCGGCAATGCCAAGAAGACTGCCGAGGCGCGCTCGGCACTCGAGGCCCGAGAGCTGTGGTTGGCTCAGGCGCGGGCCGGTGTCCAGGAGTTCGGCGGTTAGCCGGTAGCCGGTCCGCCCGTCAGTCAGGCTGTTGCTCCTTGTCGGATGTCTTGCCACCGGTGATTCGATAGACGTCGAAGACACCGTCAATCTTGCGCACGGCCTGGATCACGTGGTCCAGATGTCCCGGGTCGCCCATCTCGAAGGTGAAACGGGACAGGGCCACCCGGTCACGGGAGGTGTGCACCGTGGCCGACAGGATGTTCACGTGCTGATCGGACAGGACCCGTGTGACGTCCGACAGCAGGGCGTTACGGTCAAGTGCCTCGACCTGCAGCTGAACCAGGAACACGCTGGCGGCGGACGGGGCCCATTCGACCTCGATCAGCCGATCGGGCTGTGAGAGCAGGGACTCTGCATTCGTGCAGTCCGAACGGTGGACCGATACGCCTCTGCCCCTCGTGACGAAACCCATGATGGGGTCCCCCGGAACCGGTGTGCAGCAGCGTGCCAGCTTGACCCAGACGTCATCTGCCCCGACGACTACCACACCGGGGTCACCGTTGCGCGGGCGTGGCAGCCCGGATGAGGGGGTGGTGACCTCAGCGAGGTCGTCGGTAGCACCCTCCCGGCCGCCGAAGTGCGCGACCAGACGCCCGACGACGTGCTGGGCCGACACATGACCGTCGCCCACCGCCGCATACAGGCTGGAGATGTCAGGGTAGTGCAGCTCACCTGCGAGCTCGGTGAGCGAGTCATGGGTCATCAGCCGCTGCAGCGGCAGCCCCTGCTTGCGCATGGCCTTGGCGATGGAGTCCTTGCCGACATCGATCGCCTCTTCGCGTCGCTCCTTGGAGAACCACTGGCGGATCTTGTTGCGTGCCCTTGGGCTGCGCACGAACGTGAGCCAGTCGTGTGACGGTCCGGCTCCCTCGGCCTTCGAGGTCAGGATCTCGACGACATCCCCGTTCTCCAGAGGACTCTCGAGCGGGACCAGTCGACCGTTGACCCTGCCGCCGATGCAGTGGTGACCGACCTCGGTGTGCACCGCATACGCGAAGTCAACCGCGGTCGAACCGGCCGGCAGGGCCACTACAGACCCCTTGGGCGTGAAGACATACACCTCCTGGGCGCTGATCTCGAAACGCAGGGAGTCCAGGAACTCGCCGGGGTCGGAGATCTCGCTCTGCCAGTCGAGCAGCTGACGCAGCCACGCCATGTCGTTCACGGGACCGATATCAGACTTGCGCCCGGAGACCGCGGAGTCGCCCGCCCGACCCGGGGCGTCCTCCTTGTACTTCCAGTGCGCAGCCACGCCGTACTCCGCCCGGCGATGCATGGTGTGCGTCCGGATCTGAATCTCGACCGGTTTGCCCTGTGGGCCGATGACCGTGGTGTGCAACGACTGGTACATGTTGAACTTCGGCATCGCGATGTAGTCCTTGAAGCGCCCGGGCACGGGGTTCCAGCGGGCATGCAACGCACCGAGCACGGCATAGCAGTCGCGTACAGACTCAACCAGAACCCGGACAGCGACGAGGTCGTAGATCTCCTCGAACTCGCGACCACGCACGATCATCTTCTGGTACACGGAGTAGTAGTGCTTCGGCCGCCCGGTCACGACGGCCTTGATCCTGGTTGCTGCCAGATCCTTGGTGATGTTCTCGCGGACGCTGGCGAGATACTCCTCCCGAGCAGGCGCCCGCTCGGCCACCAGCCTCACGATCTCTTCATACACCTTCGGATGGACCGTGGCGAAGGCCAGGTCCTCAAGCTCCCACTTGATCGTGTTCATCCCGAGCCGGTGGGCCAGCGGCGCATAGATCTCGAGGGTCTCACGGGCCTTGCGCTGTGCGGTCTCCTCCGAGACGTAGCGCCAGGTGCGGGCATTGTGCAGACGGTCGGCCAGCTTGATCACCAGGACACGGATGTCCCGGGCCATGGCCACGACCATCTTGCGGACGGTCTCGGCCTGCGCCGCTTCCCCGTAGGTCACCTTGTCCAGCTTGGTCACGCCGTCAACGAGCATCGCGATCTCGTCACCGAAGTCGCTGGTCAGCGACTCCAGGCTGTACGGCGTGTCCTCCACCGTGTCGTGCAGCAGCGCAGCGGCCAGTGTGTCGGGGGTCATGCCCAGCTCGGCGAGAATCGACGTCACGGCCAGCGGGTGGGTGATGTAGGGGTCACCGCTCTTACGCAGCTGGCCCTGGTGAGCCTTCTCGGCCACCGCATAGGCCCGCTCGATGATCGACAGGTCAGCTTTGGGGTGCGCGGACCGGACCGTGCTGAGCAGAGGCTCGAGCACGGGGTTGATGTCGGTGCGTGGTCCGCCGAAGCGGGCGAACCTCGCACGGACGCGCGATGACGTGGGGATCGGGCTGGTCGGCAGCTCGGCGGGCACGGGTCTCCGAACCGGGTTGGGCGTCACTGCCTTCGGAGACGTGGCTGTACCGGGAACGTCCGGCACCCTCTCCTGGCTCATGGGAGCAGTCTATGGGCCCTACAGCGAGAGCATCGCGTGTACCTGGCGACCCGCCAGCTTGCTGCGCCCGTCCAGGAAGCACAGCTCCAGCACCACCTCGACCGCTTCGACGGTCGCGCCCGCGCGCTCAACGAGCTCACAGGCTGCCTGGGCCGTGCCACCGGTGGCCAGAACATCGTCCATGACCAGCGCCCTCTTGCCACGTGCAAATGCGTCGCTGTGGACCTCGATGACGGCGCTACCGTACTCCAGGTCATATTCGGCCTGGTGCGTGTCACCGGGCAGCTTGCCGGCCTTGCGGACCGGGACGAACCCGATGCCGAGGTCATAGGCGACGGCAGCACCCAGAATGAGGCCGCGTGCTTCGATGCCGACCACGACGTCCACCTGACCGGAGTACCGGCGTGAGATGTCCTGAACGACCGCCCGAAGTGCAGGGCCATCACTGAGCAGCGGTGTGAAGTCCTTGAAAGTCACGCCGGCGACCGGAAAATCCGGGATGTCGCGAAGACGACTGGCCACGACTTCTTCGATCGGGGCTGTCAACGGCGCCAGGCCGGTCACCGTTTCGACTTCGGCGGGCGTTTGGGCTGGTTCCTGGGCCCGGTCTGAACGTAGGGATGCACGGTTCGCGGCGTAGCCTCGCCACCGCTGGATGCGTGAACCACGTCCCTCAAACCCGTTTCGCCGGTGCCGGCGGCGTCGCCGTCCGACGGGACGGGACCCGTCTTGCGGGCCTGTGCAGCCTGATAACGAGAGGCCCGCTTCTTGAGCTCCTGCATCGCGGGCTCGCGCTCACGCAGGTCCGCGAGCACCGGGGTGGCTATGAAGATGGAGGAGTACGTGCCGACGGCGATTCCGACGAAGAGGGCGAGGCTGAGGTCCAGCAGCGTTCCCGGCCCGAGCAGGAAATAGCCGATACCCAGGATGGAAGCCACCGGGAGCAGGGCCACAACGGAGGTGTTGATAGAGCGGACCAGTGTCTGGTTGACCGCCTGGTTGGCGGCTTGGGAGTACGACAACCGGCCGTTGCCTTCCGCTTCCAGGGTGTTCTCGCGCACCTTGTCGAACACCACCACGGTGTCATACAGCGAGTAGCCCAGGATGGTCAGGAAGCCGATGACTGATGCCGGTGTGACCTCGAAACCCGCCAGCGCGTAGATGCCGACCGTGATCACGAGGTCGTGTGCAAGAGCAATCAGTGCCGCCAGCGACATCTTCCACGTTCGGAAGTAGGCGGCCAGGACAAGCGAGACCAGGACGAGGAACCAGACGAGTGCCTTGATGGCCTGCGCGCTCACCGAGGCGCCCCAGGACGGCCCGATGGTGTTCGCGCTGATGCTGTTCACGCCGACCTTGAACTCGCTGGCCAGCGCTGTCTTGACCTTGTCGGTCTGCAGGGTGCTCTGGAACTTCTCGGTCTGTACCCTGACCGCGTCGTTGGTCTTGGTGACGATGACGTTGGAACCGGGGTTTACTGTGCCCAGGGCCGTCTTCGCGCGCGCTTCGAAGCTGTTGAAGTCAGCGACCGATGAGATCCGGAACTCCGAGCCTCCCTTGAACTCCAGCCCGACATTCACGCCGCGCACGAGAAGGCCGATGGCGGCCAGCACGAGAAGCACTGCCGACACGGCATACCAGGTCTTCTGACGGCTGACGAAGTCGATCGAGCGTTTGCCGGTGTAAAGGTCGTTACCGAACTCTGCGAAGCTGCTCATGACTGGTTCCCCTCGGTCGCAGCGGCCCGCCGCGCGGCAATCGTGACCCTGCCGCGCCCGGCATAGGTGACGTTCCTGGCCCCCAGACGCTTCCGATCCAGGCCGGACCACTTGTGCCCTTCACCGAAGAACTTGGTATTGGCCAGGATCGAGAGCAGGGGGTGGGTGAACAGGAACACCACGACGATGTCGACCATCGTGGTCAGCATCAGCGTGAACGCAAACCCGCGAACGTTGCTGGCTGCCAGTGCGTAGAGGACGACCGCTGCCAGGAAGTTCACGGCGTCCGAGATCAGGATCGTGCGTCGTGCGCGATTCCAGCCCGTCTCGACCGCAGCCCGCAGAGCGCGACCGTCGCGAACTTCGTCGCGAACGCGTTCGAAGTACAGGATGAACGAGTCGGCGACAATACCGATTGAGACGATCAGGCCCGTTACCCCGGCCATGGTCAGCCTGAATCCCTGGGACCAGCCGAAGAGTGTTACCAGTGCGTAGGTGAGCAACCCGGCGATCGTCAGGGAGCTGACGGTAACCAGCCCTAGGGCACGGTACTGGAACAGCGAGTAGGCAACCACGAGCAGCAGGCCGATGCCTCCGGCGATCAGACCACGAGCGAGCTGGTCGCCGCCGAGCGTGGGGCTGATCTGGTCGCTGGTCTGCAGTCGGAAGGAGAGGGGAAGCGCGCCGAACTTGAGCTGGTCGGCCAGAACCTTGGAGCTCGCGGCGGTGAAGCTGCCTGTGATGCTCGCGTTGCCGGCGCACAGAGCCGCCTGGGGGACGGGGTTCGAGATCACCTTGTTGTCCAGCACGATGGCGCCCTGGTTACGCGGGGACGGCAGCACGGTGATGCGCGAAGTCAGGTCGCAGAACGTCTTGGTGCCGGCTGAGTTGAAGTCGAGCCGAACTTCCCATACGCCGCTGGTCGAGCCACCCTGGGTGGTCTGCTGACCCGAGGTGGCGTTACTGATCTGAGTGCCGAAGACCTCTGCCGGGCCGAGGATGTATTTGAGCGGACGCTCGGCGTCACAGGTCACCATTGGCTTGGCGGGGTCATCGACGATGGCCTCGACGCTCTTGGGGTCGGCGCAGTTCAGGTCCGCAAGCTGCTTCTGAAGCGCAGGGGTCACCCAGGCAAGATCGCTCGGGTTCTGGGGCTTGGCACCAGTCGCCGGTGCGGTGGTGGGCGTAGCTGCGGTGGGCGTGGCAGAGGGTGCGGGCGTCGTCGCGGCAGTGAGCGCGGGCGGAAAACCTGACTTGGGGGCGGTCGTGGCCGGGGTTGAGGCCTTCGGGTTGCTGGTGGCCTCACCGGTGGGCTTGAGCGGGCTCGGACCGGTTGCCGTGGGAACAGGGGTCGCCGTGGTGGAGGCCTCGACGAGGGTGGCGCGCATACTCAGCTTGGAGGACTTCTGCAGCGAGGCGACCGTGGCCGGGTCGGGGGTGCCCGGCAACGAGATCACGATGTCTTTGCCACCCTGGGTGGAGACCTCGGCCTCGGTGACGCCCGACCCGTTCACTCGCGCGCGAATGATGTCGACTGCCTTGAGGATCTGGCCCTGGTTGATCTGCTGGTTGCCAACCAGCTTGGGCGTCAGGATCAGCTCGGTGCCCCCCGAAAGGTCGAGCCCGAGCTTGGGGGTGCGCTGCGCGGTCCCCTTGGTGCTGACGGCTCCGAGCAGGCCATAGAGGCCGAAGATGAGCAGGACCAGCACGGACATCGCGCGCAGGGGCCCGCGATTGTGAGGATTGATCGCCACGGGGTGTCCTAGTCGGTTTCGCGGGCTGGATCCGGCACCGTGTCGGTGTCCGAGTCGCTCGAGGATGGTTCGATGGACGAAACCGGCTCAGTTGGCGCCGGTCCGGCGATGGCTCGACGGTTGAAACGGACGGTCACCCCGGGGCTGACCTCCAGGGTCGCGATCTCGCCCTCGAGCGCCGTGATCCGGCCGAGCAGGCCCGATGTGGTCGTGACCTCATCGCCGACCCCGAGCATGGACTGCAACCTCTGCGCCTCCCTGGTCCGGCGCCGCTGGGTGTAGAACATCCACCCGATCAACAGCACGGGCAACGCGAATATCAGCAGGTTGCCGGAACCGCCGCTCGATGATGCAGCCGCGACTAGCGAAGACATGAGTCAGTCCTTTGTATGAAGAATGGGCGGGCGCAGCCGGGTTGGAGAGCCGGACACGCAGGAGCAGCGGCGCAAAGCCACAGCGTCACCCTGGAGTCTAGGTGAGCAGCCCCGAGGGGACCAATGCAGCACTCCCATCCCACCCGAAATGTGACCAGGTCAGCACGACCTGGGTATCCCTCCGAGCGGAGTCAGCCGCCGAAACGCCCTTCCCCGTCCCCGAGCGGAAGGGGCAGAGCCAGCGGACTTCGTGCTTCGGGAGGTGGCGGGGTCAACCCCAGATGCGTCCAGGCCAACGCAGATGCCGCACGGCCGCGTGGAGTGCGGATCATGAAGCCCTCGCGCACCAGGAACGGCTCGGCGACCGTCTCGACGGTCTCCGACTCCTCGCCGACCGCGACGGCGAGGGTACTCAGGCCCACCGGGCCGCCACCGAACCGGCGACACAGAGCCTCAAGCACCGCTCTGTCCAGCCGGTCCAGGCCCCGGTCGTCGACGTCGAAGAGGGCCAGCGCGGCATGGGCGGCCACTTCGTCGGCCACTCCCTGGCCATGCACCTGAGCCCAGTCGCGGACCCGGCGAAGCAGTCTGTTGGCTATCCGCGGGGTCCCCCGTGACCGACGGGCGATCTCCGCGATGGCTGCATCTGTTGCCTCGACCTTCAGCAGGCCTGCCGAGCGGCGCAGGATGCGGATCAGATCGGCCACGGCGTAGAAGTCCAGGTGGCCGGTGAACCCGAACCGGTCCCGCAGCGGGGCCGGCAGCAGACCGGAACGCGTTGTTGCGCCGACCACGGTGAATACGGGCAGCTCCAGCGGGATCGCTGTGGCCCCCGGGCCCTTGCCGACGATGACGTCGACCCGGAAGTCCTCCATCGCGAGATAGAGCATCTCCTCGGCGGCCCGGGCCATCCGATGGATCTCGTCCAGGAAGAGCACCTCGCCCTCCGCAAGGGATGACAGGATTGAGGCCAGGTCACCGGCGTGCTGGATCGCCGGACCGCTGGTGATCCGGATGGGTTGTTCGAGCTCGGCCGCGACGATGAGGGCCAGGGTGGTCTTGCCCAGTCCGGGAGGCCCTGACAGCAGTACGTGGTCTGGTGGTGCGCCCCGACGTTTGGCGGCCTCGAGAACCAGCGCGAGCTGGTCGCACACCCGGGTCTGGCCGGGGAACTCGCTGAGCCTGCGAGGACGCAGCGTCGCCTCGATCCTGCGTTCCTCATCATCACCACCGGCATCGACGACTCGCGCCGTGGCCTCGACCCGTGAGGCGTTGTCGTCGTCCCCGTCGAAGTACCCGGTCATCGACCAAGCTCCCGCAGTGCGGCACGAAGCAGCGCCGAGACGTTCAGGGCGCCCGACGCATCAGATGCTTCCGACCGACCATCCGCCTGGCTTCTCACGGCTTCAACTGCGTCATCGGCCTGCCTGGAGGACCACCCAAGTCCGACCAGGGCGTCGTGCACCTGTTCGGTCGCATGGTCGGGCGCAGGTCTGCTCGCCTCGGCGGACCCGGCACCTGTCGGAACGCCGATCTTGTCTCGAAGCTCCAGGATGATGCGCTCAGCGCCCTTCTTGCCGATTCCGGGCACCTTGGTCAGGGCAGCGAGATCCCCGCCCCCAATGGCACGGCGCAGCCCGTCCGGATCATGGATCGCCAGCATGGCCAGGGCAAGCCGCGGGCCGACCCCGGAGACCGTCTGGACCAGATTGAAGATGGCCCGGTCATCCTCCTGCGCGAAGCCGTAGAGCGTCAGCGACTCCTCCCGAACCACCATCGTTGTCGCCAGTGTTGCCTCTGCGCCGGGCCGCAGGGAGGCTGCCGTGGCCGCGGTCGTATGCAGCCTGAGGCCCACTCCCCCGACCTCGATCACTGCCGAGTCCAGACCTGCCGACAGCACCACACCACGGACCGACGCGATCATCTTCTGCCTGCCCTCTGAATTGGTTGCTCTGCAGAGCCGGCGTCAGCCGACTCCCGCCGTGCGAGCTGGGCAGCCACCGCCTGCTGCAGGCGGTTCTGGGCAGTGCCCCGCCACAGCTGACAGATGGCCAGTGCGAGCGCGTCGGCGGCGTCCGCCGGTCTGGGAGGGGTGTCCAGTCGAAGAATCCGGGTGACCATCGAGGTGACCTGCGCCTTGTCCGCGCGACCGTTGCCGGTCACCGCGGCCTTGACCTCGGTGGGGGTGTGCATGGCCAGGGGCAACCCGAGCCGGGCGGCAGCGAGCATGGGAACGGCGGACGCCTGAGCAGTGCCCATGATCCCCTTGATGTTGGCCTTGGCAAACACCCGTTCCACTGCCACGACGTCGGGCTCGTACCGGGCCATCCACTCGTCGATCTCGAGCTGGAGAGCCAGCAGCCGCATGGCCGGCTCATCCGAGATCGGAGTGCGGACCACCCCGACGGCGATCATCCGCAACGGTTTACCGAGGTCGCCCTCGACGACGCCGAGGCCGCAACGGGTCAGACCGGGGTCAACACCCAGGACACGCACGCTTGAAAGCTCCTCACTCTTCCGAACACCTGTTCGGAAGAAATCTACAGCGAGCGGTGGGGATCGCGGACTCGACGCGCCGGGGTGGGAACCCGCATAGCACGCTGGCTTCGGCAGATGACGATGGTCGTCGTGCTGTGTGCGCTGTCGCGGTGGGCGTCTTGGGCTAGTCGTCGTCTTCGAGCCGGGCCAGGATCTCGTCACTCACGTCGCCGTTGGCCCAGACGTTCTGAACATCGTCGCTGTCCTCGAGGGCCT
>JBDTWH010000167.1:0-9784 GCA_040006795.1 Actinomycetota bacterium | reverse complement strand
TGCAGGGTCATGCAGGGTACGAGCGTCGGTCGTGTGAGGGATCACGCCGACTTGTGCGTCCAACTTCGCAACTTCTGAGAATGGTACTCACCTATTGGAAACGGCGCGTGTTCAAAACCGGTTTAGCGATAAATTCATCAATTGATCAGGTCCGTCGCTACCCGCGAACCGGGTGCCGTCTCAGCCAGCCGCCCCAGTCGTCCCCCCGCTCACCGCCGGGTTCCGGCCTGCTTCGGCCCTGCCGCAGCGAGATTGCTGGCAGGATCGCACCCATGCGGCTGCTGCTCTCTCACGACGACCTCGGGCACTGGTCGCCCGGACCCGCCATGGAGATGGACTTCGAGGCACTCGCCCTCGCCTACGCGTACCCTCAGCTGTCCGCTGACCAGACGTGGGTCAGAGCCAATTTCGTGACGACCCTGGATGGCGCCGCAACCGGCGACGACGGACGCTCAGGGTCCATCAACACCGGTGCAGATCGCGACGTGTTCGCCCTCCTGCGGGCCTTGTGCGACGTGGTCCTGGTCGGAGCGGGAACGGCGCGGGCCGAGGGGTACAGGCGAGCCGTGGTCCGGGCCCCCTGGCTGAACCTCCGCCAGGGCCGCCCCGCACATCCGACCACTGCTGTATTCAGCCGCTCGGGAGTGGTTCCGCCCCGGCTGAGCGACGCCCGCGAGGACTCGGGCGAGGTTTTGCTGGTCACCTGCGAGAGTGCCGGCGCCGAGGCAGTCGACCGTGCCCGGGGCACCCTGGGCGAGGACCATGTGATCATCCGGGGAGACGAGAGCGTCGACCTGTCGGCGGCAGTGGACGCACTGGCGGATCGAGGCCTCCCTCAGATCCTGTGTGAGGGCGGTCCTCATCTCATGCGGGACCTGACTGCCTCCGGGCGTCTCGACGAGCTCTGCCTCACGATTGCCCCGACCGTGGTCGCCGGGGACGGCCCGCACATCACTGCCGGCGCCGCGGTGACGGCAGACCTCATGCCCCGGCTGCTGATCGAGTCACAAGGCACCATCCTCGGTCGCTGGGCAAGGCCCAGGTCAGCGGCGGTCGGGGCTTGAGATCACTCGCCCAGGAAGTGACCTGATGGCGTGCCGAAGGTCCCTGCATCGGTCGCTATACTCCAGCATTCTTGACACGTGCAACCGCGATCAGCGACCACATGAAGACGACCCCTCGGAGGTGTGGGCGGATGAACCTCGACGCCATGCTGTTGGATGCCGGTCCCGAAGTGCTGGACGAGGCATACTCGTCGCTGCATTCCCGGCACGTGACCCACTACGAGCTGGAGGGAGAGACGTTCACGCGGCAACGACTGGCTGACCTGTTCGACCTCGTCGTGACGACAGTCCGGACTCGCGACCTTGCCACGATGAGCGCCTATGCAGAGGGGGTCGCGGTGGAGCGCTTCAACGACGGCTTTGACATCTCCGAAGTGCAGATGGCCTTCAACTCACTTGAAGAGGTGCTGTGGCGGCGGGTGGTCTCGGCGGAGCCCCCGGATGACCTCGCCGAGGCGATCGGTCTGCTGACCACTGTTCTTGGCTATGGCAAGGACGCCCTAGCCCGCAAGTACCTCTCCCTTGCCTGCCAACGGCATGTCCCCTCGCTCGACCTCTCCGCGCTGTTCGCTGGCGCAACGGCATAGCTGGCCGCGCCTTCCGGCAGGAGCTGCTGAATCTCGACCCTTCAGCGAGCGAGGACGCCCTCACCGAGGAAGTCACGAACGACGGCATCCCATCGCTTCGGGTCGACATTCCACTCCTTGGTATGCCGCGCCTGCTCCCAGGGCTCGAAGCGAACCAGATCAGGGCGCTTGGCGGCCAACGCCATCGACGGCCCGGCCGGGACGAACTCGTCGTCCAGCGAGTGGATGAGCAGGGTGCGGTGCCTCAGCTCACCCGACCTGTTCTCCCAGTTCGTCGCAGCCACGTCGATGGGCTCGTGGACGCCGACGAGGCGACGGGCCCAGCGGTGACCGATCAGTGAACGGCTCAGGTTGCCGATGGGGCCGGGAATCTTGTTCAGCGCCCCGTGGTGTCGCAGCACGTCGGCCCAGTCGATGACGGGTGCGTCCAGCACGACCGCCGTGACCCGGTCCGAGAGCCAGGAACGATCCAGCGTCTGCAGGACGATCGCGCCTCCCATCGACCACCCGAACAGGACGATCTCACTCGCCCCCCTGTTGACCGCATGCACAAGGGCCGCCTCGCAGTCTCGCCATTCCGACAACCCCAGGCTGTACCTGCCATCCGGGCTTGCCGGAGCGCCGATGTCGTTGCGATAGGTGGGTATCAGTGCGGTGTAGCCGAGCTCATGAAGGACCGGCACTGCACGCAGGCACTCCCCTCGCTCCGCGCCCCTCCCATGCACCAGGATGGCCCAACGGCTTCCGGTGTCACCCCCCGCCAGGGGCTCCGCCTTGCCAGCCGGCACCTCCCAGGCTGCCAGCATGCCGAGCTCCGAGTCGATCTTGACGTCATCCAGCGGCAGCCCCAACGTGTTCTGCGGGTTGTCGACGAAGTAGTACTGGTTCCACCTGGCAGGGCCCACGCGCAGCTCGCCCAGATCCACCCCCTGGAGCACCCTCCTGACCGAACCCGGCTTCTGGCCCACACCAAGGATCGTGCTCACCCTGGCGTGGCCCTGACCCCCGTCGAACCAGAGCCCGTAGCGACCTGGCTGTGCAGTCTCCGATGTCAGCCCCAGCGTCACGCTGTCCTCGTCGAAAGCCAGAATCTCGGTATCGTCCGGCTTCAGTAGATCCGGCGTCACCACCCTTCGGGCGAAATAGGCCGCGGCGCTGACGGCTCCGGCCGCTCCGGACAAGGCGACGGCGGCGACCCCCGCCGCTCCGGCCAGCAGGAGACTCTTTGGGGCAACTCGACGAATTGATGGCACAAAAGCATCGTTGCAGGTTAAGAATGCTTTTGTGGACCTGCCCATCGCTCTGCCTGTGTCACCCATGCTGGCCAAGGCCGTCAGCAGCATGCCGGCCCCCGACTCTGTTGCCGGAGGCCTGGCCTATGAACCGAAATGGGACGGCTTCCGCTGCATCGTCCTGCGCGACGGCGACGAGGTGGAGCTTGCCAGCCGGGGTTCCAAACCGCTGACGCGCTACTTCCCGGAGGTGGTTCGCGCGGTCCTCGAGCACCTCCCGCCACGATGCGCCATCGACGCAGAGATCGTCGTCCGCAAGGGTCCACCCGGGGCGCAGAGACTCGACTGGGAGAGCCTCTCCCAGCGCATCCACCCGGCGGACTCGCGAGTCCAGCGCCTCGCCACGGAGACTCCCGCAGAGCTGATCTGCTTCGACATCCTGTCCCTGGGCCACGACGACCTGACCGGCATGCCGTTCGGCGGGCGCAGGGAGAGGCTGGAGTCCCTGTTTTCAGGGCTCGCCACTGAGGTGCCCATTCACCTGACCCGGACGACCAGAGACCCCGCCGTGGCCAGCGACTGGTTCGAACGGTTTGAGGGCGCAGGCCTCGACGGGGTCGTCGCCAAGGCGCTGTCCGCTACGTACCAGCAGGGCAAGCGGGTCATGTTCAAGGTCAAGCACTCCAGAACTGCCGAGGCTGTGGTCATCGGTTACCGGGTCCACAAGTCAGGCAGCGGTGTCGGTTCACTCCTGCTGGCTCTGTACAACGAGGAAGGCATCCTCTACCCGGTGGGCGGGATCTCGGCCTTCACCGACGCACGTCGACTGGAGCTGGTCGACGAGCTCGCCCCCCTGATCATCACCGACGACCAGGGGGATCCGGTCAGGGGCGCAACAGATCGTTCCCGGTTCAGCGGCAACAAGGACACCAGCTTCGTCCGGCTCCGGCCGGAGCGGGTGGTGGAGGTGAAGTTCGACCAGATGGAGGGTCCGCGTTTTCGCCATACCGTGCAGTTCCTGCGCTGGCGCCCGGATAGGGACCCGGGGTCCTGTCTGGCATCGCAGGTGGACCGGCCGATCGCCTATGACCTTGACGACGTTCTGCAGCGTTGACTTGTTCACTTCACCCGATGGGTGCATTCATGGCATCCTCCAAGGATGGGTCCTGCCGCGATGGCCTCGGCGCACGGATGAGCTTCGCCCGAGGCCTGGCGCATGACGAACCGAATGGAGAATGATCATGATGGTGATGACCAGATGACCGCGCACACCTGGCCCTCACCGGCTCCGGTCAGCTGTCAGCCGTGGTGCGAGGCCGGCGATGGGCACCCCAACATGAGGCTGCGCGAGGACCAGTGCTGCTTCAGCGTCGAGCATCGGGTGCAGCTCTCGCTGGAGCCGACGGAGATGTTCGGGGAGGGGAGCACGGAGCAGCAGTACCTGAACACCTACTTGATGCGGTCAGCCGATGACAAGGAACCGCGAGTATTCATCGGCTACAACGAGGCGCCGGGCCGGCCGGCAACGATGAACGAGGCGCGCGAGTTCGCCCACAAGATCCTGGCGCTGATCGGAGACGTCGAGGCCCAGGCCCGACGTGGCGAAATGGACGCCACCGGGCAAGTCGGCCCCAGAGCGGCGTCAAAGAGCCCCGCCAATCCGGGATTTGGCAAAAAGGCGACGGGCTAATAGCCTAAATCTCGCAAATCGGACGTAATGTTCGTGGGGAAAGGCACCATTTGCACCATTGGCGCCAAAGCAGGGGGAGCACCATGACGTTAATCACATTGAGTGAGTTTCTGATGGCCCGGATCGCCGAGGACGAGGCCGTTGCAAACGCCGTCAGGGACATCGGTTCACAGTCCTGGTCTGTCAGCGTAACCACGGAGCCGCTTGGCTTCGGCATGCAGACGACCGGCAGCACGGACAGTGCCCGAACGATGTTGGCGCGTCACTTCGACCCCCCGCGCATCTTGGCAGAGTGCGATGCGAGTCGGCTGATCATGGCAATTCACTGCGCATATGTACCCTCTGGCGACCCGACCTACTCGCCTGACTGGTTATCAACCGACTGGTGTGTCGGGTGTCGCTACAACAGCTACGAAGAGATCATTACCGAGCACATCGACGACTGCCCGGTCCTGCGCGCGCTCGCGCTACCCTTCGCCAACCACCCAGACTTCCGCGACGAGTGGAATTCATGGCCGGCCAGCTTGAACCGGGTATAGACCCACGCCCGAAGTAAGCCCGCACCATGCCAACTGGTCCATGGCGCATTTCTGAGAATCGGGCTAGACAAGAGCCTCATGCTCTGGACGAGTCACGATGTCGACGAGGGCAACAATCGATCAACCTTGACCAAAGGAAGACCATGACCCTGACCGGCGCCGAGATCCTGGCGATATACAACGCCCTGGAAAAGGACCGTAAGCAGGAAGTTCTTGACGTCCTGCTGCGGCTGCTCGAGGAACAACGCCGGGAGGCACGAGCCTTACAGCAAGTCTGATCTTCTCGTTCGTACACGATGCCCCCCATCTCCAGGATGGGGGGCATCGTGTACGAACGGGCCTTGCATCGTGCGGGCCTTGCGTCGTGCGGGCGTTGCGCGCAGGTGAGGTCTCAGGGACGGAAATGTGAAAAGAGTCCCTAGCCCGCCTTCGGCCCATCTCGCTCATGTAAGGACGAGGAGGGTGACGTTTACGCGGTTTGCCAAGTTCTAACAACTGCACTGTACGAACTGGCCCTGAAGAGCACTGACAGGTAGATGCTGTATAAGCGTCCGAAAAAACGGGGCACCCGGGTCAGTCGATCTCGCCGGGCTCGTGACGTTTTCGGCTTGGCTGAACCCTGCGTGGCTCCCCCGGCATCTTGGGGAAGTCGGGAGGGAACGGCAGCTCCCCAAGACCTCTTTCCGCAACGTCCTGGTCCCACAGGGCGACTGCCGCGGACACGTCGCCCGCCGCATCGTCGATCCCGGCCCAGGCGTCCCCCTCAGCGGCCAGGATGGCCGGCACCGTGGCTATCGTGAAATCGCCTGGCTCCACCTCTGCGAGTCGCTCCCACGGAACCGGCATCGACACGGGTGCGCCAGGTAGGGGCCGGGGGCTGTAGGCGGCGGCGATCGTCCGGTCACGGTTGGCCTGGTTGAAGTCGACGAACACCTTCTGGCCACGCTCCTCCTTCCACCAGGCGGTGGTGACCTCGCCCGGCATACGCCGTTCAAGCTCGCGGGCAATCCCGATGACACCGTGCCGCACGTCGAGGAACTCGTGGGTCGGGCTGATCCTGGCGAAGACGTGAACCCCGCGGTTGCCCGAGGTCTTGGCCCAGCCGGTGAGTCCGATCTCCGCCAGCAGGTCCTTCAGAACATATGCGGCCCGCGCGGCTTCGGTGAAGGCCGTCCCGGGCTGGGGGTCGAGGTCGATCCGCAGCTCGTCAGGGTTGTCGTTGTCCGAGCTACGGACCGGCCACGGGTGAAAAGTCACCGTGTTCATCTGCACGGCCCACACGGCCGTGGCAATCTCGTCGATGACCAGCTGCGGATGGCTGCGGCCCGAGGGGTAGGTACAGATCACCGAGCGAGCCCACTCCGGCACGCCGCGGGGAGGATTCTTGGAGAAGAACTCTTCGCCCTGCACACCGTCCGGGAAACGCTGCAAGGTCACCGGCCTGTCTCCGAGAGCGCGCATCAGTCCCTCCGTGACGGCGGCGACGTAGGTGGCGAGATCCCATTTCGTGATAGCCGCGTCCTGCCACATGACCCGGTCGGGGCTGGAGATACGGACGTCACGCACGACGTCGTCAGGACCGGGCACCCGCAGGACTTTCGCGCTGCTCGCCATGGGACGAGCCTAGCGGCCGCCTGGCACCTCGGGGGTGGTCCAAACCGTGTTCCGGAACGCTCGGGACTTCACGAGCCCCGCATGCGGACTTCACGAAACGGACATATCGTCAGCCGCTTGGCGCGGACCGGTGACGGTGGCGAGTCCGGCCTGGACAGTCTCATCCCTTCAGGAAAGGCAATTCATGTCGGCGTTCAGCCTTCGAATGTGTGCGAGGCTCGTCGCGCCCGTTCTCGCCGTGAGTGGTGTGCTCATCACCGCCCCGGTTGCCCAGGCGGCCTCCCCCGCCATCGTGATCTCCGAGGTGTACGGCGGCGGCGGCAACAGCGGCGCCACCTGGACGAACGACTTCGTCGAGCTCCACAACCGCTCTGATGCAGCCGTCGACGTCTCCGACTGGGTCGTCCAGTACTACTCCTCGGCTGGCACGGCGGGCGGCGCGGCCACCCTGGATGGCTCAGTCGCACCTCACCACGCATACCTGGTGCAGATGAGCGCAGGCGATGCAGGCACGACCCCGCTGCCCACCCCCGACGCAACCGGCACCGCAAGGATGAGCGGCACCAACGGACGGGTCGACCTGCTCCGAGCCGACACCGTCGTCGACCGGGTCGGGTATGGCTCCGCAACCACCTTTGAGGGCAGCAGCCCCGCCCCGGGGCTCGGCAACACCACCTCGGCCACCCGGAACGCGCCCTGCATCGACGCGGACGTCAACGCCACGGACTTCCGCGCCACCGAGCCGACGCCTGAGAACGCCACGGTCGACAAACCCGGGTGTGCCGTCTCCCCGCCGGTCGACGAACCCGAGACGATCGCCCAGATCCAGGGCGCGAGCCACACGTCCCCATACAACGGCAAGCAGGTCAACGGAGTCCTCGGCGTCGTGACTGCTGTCGGTCCCAACGGCTACTGGCTCCAGAGCACGACCCCGGACGGCGACATCGCCACCAGCGAGGGACTGTTCGTCTACACCAAGGCTGTCATCACCGTCGCCGTCGGCGACGACGTGAGCGTCGACGGCTCGATCTCTGAGTACCGCCCCGGTGGCAACCCCAACCTGACGACGACCGAGCTGACCGGTCCGAAGGTCACTGTCATCACGTCCGGCAACGACCTACCCGCTCCTGTGGTCCTCGGCGTCGACCGGATAGCCCCGCAGCAGGTCATCGAGCTGCTCGACCCTGTGAACGTCGAGTACCCCGATGCGGTCTTCGATCCGACCACCGACGCTATCGACTTCTACGAGTCCCTCGAGGGCATGCTCACCACGGTCCGCGACGCCAAGGTAGTAGGCCCCACCAAGTCCTTCGGTGAGCTGACGGTTATCCCCGGCCAGAAGGTCGACGCCATCAGCACACCCCGTGGCGGCGTCCTCTACTCCGGCTATGACCACCCCAACGCGATGCGGGTCCAGCTTGACGACTCGCTGCTGCCATACGGCGCGATGCCGAAGGCCAGCGTGGGCGACTCGATCGCCGGCGACACCGTCGGCGTCATCGACTACTCGTACAGCAACCCCAAGCTCGAGGTCATCGAGACGCCGCTGCTGACCCCTGGCGGACTGCAGCGCGAGATCACCAAGACGCCGTCCAACAACCAGCTGGCCGTGTCGACCTTCAACGTCGAGAACCTCGCGCCGGGCGACGCTCAGATCAAGTTCGACCGCCTCGCCCGACAGCTCGTGAACAACCTGAAGAGCCCGGACATCCTGGCGTTGGAGGAGATCCAGGACAACAGCGGCGCGGCCAAGGACGGCACGGTCGACTCGACCCAGACCACGGTCAAGCTGATCGCTGCCATCACAGCCGCAGGAGGTCCCGCTTACTTCTCACGCTGGGTCAACCCCCAGGACCTGACTGACGGCGGTGCTCCTGGCGCCAACATCCGCCAGGTGTTCTTGTACCGTACCGACCGCGATGTGGCGTTCGTGGACGCTCCGGCTGGCGATGCGACGACCGCCGAGAGCCTGACGATGATCGACGGCAGGCCGCACCTAGCCCTGAACCCGGGACGAATCACCCCCACCAACGCAGCATGGGACGACTCCCGCAGGCCCCTGGCCGGGGAGTTCACCTTCCGTGGCAAGACGGTCTTCGTGATCGCCAACCACTTCAGCTCCAAAGGCGGCGACGACCCGCTGTTCGGTAGGTGGCAGCATCCGGTGCGTTTCTCGGAGGACGCGCGCCATCTGCAGGCCACTGAGATCAGGTCGTTCCTCAACCTGCTCCTGGTCGCTGACAAGAACGCGAACGTGGTGGTGCTCGGTGACATCAACGACTTCGAGTTCAGCGAGACCGTCGACATCATGGTCGGGTCCGGAGCCAACGCGATCGTCGACCTGCCTCGCGAGCTGCCGCCGAACGAGCGCTACTCCTACGTGTACGAAGGCAACAGCCAGGTGCTCGACCAGATCCTGATCAGCAAGGCCCTGACAGTCGCTCCTCCCGGCGCCAAGCACCCGGGGTACGACTACGACATCGTGCACACCAACTCGGAGTTCTATGACCAGGACTCCGACCACGACCCCCAGGTCGTCCGCCTCGCGATGCGGGGGGGCCCGGGCTGAGGTTGCGGGAGCCCCTCTGATAGACACAAACGCCTCGCCGGGAACGTTTCCGGCGGGGCGTTGTTGTGTAGATCGTGAAGTTGTTTTCAGCCCGCCGTAGGAGGACACCGATGAGCGACACCCGTGCCTATCCCGTGACCAAGACCGATGACCAGTGGCACCAGGAGCTGACCCCGGCCGAGTACCAGGTCCTGCGTCTGGCGGGCACCGAGCGGCCCGGCGTCGGAGAGTACACGGACACCAAGACCCAGGGCGTGTACTCCTGCCGCGCCTGCAACACCGAGCTCTTCCGCAGCGACACCAAGTTCGACAGCCACTGCGGCTGGCCATCCTTCTACGCACCCCTTGCGGAAGACCGGGTCGAGTACATAGAAGACCTCAGCACGGGCACCAAACGAGTCGAGGTCCGTTGTGCCACCTGCGGGTCTCACCTCGGTCACGTCTTCGAGGGCGAGGGCTATGACGTCCCTACCGACCAGCGATACTGCA
>JBDTWH010000166.1:0-113372 GCA_040006795.1 Actinomycetota bacterium | reverse complement strand
GCACCACCGTGATACCGGCCTTGTGCAGCCCGGCATCCATCAACAGCTGGTCAAAGGCCCGGTTGAGGAACGTTGCATAGACCGCGACAACCGGATGCAGACCCGCGAAGGCGAGCCCGGACGCCATAGTGACGGCATGCTGTTCGGCGATGCCCACATCGAAGACCCGATCAGGGAAGAGATCCGCGAACTTGTCCAGGCCAACCGGGATCATCATCGCGGCGGTCACTCCAACCACATCGGGCCGGTTGACAGCGATCTCGCACATCTCGTCGCTGAACTCATCAGTCCAGACACGACCACCTTCGGCGAAAGACAGGCCGGTCTCGGGATTGATCACGCCCACGGCGTGGAACCGGTCGGCCTCGTCGAGCCGGGCAGGCGCATAACCGTGGCCCTTCTCCGTCAGCACATGGACCAGAACCGGTCCGCCGAAAGCACGAGCCTTGCGCAGCGCGGACTCGAGGGCCTGCTCGTCATGGCCGTCCACCGGGCCGAGGTACTTCAGCCCGAGATCCTCGAACATGCCCTGAGGGGCGACGATGTCCTTCAGACCCTTCTTCATCCCGTGCAGCGTCTCGTACATGGCCGAGCCCACCACAGGCGTGCGCACCAGGGTGTTCTTGCCCCAGTCCAGGAAGCGTTCGTAGCCACGCGTCACCCGCAGCGTGGTGAGGTAGTCGGCTAGCCCGCCGGCCGTCACGGCGTACGAACGCTTGTTGTCGTTGACGACGATGACCAGAGGGAGGTCCTTGTCGGCCGAGATGTTGTTGAGTGCTTCCCAGGCCATCCCGCCGGTGAGGGCCCCATCTCCAATGACAGCAACGGTATGCCGGTCTCGCCGGCCCTGCAGGCGGCGCGCCTTGGCGATGCCGTCCGCCCAGGACAAGGCGGTCGACGCGTGGGAGTTCTCAACGATGTCATGTACAGACTCAGCCCGGCTCGCATAGCCGGAGAGCCCGCCCTTCTTGCGCAGCTCGGCAAAGCCCTCGCAGCGCCCGGTGAGCATCTTGTGGACGTACGACTGATGGCCGGTGTCGAAGACGATTGAGTCCTGCGGGGAGTCAAAGACCCGGTGCAGGGCGATAGTCAGCTCGACGACTCCCAGGTTCGGCCCCAGGTGCCCGCCTGTCTTGGAGACCGAGTCGACCAAGAACGCACGGATCTCCTCGGCGAGCAACGGCATCTGGTCCGCTGGCATTGCCTTGAGATCTTCGGGACCTTTGATCGATTCCAGCAGCTTCACGCGTGTGGTCTTCCTTCCTACCGGCTCGGACCTTCGAGTGTAGGACGTGGCCCCGTGCAGAGGATCACCATCTCGACGTCATCGGCTCCGCCCAACATCTCCGTGTTGCCCGTCTCGCCTGCAAAGACACGCCGGTTCAACGGCCCCAATGCAGCCCGGGGCCTTCAGTCACGGACCCAGACGCCATCAGCGAGGAACACGCACGGCCCTGGCCACCAGCCAGGCACCGAGGATCGCCACGATCGGGCCGATGATGGCCCACAGCGTCACGCCCGACATCACGCTGCCTCCCAGCACGTCCAGCCCCTGAAGGGTCCAGATCAGACCCACCAGGATGAGCAGGGCGCCTAGGCCAGCTGCGAGGTTCTTGTTCATGGGAGGAACGCTACCGTTCCGAGGCCGATCGGAGAGGCGTTCAGCCCCGCCAGTGGTGCCGCAAGGTTCGAGACGCTCATAGCCTCGGACCCTCAGAGGCGCGGGATGTACCGCTTCCCCTGCAGGGCGTCATACAGCAGCCGGGCACCACGGGCGGACGCCCGCAGCCGCAACCCCTCAGCCTCGAGATCAGCCTGGATCTGGGCGAGGCCCTCGGCGCTGACCAGATCGGCCAGGTCGACCCTGACCTCACGGTAGGCCTGACGCATCGCCTCGAGCTGAGCGTCGATGTGCCGCACCGCAACCCAGGCCAGGGCTACCGGGTTCTTACGCCAGCCGGCGTACCCGCGATAGTCGGCTGGGCAGTGGTCCAGGAGCCAGGACACGGCCGGCACCTGCCAGTCAGGGGACTCCGGAGGCGGCACCGACTGGGGCCACCCCGGGGGAGTACGCGATGAGCTCACCACCCCAGTCTGCCAACGTACGACGGCGCACGCCTCCATTGGCGGCGGTTAGGACCTTGGAGCCGGCAAACGTTTCCGCTGCCACAGGCACGGGAGCACTGGCGCGCACGGTTCGGCTGCAAAGGCCAGCGGCGAGAGCCACCACCCGACGTAAGGCAACGACTGCTCTGCCTCGTCGTGGCAATGATCGTGCAATACGCAACAGTGCGCGGTTCCGGTCGTCCATGCACCAGAACCGCGCAGCTGTTGTCAGATGGTCAGGTCAGCTGCTGACCAGCGAACGCAGGACGTACTGCAGGATGCCGTCGTTGCGGTAGTAGTCCGCCTCGCCCGGGGTGTCGATCCTCAGCACCGCGTCGAACTCGACAACCGACCCGTCAGCCTTGGTGGCGCTGACGTGCAGCGTCCGGGGCGTCGTCCCCTCGTTGAGAACGGTCACGCCCGAGATGTCGAACGTCTCGGTGCCGTCCAGCCCGAGTGAGTCGGTGTTCTGACCGGCTGGGTACTGAAGCGGAAGCACACCCATGCCGATCAGGTTGGAGCGGTGGATCCGCTCGTAGGACTGCGCGATAACCGCCTTGACGCCCAGCAGACGAGTGCCCTTGGCCGCCCAGTCGCGCGATGAGCCGGAGCCGTACTCCTTGCCGGCCAGGACGACCAGCGGCACGCCGGCTGACGCGTAGTTCTGAGCAGCGTCGTAGATGGTCGACTGCGCGCCATCAGCGGTGAAGTCCCGGGTGAAGCCGCCCTGGACGTCGTTGAGCAGCTGGTTGCGCAGGCGGATGTTGGCGAAGGTCCCGCGGATCATGACCTCGTGGTTGCCACGACGCGAGCCGTAGGAGTTGAAGTCCTTGCGCGCCACGCCATGGGCCGCCAGATAGACACCAGCGGGGCTTTCCGGGGTGAACTGTCCGGCCGGGCTGATGTGGTCGGTGGTGACCGAGTCGCCCAGCTTTGCCAGGACCCGTGCGCCCACGACGTCGGCAACGGGGCTCGGCTTCTGCTGCATGCCCTCGAAGTACGGGGGCTTGCGCACGTACGTCGAATCGGGCGCCCAGTCGAAGGTCTTGCCCTCGGGGGTGGCCAGCGAACGCCAGCGCTCGTCGCCGGCGAAGACGTCGGCGTAGTCGCTGCTGAACATCTCCTTGGTGATCGAGGACTCGACGACCTGTGCGACGTCAGCCGCGCTCGGCCAGATGTCGCGCAGGAATACGTCGACACCCTTCGGGTCGGTGCCGAGCGGCTCCGACTCAGGGTCCCAGTCCATGGTGCCCGCGAGGGCGTACGCCACGACCAGGGGCGGCGACGCCAGATAGTTCATCTTGATGTCGGGGTTGATCCGTCCCTCGAAGTTGCGGTTGCCCGACAGGACTGACACGACGCTGAGGTCGTGCTCCTGCACGGCCGCGGAGACCGGTTCGGCCAGCGGGCCGGAGTTGCCGATGCAGGTCGTGCAGCCGTAGCCGACAAGGTGGAAGCCGAGCTTCTCGAGGTACGGCCACAGGCCGGCCTTCTCGTAGTAGTCGGTGACGACCTTCGAGCCCGGCGCCATGGTGGTCTTGACCCACGGCTTGGAGCTGAGCCCACGCTCGACGGCGTTCTTTGCCAGCATCGCTGCGGCCACCATGACCGACGGGTTTGACGTATTGGTGCACGAGGTGATCGCGGCTATCGCGACGTGACCGTGGTCCATCTCGGTCACGGTTCCATCTGCCAGGGTCAGCGGCACCTTGTTGCTGGTCCGGCTCGTCCCCAGGGGCGGAATCGAGACGTGGGGAACGTCCGCCGCCTGCTCCGCGGCGCTCTGGCCGTTGGGCTCGTACGCCGGAGCGTCGCTGGCCGGGAAGGACTCCTTGCCGGCCTCGTCAAGGACGGCCTGGCCGTTCTCGACATCGACCACATAGTCCTTGAGCGTGCCGCGGAAGGACGCCTTGGCCTCGGTCAGGGAGATGCGGTCCTGGGGACGCTTCGGCCCGGCGATCGAGGCAACCACCGTGGACAGGTCAAGCTCGAGGTACTCCGAGAAGATCGGCTCGACGGAAGGGTCGTGCCACAGGCCCTGCTCCTTGGCGTAAGCCTCGACCAGAGCGACCTGCTGCTCGCTACGACCGGTGAGGCGCAGGTAGTCGCAGGTGACCGAGTCGATCGGGAACATGGCAGCGGTCGAGCCGAACTCGGGGCTCATGTTGCCGATCGTGGCGCGGTTCGCCAGCGGCACGGCCGAGACACCCTCGCCGTAGAACTCCACGAACTTACCGACCACGCCATGGGCACGCAGGATCTCGACGATGGTCAGAACCACGTCGGTCGCCGTGACAGCGGAGGGGATCTCGCCGAGCAGCTTGAATCCGACGACCCGCGGGATGAGCATGGACACAGGCTGGCCCAGCATGGCGGCCTCGGCCTCGATGCCGCCGACGCCCCAGCCCAGAACTCCCAGGCCGTTGACCATCGTGGTGTGCGAGTCGGTGCCGACGCAGGTGTCGGGGTAGGCCATGCCTGCGCGGTCGAAGACGACCCGGGCGAGGTGCTCGATGTTGACCTGGTGCACGATCCCGGTGCCGGGCGGCACGACCTTGAAGTCGTTGAACGCGCTCTGACCCCAGCGCAGGAACTGGTAACGCTCCTCGTTGCGCTGGTACTCCAGCTCGACGTTCTTCTCGAAGGCGTCAGCCCGGCCGGCCACGTCGGCGATCACGGAGTGGTCGATGACCATCTCGGCAGGTGCCAGCGGGTTGATCTTGGTCGGGTCGCCACCCAGCTCGGCGACGGCCTCCCGCATCGTGGCGAGGTCGACGATGCACGGAACACCGGTGAAGTCCTGCATGATCACGCGGGCCGGCGTGAACTGGATCTCGGTGTCCGGCTCGGAGCTGGGGTCCCACCCGGCAAGGGCGGTGATCTGCTCTGAGGTGATGTTGGCGCCATCCTCGTTCCGCAGGAGGTTCTCCAGCAGGATCTTGAGGCTGAAAGGCAGTCTCTCGGTGCCGCCGACCGCAGAAAGACGGAAGACGTCGTATGACGTGTCCCCAACTTCCAACGTCCCCTTGGCACCAAAGCTGTCCACGCTGTGCTCGCTCATCGTCGGCTCCTTCGCAATGTATCTTGACGTCAAGATATATCTAACCACACACCAAGGGCGAGGTGCCCTTCGGCTCAGACGTGACCCCCCACCAGTGCCTCACGCAGGCCTGCCGGGATGGGGGCCTTCTTTCGGCCGGCGATCTCGACGCACACATACGTGATTGCCACCCGGGCGCACTGGGTCCGCCGCCGGCCGGCAGGGTCAGACCGGTCGGACCGCCCGTTCTCAACGCGGTTGATGTCCCCGCGGTTGATGTCCCCGCGGTTGATGTCAACGCGGTTGATGTCGTAGGCGAGGCGGAAGGACGTCGTGCCCACGTGGTCCACCCGCACCACGACCTCGGCATGCTGGAACGCCTCGAGGCTCTCAAGCCACTCGAGCTCTGCACGGCTCAGCACCGCGTCCATGCCGCCTGCCCGCAACGTCGCGTATCCATGGCCGACCGACTCCATGAAGGCACTCATGGCCTCGTCACACCAGCCGAGATACCACATGTTGAAGACCACGCCCAAGGAGTCGACCTCGAAGAATCGCACGTCCAGGGGGTACCGGAAAACGCTGTCCGCGCTCATGACCGACTCCATCTCGGGGCCTCCGTCGACGCCGGCTGCGTCGGGCTGACGCATCACGGATGCTGTCCCTTCGGCCGCCTCGCCACCAGCGTGAGGTCGATGGCATCCCCCTCCGGCAGATGGCGCAGCACCTCGCCGAGCTGTTCGACCACCAGCCCCTCGCTGGCCGCGCGGTAGCCGGCTTCCGTGTGCAACAGTCGCGGGTCGCCGGGCCCACCGACTCCGTCGGTCAGATTGCGCAGCGCGTGACCGACGACGACCAGCGCCCCACCCGGCGCGAGCCAGTCGCGTGCACGGGCCAGGACCTCGTCGCTCAGATGCAGGTATGCGACCAGGATGAGGTCGAAGGTGACGCCGGCAGGCGGCGCCCACGTCCGAGCGTCGGCTACGACCCAGTCAACCTGCACGCCCACCTCTTCGGCGCCGGCACGTCCGCGCCCGATCCCCGTCGCGGAGAAGTCGACAGCCGTGACCTGCCATCCCAGTGCCGCAAGCCAGACACTGTGCCGCCCCTCGCCAGCACCCAGGTCGAGTGCCCGCCCGGTGAACCAGGCGCCGATCGTGCCGGCCACCCACGCGTTCGGCGCTGCCGACCACACCCGATCCGATCCGGCATACCGGCGGTCCCACTCCTGTGCCCCGGCTCCCTCGCTCACTCGAGCACCAGGGGCTCGAGGATGGCGATGCACTCCACGTGGTGAGTCATCGGGAAGGCGTCAAAAGCACGAATAGACCTCATGCCGTATCCGGCAGCACGCGCGTAGGCGACGTCCCGCGCCAGCGCGGCGGGGTCGCACGCGACGTAGGCGATGGCCCGGGGTGACAGCGCTGCGATGTCCTTGATGACGGACTTGCCGGCCCCCGTGCGCGGTGGGTCCAGGACGACCAGGTCGGCGTGGACTCCCTGCCTGACCAGTGGTTTCAACGCGCGGTCCACCCTCCCGCGTCGCAGCTCGATCTCGGGGCGGGACCGAAGGTTGCTCTTGGCGTCGGCGATCGCATGGGCGTCCGAGTCGATGGCCAGGACGGCGCCCTCCGGCCCCACGGCATCGGCAAGTGCCAGCGCGAACAGCCCGACACCCGCGTAGAGGTCCAGCGCCCGCTCCCCCGGCTGCGCCGCAAGCTCGCGGCACACGTGCGCGACAAAGGTGGCCGCCGCGTGCGGATGAACCTGCCAGAAACCCCGCGCCGAGAGCCTGAACTCGGCTGACCAGTCGCCCGTGTCGACCCGCTCCGTGACCTGGGGGATGGTGGAGTCCCGGGACGGCAGCGGCACCGTCACGGCTGCAGACTCACCGCTGGCATCCACGACGTCAACAGAGGTAGCCATCGGCCAGCGACGGTCCAGCACGCCAGTCTGGATAATTCTCTGCGTCGAGATGAGACAGTCCTGGACCGGGATGATCTCGCTGCTGTGATGCCGGTGCAGACCGGCGACACCCGCGGCGTCGATGGCGAACTCGGTCCTGGTCCGCCATCGGAGTCCGGCGGGGTCGCCAGGGAGGGCTTCCACGTCGACACGGACCTCCATGCCCGCCAGCCGCTGGAACTGCTCGGTCACCACAGCGGCCTTCAGCTCCCGCTGATACGTGAGGTCGCTGTGTTGCCAGTCGCATCCACCGCAGCTGCCAGGACCGGCGATCCTGCACACGGGCACCACGCGGTGTTCCGAGGGCTCGAGCACCTCAACCGCATCTCCAAGCAGGAAACGGTCGCCTTCCCTGCCGTCCGTGACCTGCACGCGCACCCGCTCGCCCGGAAGCGCATGCCTGACGAACACCACCCTGCCGTCATAGCGGGCCACGCAGTGGCCACCATGGGCGACCTTGCCGATCTGAGCCTCGAAGAGCGACCCGACGAGCGACAAGCGCGCCTCGTCCTCGAGGGCCCCCTGCGGGGCAGGCTTCTGCTCAGGGTTATGGCCCAGCTTCTCGTCGCTCAATGTCCGTGCCTTTCAAAATCCACGCTCACGTCCGAGAGGGGGTCTTCCGCAGTCTGGCGGGGTTCCCCTTCCGCAGTCTGGCGGGGTTCCCCTTCCGCAGTCTGGCGGGGTTCCCCTTCCGCAGTCTGGCGGTGATCCTCCGCACCATGGAACGGGAGCTTCGCCTCGTCGCTTCGCGGCCGATCGGGGCGCCCCCTGGTTCCTGCCATCCGCGCTTCTGCACCCTCGGAGGAACGCATCTGCCAGGGCACGCTGGTCACCATCACCCCTGCGGTGAAGAACAGGCGGCTCTTGAGACGCAAGGCGGTCTGGTTATGCAGGAGCTGCTCGTACCAGCGGCCGACGACGTACTCCGGGATATAGACCATGACAACGTCACGGGGGCTGGCCCGTCTAACGGACTTGACGTAGTCGACCACCGAGCTGGTGATCTCACGGAAGGGCGAGTCGAGGACCTTGAGGGCAACCGGGATGTCACGGCTCTCCCACTCGTCCTGCAGCGCCGTGGTCTCATCGGGCTCCACGTTGACCGTGATGGCCTCCAGGAGCGAGGGTCTGGTTGCCCGCGCATAGGCGAGGGCCCGCAGGGTGGGTTTGTGGATCTTTGAGACCAGGACGATCGCATGCACCCGTGAGGGGAGCATCTGCTCCTGGCCCGAGTCGTCGACGGCGAGCTCGGTACGGACGCGGGCGTAGTGCCTCTGGATACCGTTCATGATGATGAAGATGACCACCATGGCAGCAATCGCGTAACCAGCCCCCTTGACGAACTTGGTCGCCAGGACGACCAGGAGCACCGTGCCCGACATGAAGGCGCCGATGGTGTTGATGGTCCGGCTACGCACCATCCTCCTTCGCTCCTTGGGGTCACGCTCAGTGAGCAGGTGGCGGTTCCAGTGCCGGATCATCCCGGTCTGGCTCAAGGTGAACGAGACGAAGACCCCCACGATGTAGAGCTGAATCAGCCTGGTGACCTGCGCGTCATAGATGAAGATCAGGAAGGTGGCGCCACCGGCAAGGATGAGGATGCCGTTGGAGAATGCCAGCCGGTCGCCGCGGGTGTGCAGCTGGTGGGGCAGGTAGCCGTCCTTCGCCAGGATTGAGGCCAGTACAGGGAAGCCGTTGAATGCCGTGTTCGCGGCGAGGATGAGGATGACCCCGGTCACGATCGAGATGAAGACGACGCCGATATGGAAGTCGGAGAAGATCGTCTTCGAGAGCTGGCCGATGATCGGGTCCTGCTTGTACGAGTCGCCGATTGGTCTGCCGCCCAAGGTGAGCTGGCTGCCGGGGAACTCCGCGAACTTGATTCCCGTCAGGTTCACCAGGGTGATGATCGACATCATCATCGTGACCGAGATGGTGCCCATCAGCAGCAGGGTGGTCGCCGCGTTCTTGCTCTTCGGCTTCTTGAACGCCGGTACGCCGTTGGAGATGGCCTCCACCCCGGTCAGGGCTGCGCTACCCGAAGAGAAGGCACGCAGCAGAAGGAAGATCATGGCGAAACCGGCAAGCCCCTCAGCGCCGCGTTCCGGAAGCAGCGCGTACTTCGCACTCTCGGCCTGATGCAGGGACCCGGTGGCAAACTGGTAGAACCCGAACAGCGCCATCGCCAGGATGCCGATGATGAATGCGTAGGTGGGGATCGCGAACGCAGTTCCGGACTCGCGCACCCCGCGCAGGTTCATAGCGGCAAGCAGGATGACCAGCCCGATCGCGGCAGTCGTCTCGTGCCCTCGTAGCCCTGGCAGGGCGGTGGCTGCGTACTGGGCAGCCGATGAGATCGAAACCGCCACGGTCAGCACATAGTCCACCAACAACGCGCTCGCGACCGTCAGTCCGGCCCGCGGTCCCAGGTTGACCGTCGCCACCTCATAGTCACCGCCGCCGGAGGGATAGGCACGGACGTTCTGACGGTATGACGCCACCACGACGAGCATGACGACAACGACGGCCAGCCCGATCTGCCAGGAGTGGGTCGTGGCGAAGGCACCGCCGGCAACGGCGAGGGTGAGAAAGATCTCGTCAGGCGCATAGGCCACCGAAGAGAGCGCATCGCTGGCAAAAACGGGGAGCGCGATCCTCTTGGGGAGCAGCGTCTCGCCCAGCCTGTCGCTGCGCATGGCCCTTCCGACAAGGAGCCGTTTGATGATCCTGCCTGAAGTCGACACGGCAACAACTCTAAACGGCAAGCGCGGCACAACCTTGCATCCCGCCCGACGCACCCGTTCGGGCGCGACCCGGCCGCCGCTCGGTGTAGCGTCGCTGCGTGTACTTCGTCATTATGGGTTGTGGCCGGGTCGGGTCGACCCTGGCACTCAGTCTCGAGCGCCAGGGTCACGACGTGGCCGTCATCGACAGCAACAGCGCGGCTTTTCGCCGTCTGGGGGGGAGCTTCGAGGGGAAGAGAGTTACCGGCCTGGGGTTCGACCGGGACACCCTGGTCGAGGCCGGCGTTGAGAATGCCTACGCCTTTGCCGCCGTGAGCAGCGGCGACAACTCCAACATCCTTGCGGCCCGCGTTGCGCGGGAGACCTACGGTGTCGAGCACGTCGTTGCTCGTATCTACGATCCTGGCCGGGCGGCGATCTACCAACGCCTTGGTATCCCGACGGTTGGCACCGTCCGCTGGACCTCTGACCAGATGCTGCGCCGCCTGCTCCCCCAGGGCTCTGTCCCCGAACACACCGACCCGAGTGGACACGTCGTCATCGCCGACGTGTCGGTCAACCCTGCCTGGATAGGGCGCCGGATCGTCGAGCTCGAGGTTGCCTCAGGAGCCCGGGTGGCCTACGTGACCCGGCTGGGCGATGGTTTGCTTCCCGCCAAGGACACGGTCTATCAGGACGGGGACCTGGTCCACGTCATCACGACCGCAGCGGCCCTGACGGGCGTCGAGGGAATCCTCGACCAGCTGCCGCCGGCGCTCTGACCATCGTGAGCCACCACAGGGCCCCTGCCGACCATCGTGCGAAAGACCATCGCCTGAAAGGAGATACACCCCTATGCGAGTTGTCATAGCCGGAGCAGGCAGTGTGGGTCGCTCGATCGCCCGCGAGCTGCTGCACAACGGACACCAGGTGCTGCTGATCGACAAGGACGCCGATGACATCCAGGCCGCTCGCGTCCCGGCAGCCACCTGGCTTCTGGCCGACGCCTGCGAGATCAGCTCGCTGCACGAAGCCGGCCTGGCCGACTGCGATGTCGTGGTCGCCGCGACCGGGGACGACAAGGCCAACCTGGTCCTGTCCCTGCTGGCCAAGACCGAGTTCGGGGTGCCCCGGACCGTTGCACGGGTGAACAACCCCAAGAACGAGTGGATGTTCGACGAGGCCTGGGGCGTGGATGTGGCCGTGTCGACACCGCGACTGATGACGGCCTTGGTCGAGGAGGCTGTAAGCATCGGCGACCTGGTCCGGATCTTCACCTTCGGGCAGGGCCAGTCCACGATGGTCGAGCTCACCCTTCCGGAGGACAGCCCGTACGCCGGCAAGAGGGTCGGCGACGTCCCATGGCCCGACGACAGCGTCCTGGTGGGCATCATCAGGGAGGACCACCCGATCGCCCCCAGCCGCGATGACTCGCTCGAGGCACATGACGAGCTGTTGTTCCTCGCCACCCCGGAGATCGAGGACGAGCTCGAGTCCATGCTCAGCCCCGGTGAACGACTCCCCCGCGACAAGGAATGATCGAGGCTGCGGGATCGCCGATGCGGGCTGACGACGCCGGCTGACCCCGTTACCGAGGTCCTGCGGGCGGTTCGGCTTCGGTCTGCGGCTCGGCTGCGATCTGCGGCTCGGCTGCGGCAAGCGGCGTCTTGCCGCGTACGAGGATCATCCCCATGATCGCCAGTGCGCACAGGTATGCCGGCCACCCCAGGACGATCTTGGCCACTCCGAGGAGCTCAACCTGGCCAGCCAGATACATGGGGTACATCAAGACGACCCGCACGGCATACAGCGCCACGAGCACCAACGTCAGCCGCTGACACACCGCCAACAGACCGCGGTCACGTCGCCATGACGTGAACGGCGCGAATGATGCCGGTTCCTGAGCCATCCGGGGGTCTGCGGCTGCGACCATGAAGCCAACGATCGGCCAGCGCAGGAGCACCGACAACAGCGAGGCAGCACCCCACGCCGCACTGGTCAGGATCCCTGGCAGGAAAGCCGCCTCGGCCTTGCCGGTGCGCAGGGCGAAGTACGCGGCGAAAGCAGTGGCCACCACAGCTGACAAGACGTAGCGAGGGGTCTGCCGCGTCGCCAGGCGCACTACCAGCAGCACCATCACGACAACCACCGAAGCCCCCACGGCAACCTTGACGTCATGCAGTCGGATCCACGCCACCACGAAGGCGACAGTTGGCAGCGCCGTCTCGAGCGAGCCCCGGGCTCCTCCCATCGCGGATGACAGCCGCTCCCGGATAAGAGACTCGACAGTGTGCGCGTCGGTGAAGTCCGGCGGGTCGGCCGTGATGTCGTCTCTAGTGCCCACGGTCAGGCCTTATCTCATAGGCGGGGTTGAAGATCGTCGGTACGCCGTGCTGGAAGGTCACTCGCCCCCGGGCGCTCAGAAAGATGCCTGGTACGACGCCTCCGATCCGGCGACGCCCGAGCCAGATGAGGTTCAGGGTCTTGCTGCCGTCGTAGATCTCCACCACCAGGGCCGGCACATTGACGCGGGGTCGCAGGGTCACGCTGCGTACCGCACCACAGACGGTGGCCTCGGAACGGTCCACCAGCTCGACGATCCTTGTTGCGCCCAGGCGGCCTGCGTCCTCCTGCAGGTCCTCGGACTCAAGGTCGGACTCGGTTCGCGCCAGACGTGAGGCCACACGCGAGAGCAGGCGTGCCCTGCCTTGCCTGTCCTCATGCTCAGCTGTCATAGCCGGTTCCCATCGCTAATGGATCTCGGTGATCTCTGGCCCGCGTTCGAACGGCTTGAAGTCGTCGATGGAGGGGGCGACCTGATCCTTCTCGTCGGGCACTCCCCCGTCGCTCAGACCCTGGTCGGCTGTGTCCTCACCGCCGGACTGGACCGGCAGGGTCAGTGAGAGCAGCTCGCGGGGAGCCATGGCCTCGTCGCCACGCACGACGACCGTCCGCCTGACCACGTCGAGCAGGGTCGAGGCGGCGCCCTCGTCGGCGGCCGCCTGCCCGCTGAGGACTGCTCGCAGGAACCAGCGCGGGCCGTCGACCCCGACGAAGCGCACTGGTGAGAACACGGTGCGGCCATCAGGACCGCGACCCGGCATCTGCGCCCTGAGCTCGGTGCCCAGCGGGCCAGACACCTGGTCAGCCGTTCCGCCCTGACTGGTGATGCTCGCGGCGATCTCGGTCCGGATCTCGTCCCAGATACCCTCGCTGCGAGGTGCCGCGAACGCCTGGAGCTGGACCGCCGAGTCTCCCAGCACCGCCGTGACCCCGACCACGTTCTGGGACTCCTCCTCGACCTCCAGACGCAGCTCCATGCCCGGAACGCCGGTCAGCCACAGCGATCCGAGATCCAGGCGCCCATCAAGGCCCGGGACCTCTGAACGGTCGAACGGCCCGTCACCGCGGGCAGCGTCACGCGGCGAGGCGACCTCGCCGCCACTGGCTTCGGCCTGCGTGTCCGACTTGCCGGAGCTTTGCTCAGGGCTGGTGTCTTTGGTGCCACGGCGGAAGATGCCCACGTGTTCGTCAGTCCTTAGTCGTCGTCGATGTCACGGCTGTCCAGGTCATAGCGGTCGATCGTCACTCAGAGGTCGCAGCCGTCGATCGGCTGGGACTTGTCCCGGAGCGGCTCTGGGCGCCAAAACCGCCACTGGCTCCATGGCCATTGTCCCCCCGCTGACTGCCCGGGAGCGACCCCACTTCGACGAAATGGGCCTCGCTGACCCGCTGGACCACCAGCTGGGCGATCCGGTCCCCGCGAGCGATGGCGAAGGGCTGCGCGGTATCGGTGTTGAGCAGGTTGACCAAGATCTCACCGCGGTACCCCGCGTCCACCGTCCCCGGCGCGTTCACCACGGTGATGCCATGCCTGGCAGCCAGCCCGGAGCGGGGGTGCACGAACGCGACATACCCGGCAGGCAGGGCAATGGCAACGCCCGTGGCAACCAGTGCCCGGTGCCCCGGGGCGAGGATCACATCCTCTCGGGCGTGAAGATCTGCCCCGGCGTCACCCGGGTGAGCGTAGACGGGCATCGGGAGATCTGGGTCGAGGCGCGAGATGAGCACCTGGACCCGCGATGGGTCAGTCACGGAAGCCGCCCACGGCACGGCGCCTGCTGCACAGGCATCGGGCGCTCCGGCTCAGGCTGCGCACTCGCGGCACACCGGCTGGCCGTTGACTTCTTTGGCCAGCTGGCTGCGGTGATGCACCAGGAAGCAGCGTGAGCAGGTGAACTCATCGGCTTGCCGCGGGACCACCCTCACTGACAGCTCTTCACCGGACAGGTCGGCTCCGGGGAGCTCGAAGCCGTCAGCGTGCTCAGTCTCGTCGACGTCAACGCTTGAGGCGCTCTTGTCGACGCGACGAGACTTCAGCTCCTCGATGGAGTCTTCAGCATCGTCGTCGTCGGTCTTACGGGGCGCGTCATAGTCAGTCGCCATTGGTGGTGTCCCCCTCCTTCAGGTCGTGGGTGGGATTCGGTTTCAGGAAACGGTGGCAAGAGTCGTGGTTGTGCATCGTTGCGGGGTCAACGCCGGGCATGTTCTTTTTGTGCCCGCTTGCGCGGGGCAGTGTGCCCTATTCAGGCCCCGATGTCACTATCGGGAGCCTGCCAATTAATACCTCGCCCTTCACAGGCGCTCAAATGGCCTGTTTCCGCGCAAAGATACCCTGCAGTCAAGGACAAACCCGCCTGAAGCGAGGTTGGTAGGGGGTACACCATGCTCCACGGCGAGGTCAGCGCCTGACCTCAGCGGGTTGACCTTACGAGCGTTGTCTGTACAAACGCTGACAGCACGGTGGCGCCCGCCCTTCACCGCAGTCACCGCGGTCACCGCAGGGGCGCCAGGGCCTCCAGCATGGAGAGCAGCGACCCCTGTATGCCGGGACCGGCGGCCACCACTGCGGCTTCGCCCGGCCCAAACCCGTTCAGGCCGCTGACAATCGCCCCCGCCTCGGTGGCTATCAGCCAGCCGGCTGCCAGATCCCAGGGGTTCAGACCTGACTCGTAGTAGGCGTCGACCGTGCCGCAGGCGACAGCGCACAGATCCAGTGCCGCGCTGCCAGCCCTGCGGATGTCCCGGATCTCGGGCAGGATCGCGGAGAGCACCTTCCCCTGGCGGGCACGCACCTCCGGCCGGTATCCAAACCCGGTGGCCACCAGCGACTGCAGCAGCACGTCAGCGGAGCTGACCGTGACCGCGCTGTCTGCATCACGATGCAGCACGCGGGCGCCCCCGCCCAGCCGGGCGTGGAATATCTGGTTGCTGATCGGGTTGTAGATGGCGCCGGCAACTGGTCGCCACTGCCCGGCGGTTCCGGCGTCGCCGACGACGGCAGCCACCGAGACGCAGTAGGCCGGGATCTCGTAGAGGTAGTTCACGGTGCCGTCGATCGGGTCGATGACCCAGGTGACTCCCGAGGTCCCCGCGGACGCCCCGTCCTCCTCACCGAGGATCGCGTCCTCGGGCCGCGCGCCCAGCAGGTGCGCGCGAAGGAGCTCCTCTGACTGCCGGTCCATCTCGGTGACGATGTCGTTGATGCTGCTCTTGGTGTCCAGGACACCAAGACCACCCGGGCGTTCCTCGACGATGAAGGTCCCTGCCGCACGGGCGGCAGAGACCGCCAGGTCCTCGAGCTCGCGGCAGAGCGGCCCGGACAGCAGTGCTGACGCCCTCTCAGACCAGGACCGCGGCATTGCCGGACCGGGGAAGCTCAGTCCGGCGCCCATCAGTCGGACCCGCACAGAGCCGGCTTCGCCGCTCTGAGGTTCGGGCAGCAACCCGGCCGGCACACCGGCGGGGACACCTCATAACCAGGCCAGGAAGGGCTGACGACCGAGGCCGCGCCACGGGCCAGCGCAGCTCGCTCCAGAACGAGGTCGACCAGACCTGACACGAACTCGGGGTCGGTGCCCACGGTGGGCACCCGCACCATCTCCAGACCTTCGGCAGCCGCCGTCTCAGCGGCTTCGGTATCGAGGTCGAACCTGACCTCCATGTGGTCTGAGACGAACCCAATGGGTGCCACGACCACGATCTTCACGCCGGCACCGACCAGGGACCGGAAGGCGTCGTTGACATCCGGCTCGAGCCAGGGCTGGCTGGGCGAGCCCGAACGGGAGCAGTAGACCAGCTCATGGTCCAGCTCTCGACCCAGCGTCGCGTTGACCTCGTCGGTGATGGCAGCCGCCAGAACCAGATGCTCGCGACGGTAGGCGTTGCCCTCGCCGTCGCCGGACCCAGATGTGTCGTCCATCGCCTCGGGGATCGAGTGGGTGACAAAGACCAGACGAACCTCGTCGTCGGGACGCTGCCCGAGGCCCCTCACCGCTTCGGTCACCTCGCGCGCATTGGCACGTGAGAAGCCGGGGTGGTTGAAGTAAGGGCGCACCTTGTCGACCTCGATCTCACGGCCCTCCTCCGAGAGGGTCGCCACCGAGGCGGCGAGGTCCTCACGGTACTGACGACACGAGGAGTAGGAGGTGTAGGCGCTGGTCACGATGGTGACCAGCCGGCGCATACCAGCCTCATGGGCCTCTCGCAGGGTGTCGACGAGGAAGGGACTGAAGTTGCGGTTCCCCCACAGGACCGGCACCCGGAGCTCGCGCCGGTCCAGCTCTGAGCGCAGAGCGGCAAGCAGCAGGCGGTTCTGGTCGTTGATGGGGCTCTTGCCGCCGAAGGCCTGATAGTGCTCGGCGACCGCGGTCAGACGCTCGTCGGGGATGCCGCGCCCTGCCGTGACCGTGCGCAGGAAGGGCATGACGTCCTCTGGCTTCTCGGGCCCGCCAAAAGACAGCAGTAGGATTCCGTCGTACGGCTCGATCGGGCTGAGGTCGGACCCGGCCTTGGGTGAGCTCACAGGCATCTTCTCCGGTTCGCTTGAGACGGTGGGACAACATTGACGTGCAGCACGGGATTCGCCAAAACTACCTGTGCGGCGTGGCCTCCGGACGCCCGGGCCGTGAAGATGGCAGAGTCTGTTGTTAATGGGCGACTCAGGAGAAGGCGATGCAAGACCTGCAACTGATCGGCGTGCATGAGGACGGTGAGCATCTGTTGCTCGGCGGCTCTGAGGGCGAGCGTTACCAGATGCTCGTCGACGACGCGCTGCGGGCTGCGATCCAGCGTGATCGCCCACGTCTGGGCCAGCTTCAGATGGAGGTCGACGGAGGTCTTCGACCGCGCGATGTCCAGGCGTTGATCCGGGCAGGGGCATCCAGCGATGAGGCAGCTCGCCGCGCAGGCTGGTCGGTCGAGAAGGTCCATCGATTCGACGGCCCGATCCTCGCCGAACGTGAGCATGTGGCCAGCCTCGCACAGGCAGCCCGTCTGCGGTCTCACACGGGTGCGTCCGGCGGCGCCACCCTCTCGGCAAGGGTGACCGAACGACTCAGGTCGCGAGACGTCGAGGTGACCGACGCCGGCTGGGACTCATGGCGTACAGATGGCGGCCCCTGGACGGTCGTCCTCACGTTTGCCGCGGGTGGGCATCAGCGCCAGGCGTCATGGAGCTTCGACCTTGCCGACCGAGCTGTTACGGCAAGAGATGACGAGGCTCGATGGCTCAGCGAAGACGTGCAGGAGAGCCAGGGGCCGATTCCCGCTCCTAAGCAGCGCCCGTCGTCAGCCCGGGAGACGACGGTGTATGACGTGGAGGCCGAAGGAGGTCTTCGACCGCCCGCCCAGGCCGAGCAGCGCGACGAGCCCCTCGACCTGATGACCGCCATGCGCCGCCGCAGCACGGCACGCGCCCGCCGCAGACCCGGCGCCCGCAGAGCTTCAGGTGGGCAAGACACGTCAACCACCATCGTGCCCAACAGCGAGAGGGCTCCCCTCTCGCTGCCACTTGAGGATGTCGGTCATGACATCGGGGCTGCGATGACTCCTGTCAAACCCGCCGCCGTCGATCTCGCCGAAGATGACCTCGCGGTCGACGACTCCAAGGCCCACGAGCCGGCGGAGAAGCCGGCACCCCTGGACCGTTCCAAAGCACGGCCGAAGCATCGGGCTGGCCCGGCATCTCGCAAGGCCGGCCGACCGAGCGTCCCCGCGTGGGACGAGATCATGTTCGGCTCAAAGCCTGACCTCGACCACTAGCCATCGGCCGATGGTGCCTGGATCGGGCAGAAGTCCAGGTCGAACGGCAGAACCTCGGGTGAGACCGCAGCATTCTGTGCGGCATACGAGGTCATCCTGCGCATGTAGTGGCGACGGCACAAGACCTCGTACTGCACCCGTCCGAGCTCGCCCGCGGTGATGTCGCCCAACGCGACCTGCTCCCCCTCGACCACCATCACTCCGTCCAGGACACGGGCGTTGGTGGTGGCCCGGTGGCCACACCAGCAGAGCGCCTCGACCTGCAGCGCCTGGACCCGGTCGGCCAGCTCGAGCATTCGCTGGGACCCGGGGAACAAGGCTGTCCTGAAGTCGGCCGTAATACCGAAGGCGTAGACGTCGACACGCATCTCGTCCACGATCCGGGCGAGCTGCTCGACCTGTGCCCGCGTGTAGAACTGGGCCTCGTCACAGATCAGGTAGTCCACCCGCCGGCCATGGGTGGCCCGACTGACGATGACGTCCCAGAAGTCCAGGTCATCAGCCACCTCTATGGCACTTGTAGCCAGGCCCAGGCGCGATGACAGCACGGCCTTTCCGGCGCGGTCGTGCTTGGTGAAGATGAGTCCTGACCGTCCCCGCACTGCGTGGTTGTGGTCCATCTGGAGTGCCAGGGTGGATTTGCCGCAGTCCATCGTTCCGGAGAAGAAGACAAGCTCAGCCATAACGCAGAACTCTACGGCGCGAGCAGACATCTGGGTTCAGTGCCTCCGGCATTGCCGCCTAGACCCTTGAGCTGTCCCTGGCAGGCACCTGCAGGAGCGGGATCGCCATCTCCGCCTCGGTCAGTGACCCGTGAAGACCCAACAACGCCAACAGTGCCGGTCGTGCAGTCCGGGAGTCCACGATCGCGAAGTTGTCTCGCATCGCCACGATGACCTCACCGATCCGGGGCATGACATGCTCCAAGACCGCCCCGAACAGACCCTGGGCTACTGCCTCATCCCTGCTGAGCACCCAGGCTCGGGCACCCACCCGCTCGCGCCAGGTTGTCAGCACATCACCGGTGGAGCCCTCCTCGCAGTACAGCTGCAGCGATCGTGGCTCACCGCCCACGTGCCGGACCCCCGCGGCCAGCTCAGCGTCGTGCGCAAGGTCGATCCGCAGCGAGTGGGGAGCATCGACCATGCCGTGGTCGGCAGTGACATACACCGAGGTATCCGAGGGCACTCCGGCCACCAGACGAGACAGGCCGGAGTCGATCAGCTCCAGCTCGTCGCCCCACTCCCAGGACCGGCAGCCATGAACGTGTCCCACCTTGTCGAGCTCTCCCCAGTAGAGGTAGACAAGGGCGCGCCTGTTGGCCCGCAGAGCCGCCAGTGCCGAGTCCACCCGGTCGTCAAGGGAACGCGCCGCGGTGAAGGTCCCGCCGCGCAGCGCGGCGTTGGTCAGGCCGGAACCGTCGAAGAACCCCGGGCCGATCCGGATGACGGCCAGTCCGTCGGCGACCGCGCGTTCGAACACGGTCTGGCTCGGTTGCCAGAGGCGCGGTTCGGGGCCGCGGTCCCAGGACAGCTCGTTGAGCAACCTGTCCTCTCCAGGCACCAGCACCTCGTAGCCGACGAGTCCGTGAGAGCCTGGCGGCAGCCCCGTCCCGAACGTTCCCATGCTCGTTGCCGTGGTCGAGGGAAAGCCGGCGCTGAGCCGGGACGCCGTGGGCAACAGAGTCCGTAGGAACGGCGCGTGCCCGCTCCGCTGGCGCAACAGGTCATACCCCAGCCCATCCACCAGCACCACCACCGCGCGCCTCGCCGGCAGCAGGTCCAGCCCGGGGCCAGCTTCCTGCTCGGAGTCGGCAGGACCCAGAGACCGCACCACTGCCGGAAGGACTCCGGCCAGGCCAGAGCCGTCATAAGCAGGCATCATGCCCTGGTCGAACACGGAGGTGACCTCAGCCTCCGATGGCGGCAGACAGCGTCCGTGCGAACGCCAGTGCTTGTGCCAGTGCCGGCTCACCGTCGGCATCGGCGCTGATCCGCAGCCCGATGTCATCGGTGGTCACGCTGCCCTCGTATCCATGGTCGGCCTCGCAGTTCGGGTCGCCGCACGACGCGGGGATCATGTCGACCCTGCTGACCGCACCCCAGCCGAGGGTGAGCGTGAGCTCTCGTCCCAGAGATCCGGGCACATAGGTGGCCGGAGACGCCACCACATGGGTGAGCATGACGCCTCGCACGGCGCTCAGGGGAACGCACTCGGACGTTGCCGTGGCGGTCGCGGTCGACTGGGGGTCAGCATCGTCGGGCTCACCATGGTCGTCCTCTGGCACGTGGTCATCGGCGTGCGCGACGACGAGCCGGGTCGCCGTCAGTGCCAGCACGGTGATGTGACGTCGCACCGTGTCGTGGTCGAAGGTCGTCTCCTGGTGCACCAGGTGCGAGACGACCTCGCCACCGGCGATCGCCGACTCGACCACATCGGCGACCAGCGCCGGATAGTATCCGGCGGCCTCGATGTCCTTGGTCAGTGAGCTCGGAAGCGGACGCCTCTGCGTCGTGATCTGTTCGGCCATGTCACCCATGAGACCCATCTTCGCCCATGACTCCCCCGGCGTCGCACTGTGCGGGGCCTTTCCTGCCAATCCAGGCAGCCTCCCAATCCAGGCAGCCTCCCAATCCAGGCAGCCTGCCGAGCAGGCGCCGTGCGGCACCCATCGTGCCCCGATGCTAGGTCATGGCCCGCCGTTCGGCGTCTGTCCGCTTCGTTGAGGGGGACACCACAATCTCAACGCCGAGCACGTCGACACCGCCTGGGTGCGCGATGACCGGGTTGATCTCCAGGGTAGCCACATCAGGCTGTCGGTCGGCCAGCACAGAGACCCGCGCGATGAGGTCAGCCAGGGCGCCGCGATCCACCACCGCTGCGCCGCGGTAGCCCTCGAGCAGGGGTGAGGCCTTGACCGATGAGATGAGGTCGGCGACATCGATGTCCGTCAGCGGCGGGATGCGGTACCCGATGTCGTCGAGCAGGTCGGTGGGCGGCCCGGCGATGCTGAAAGTAACCACGGGCCCGAACACGGGGTCCTCCGACGTGCGGATGACGCAGGCGACCCCCGGCGTTGCCATCTTCTGCACCACGAACTTGTCGGCCTCCAGTGGCGACAGCCGCACCGATAGCGCCTGGAAGGACTCCCGCACGGATGCCTCGGTCTGAAGGTCGACATGCATGGCGGACTGGCCAGGCTGGTGCCGAACGATCGGCGAGACCGACTTGACCACCACCGGGTAGCCAAGCAGCTCCGCCGCGGCGACCGCCTCATCTGCCGTCGAGGCGGCTATCGTCGGCCAGAGCGTGACGCCGTATGCCGCCAGCAGAGTCTCAGCCTCGACCGGCGTCAGGGGCCGACCCGCCGGGGAATCGGCCAGGACGCGCTCAACGAGGCGTTCGGCGGCGGCGGCGTTGACGCCAGATGGTTCGACAAGCTCCCCGCGTTCACGAGCCCGCCACTGTCCATACCGGGTGGCCGCCGTCAGTGCGCGGACGGCATCCTCAGGCATTGCGTAGGCGGGAACCGCCCGTCGAGGCGCTCGGTCCTTCCGATCGGCGCCGGCGTCGTCGTCCTCTGTGCGCCTGTCGCCGGACAGCGCCTCGGTGACCCCCACCATGCCGAGGAAGGTTGCCGCACACGGCTTTTCGGACTTGCCGGCAGACTCGACCACCGCACGGGCGACGGCCTCGCCGCTGGTGACCAAGGGGGGGATGAAGCAGGTCAGGACACTGTCGACGCGATCATCTGCAAAGGCCGCGTCGAGAACCTTGGAGAAATCCGAGGCGTTGGCCTCTGCCGGCAACGAGACCGGACCATGGGTGACCTCGAGCCCCCAGCTGACGCACGCCTGGGCGGTGAGGGCACCGAGCGCATCCGAGTTGCCCACGATGGCGACCCGGGCGCCTTGTGGCAGTGGCTGGTGGACGACGAGCTGTGCCACGTCGAAGAGCTGGTGGACGTTCTCCACGCGGATCACCCCGGCCTGCCGCAGCATCGCGTCGAAAGCGGCCGGCGGCACCTTGCTGGGACGCACCCGGTGACCAGGCGGAACGCCATACGAGCTGATCCCCGACTTGACCACGATCACGGGCTTTCGCAGGGCGAGCTGCCTCGCGATCCTCGAGAACTTGCGCGGGTTGCCCACCGACTCCAGGTACAGGCCCACAGCGTGGGTGTCGTCATCATCGATCCAGTACTGCATGAAGTCGTTGCCGGAGACGTCGACACGGTTCCCGGCCGAGGCGAAGACCGAGATACCGAGGTTGCGCCGGGCAGCCAGGGCCAGGACCGCGATACCCAGTGCTCCGCTCTGGGCAACCAGCCCCAGGGTCCCGGCAGGTGGCAGCTCAGGCGCCAGCGTGGCGTTCAGCCGGACGTCGGGGTCGGAGTTGATCACGCCGAAAGAGTTGGGACCGATGACCCGCATGCCACTGCTGCGCGCCATCCGCAACAGCTCATGCTGACGCTTCTCCCCTGCCGGTCCGGACTCGGCGAAACCCGCGGAGACCACGAGCAGGGTCTTGACACCTGCCGTGGCACAGTCCTGAACCACCAGCTGCACGGAGTCCGCCGGGACCGCGACGACAGCGAGGTCAATGTGGTCAGGGATCTCGCTGACCCGGGAGTGCGCCTCCAGCCCCTGTACGTGACGCGCCTGGATGTTGACGGCATGAACCCTGCCCCGGTAACCACCGGCGCGAATGTTGGTCAACAGCTGATGGCCGATCGAGTCGACCCGGCGGCTGGCACCGATCACGGCGATCGACTCGGGGAAGAGCGCCGAACGCACGCTCAGGGCTTCAGCACGGTGCTCACGGGCCATCCGGACCGCCTGGGACTGCTCGGTCGGCTCGATCGTGAAAGCGACGGCTATCACGCCGTCATCGAAGTGGTAGTTGACCTCATACCCGGCCTCGGTGAAGACCTGGATCATCTTGCGATTCTGTGGCAGCACGTCGGCCACGAACTTGGTCACCCCGCGCTCCTGGCCGATCGCGGCCAGATGCTCGAGCAACACCGACCCCACCCCCCTGCCCTGATGGGCGTCGGAGATGTGGAAAGCGACCTCGGCGGTCGTCTGGTCGAGCCTGTCGAAGCGTGCGATTCCGATGATCTCCCCGCCCACCGTGGCCACCAGGGCCACACGCCAGTCATAGTCGACCTGCGTGAACCGGGTTACATCTTTGTCGCTCAGGGTCTTCAGGGGAGCGAAGAAGCGCAGGTAGATGGACTCGGCCGACTGTCCCGCGTGGAAGCGGCGGACCCGGTCGGCGTCGTTCGGCACGATCGGACGCACATGGGCCACGCCGCCGTCCCGGAGGACGACGTCGGCTTCCCACCACGTTGGGTAGGCATCAGGGCGAACGCCCGTGTCTGTCATGTCTTCAGAATGTCAGATCCGGGCGGTTCCGGCCCAAACGGTGCCGAACAGCAGAGTTCACGATATGTGACTAAGGTCATGCCATGGCTGACGCATACACGAGGTTCCGTAGTGCCCGTGACTTCCTGCTTTCGACGCGGACGGACTACGCCCGTGCGGTGGCCGGCTACGACCCCCCACGGTCCGCAGACTTCAACTGGGCCCTGGACTGGTTCGACCAGGTGGCAGCAGACGCCGTGACCGGACCGCGCGCCGCTCTCAAGATCGTCGAGGCCGACGGGACCGGCCATTCGGTGACGTATGCGGAGATGTCCGCCCGTTCCTCGCAGGTGGCGTCCTGGCTCTCATCCATCGGGGCGGTCAAGGGTGACCGGCTTCTGCTCATGCTGGGAAACCAGGTGGAGCTGTGGGAAACCCTGCTCGCCTGCATCAAGCTCGGCGTCGTGGTGATCCCGGCGACGACGTTGCTGACCTCTGCCGACCTGGACGACCGGATCACGCGTGGTGGGGTCGGCCATGTCGTCGCCGCGTCGGGCGACGCGGGCAAGTTCGACGACGTGGACGGGAGCTACACGCGCATCGCCATCGGCGACGCCGTCCCGGGCTGGACGATGTACAGCGAGTCACATTCCGCAGCCACGCACTCGCCGGCAAGCCCGTTCGTACCCTCGGAGGCGGCTGGAGGCGACGATGCCCTGCTGCTCTACTTCACCTCTGGCACCACCGCCCAGCCCAAGCTGGTAAAGCACACGCATCTGTCTTATCCGGTCGGGCATCTGTCCACGATGTACTGGATTGGCCTGCAGCCCGGGGACGTCCACCTCAACATCTCCTCGCCGGGGTGGGCCAAGCACGCCTGGTCGTCGTTCTTTGCTCCCTGGAATGCCGAGGCCACGATCCTGGTCGTGAACCAGCCACGCTTCGACGCCGCGGCCCTGCTGGAGACCATGGTGCAGGAGTCGGTCACCACGTTCTGCGCCCCGCCGACCGTCTACCGCATGTTGATCCAGCAGGACCTGGCACCTTTGCGTGACCGACTGGTCCTTCGCGAGATGGTCGGGGCCGGGGAACCGCTCAACCCCGAGGTGATCCAGCAGGTCCAGGATGGGCTGGGGATCGTGATCAGGGATGGGTTCGGCCAGACCGAGACCACCGCGCAGGTCGGCAACAGTCCCGGCCAGGAGGTCGTGCCCGGCTCGATGGGACGAATCCTGCCCGGGTATGACGTGATCCTGCTGGACGCGGCAACCGGCGAGGAACGGACCGGTGACGGCGCCGAGGGCGAGCTCTGCCTGCGCCTGACCGGGACCGGGGGCCGCCCGGTGGGGCTGATGGCCGGCTACCACGGGGACCCGGAGAAGACTGCCGAGTCGATGCGCGACGGCGCCTATCACACCGGGGACGTGGCCTCCCGCGATGCGCTCGGCTACATCACCTACGTGGGACGGGCCGATGACGTGTTCAAGGCCTCGGACTACCGGATCAGCCCGTTCGAGCTGGAGTCGGTGCTGATCGAACACCCCGGCGTCGCCGAAGCCGCGGTAGTCCCCTCGCCTGACCCGACCCGCCTTTCCGTGCCGAAGGCCTATGTCGTTCTGGCGCCTGGCTACACACCGACCGCGGAGACCGCCGAGTCGATCCTGGCCTATGCACGCACGAACCTGGCTGCCTACAAACGGGTTCGTCGTATCGAGTTCGCGGAGCTGCCCAAGACCATCTCGGGCAAGATTCGCCGGGTCGAGCTGCGGGGCCGGGAGCAAGAGGTGCACGGAGCCGGGGCCGGCGACAGCGCCTCAGGCAGGGCGAGCAGTCTGGAGTTCTGGGAGTCCGACTTCCCCGGGCTCAAGGACTGACCTCTGTGCACTGCCCCTGCCTGACCGCCTGCTCATGAAACAGTGATGCCGTGGAGTTCTCAGACGTCATTCGCCGGCGCCACATGGTTCGGCGCTATGACCCCGACCGTCCGGTGCCGGATGAGGTCCTCAACACCGCACTGCGCAATGCGATCCGGGCCCCGAGCGCAGGGTTCAGCCAGGGGTGGGACTTCGTCGTGCTCACCAGGCCTGAGGAACGAGAGGTCTACTGGTCGGCCACCACAGACCCCGACGATGAGCCGGACGAGTGGCTCACGGGTATCAGGAGCGCCCCCGCGCTGATCATCTGCCTGTCCGATCCCGGCACCTACCTGCGCCGCTACGCCGAGCCGGACAAGGGCTGGGAGGACATGGACGAGGCACGCTGGCCGGTTCCCTACTGGGACATCGACACGGGGATGGCCGCACTGCTGATCTTGCTGACCGCCGTCGACCAGGGTTTGGGCGCCTGCTTCTTCGGCACACCTCCCGAGGCGCATCAAGACGTGCTCGAGGCCTTCGACATCCCTCATGACCGCAACCTGGTCGGCGTCGTCTCGATGGGCTATCCGATGCCGCATCCGCGCAGTGCGAGCCTCAGTCGTGGCCTCCGCGGACTCGACCAGGTGGCGCACTATGGCCGCTTCGGACGCCATACACTCGACTGAACGGTCAGGGTCGGACTCATCCGGACATCTGTTTCTGTTGTTTTTTCTCTGAATCTCTTTACATCGTCGCCCGCGAGGACTATAAATATCTCAATAACCGATCTCACGCGGGAGACCAGATGTATGCAGAGGAACGTCAGCAGCACATCCTGGACGGTGCCCGTGCCGCGGGAAGGGTCGAGGTCAACGCTCTTGCCGAAGCGCTCGATGTCACCCCGGAGACGGTTCGCCGGGATCTGACGATCCTCGAGCGGTACGGCGTCCTGCGCCGGGTCCACGGCGGCGCAATTCCGGTTGAACGCCTGGGCTTCGAGCCCGGCATCGAGACCCGCGCCGAGCGCTTCGTCGCCGAGAAGGAGCGCATCGCCAAGGCCGCCACATCACACCTGCCCGAAGAGGGCACCGTCCTCATCGATGCCGGCACCACCACCATGAGGCTGGCTGAGCTGCTCCCCCGCGACCACGAGCTGACGATCGTCACCAACTCCCTGACGGTCGCCACGGTGGTCGCCCAGCATCCGAACCTCTCCCTCTACCTGCTCGGTGGCCGCGTACGAGGCCGAACCCTGGCCGCCGTGGGCACGTGGCTCACGCACGCCCTCCAAGACGTATTCGTCGATGTCGCCTTCATCGGCACCAACGGCCTGTCACCAGAGCGTGGCCTGACCACCCCGGACCAGTCCGAGGCCGCAGCCAAGCGCGCCATGATCACCGCCGCTCGCCGCAGCGTCGTGCTGGCGGATCACACGAAGATCGGCGTCGACCACTTCTCGCGCTTTGCCGACCTGTCCGACATCGCAGCGATCATCACCGACGACGGGCTGGACCCAGAGACCGCCGCGGAGATCGAGGCACTCGGGCCCGAGGTGGTGCTCGCATGATCGTCACCCTGACCCCGAACCCGAGCGTCGACCGCACGGTGTCCATCACAGACCTTCAGCGCGGCGAGGTGCACCGCGCCACCAGTAGCCGGATCGATCCGGGTGGCAAAGGCGTGAACATCTCCCGGGCGCTGACCGCCCACAAGGCGCGCACGCTGGCCGTCCTGCCCGCGGGCGGCCCACAGGGACATCTGCTGGCCGAGCTCCTCGAGGAGGCGGGCATCCCGATCGCCATCGTTCCGATCGGCGGCTCGACCCGCGCCAACGTCGCCCTCGTGGAGCCCGACGGGACCACCACCAAGATCAATGAGCCAGGCCCGCTGCTGACCAGCTCCGAGCTCGAGGCCCTCCTTGCCGGCGCAGCCGACACCATGGCGGAGCGGCCCAGCTGGCTCGTGGCTTCAGGCAGCCTCCCGCCAGGAGTCGATGACGACCTGTATGCCGGCCTGGTGCGTCGCGCCCGGGTCGCCGGCGTGAATGTCGCGATCGATGCGTCGGGGCCGCCGCTGCGACTCGCGGTCGCGGCTGGACCAGACCTGATCAAGCCCAACCTCGAGGAGCTCGAGGAGCTCGTCGGCCGGTCGCTGAACACTCTGGGCGACGTACTCCACGCAGGCAGCGACCTCGTCGCCCATGACGTGGGCACGGTGGTGGTCAGCCTTGGCGGCCACGGAGCCCTGCTGGTATCGCCCTCAGTGGTCGCCCACGCGGTAGCACCCGTCTCATCGCCGCTGTCGACCGTCGGTGCTGGTGACGCCCTTCTTGCGGGGTATCTCTTTGCGACGGGCAGCGGGTCCACCGCAGTGGAGGCACTCTGCACCGGGGTCACCTGGGGTGCTGCCGCGGTCAGCCTCCCGGGCAGCCGCATGCCGACCCCTGCCGATGTGGCCGGAATACCTGTCTCACTCACGACTGAACCCGATCTGGCGCTCGACCTGAAGAACTGACCTCCCCTCACCCATAAGGAATCCCATGTCACTCATTACCGAGAACCTCGTGGTCCTGAACCTCGACTCACCCGACCGCCACGCGGCCACCCGCGTCCTCGCCCAGGCCCTGGCCGACGAGGGAAGGGTCACCGACCTGGACGGCTTCCTCGACGACGTCCGCAAGCGCGAGGAGCAGATGCCCACCGGGCTCCCGGGCGGCATCGGCATACCCCACGCGCGCAGCGCCCATGTCACCGAACCGACGCTGGCCTTCGGCCGTGCGCCAAAAGGTATCGACTGGGGCGCCGAGGATGGCCCCGCCACGCTCATCTTCCTGATCGCAGCCCCCGAAGGCGGCGGCGATGACCACCTCAAGATCCTCGCCGCGCTGGCCCGCCGCCTCATGCGGGCCGAGTTCCGTGAGTCCCTGATGAACGCACCTGACGCGACCACCGTGGTCGACGTCGTGACCCGAGAGGTTGTGAACCCATGAAGTTCGTCGGCGTGACATCCTGCCCCACCGGCATCGCCCACACGTACATGGCAGCCGAGGGACTCGAACAGGCCGCCCGGGCAGCCGGCCACACGATTGAGGTCGAGACCCAGGGGTCCGCCGGCTTCGATCCCCTGAGCCCCGAGACCATCGCCGCCGCCGACGCCGTGATCTTCGCCGTGGGCGTCCCGGTCCGGGAGCGAGCCCGGTTCGCCGGCAAGCCACTCGTCGAGGCGGACGTCAAGAAGGCCATCTCGGATGGTCCCGGACTCATCGCGCAGGCCGTCGCCGCCGCGGAGGAGCGCGCAGCGAATCCCGCTGCGGCACATGCCGGTTCGCCCGCACCAGCCTCTGGCGGCCTCACCACGAAAGTCGACCAGCAGGCCTCTGTGGGAAATCGCATCCGCCAGTGGCTGATGACCGGCGTGAGCTACATGATCCCGTTCGTCGCAGCCGGCGGCATCCTCATCGCGCTCGGCTTCATGGTGGCTCAGCTTGCTGGCGGCAAGGACGGCGCGATCGTCGTCACCAAGCTGTACTCTCTGACCGGGCCGCCCGATCCGAATCCCACGCACATCGTCAACATCGTCACCGACTTCAACCCTGCCGACGGGATGCACTGGGCGGCACTCCTGTTCCTCGTCGGAGCGGCCTCCTTCAGCTTCCTGGTGCCGATCCTGTCGGGGTTCATCGCCTTTGCGATCGCGGACCGCCCCGGCCTGGCCCCGGGCATCGTCGGCGGCTTCATCGCCGCGACGATCGGGGCCGGCTTCCTCGGCGGCATCGTCACGGGCTTCGTCGGCGGTTTCGTCGCCCTGTGGATCAGCCGCTGGAAAGTTCCCAAGGGTATCCGCGGCGTCATGCCGGTCGTCGTCATCCCGCTGACGTCGGTCTTCATCACCGGCGCTCTCATCATTGTGGTCCTTGGCCGGCCGCTCAAGGCGCTGTCCGATGGTCTGGCCTCGTGGCTCAACGGCCTTACCGGTTCGAACCTCATCCTGCTGGGCGTCATTCTCGGCCTGATGATGGCCTTCGACATGGGTGGACCCGTCAACAAGGTCGCGTACACGTTTGCCACGACCGGTCTGGCCGCGGCTGCTGTTGCGACCACAGGCACAAACCTCCAGATCATGGCCGCGGTGATGGCAGCCGGCATGACGCCACCGTTGGGCCTGGCCCTGGCAACGACCATCCGACGGCGGCTGTTCAGCGAGGCCGAACGGGAGAACGGGCAGGCCGCCTGGCTGCTGGGCGCCTCCTTCATCACCGAAGGCGCCATCCCGTTCGCCGCTGCCGACCCGCTGCGAGTCATCCCCTCGTGCATGCTCGGATCCGGTATCACCGGTGGCCTGGTGATGCTCTTCGGGAGCACCCTTCGGGCACCGCATGGTGGCATCTGGGTGACGCCACTGATCGGCAACCCCCTGCTCTACGTGCTGGCCATTGCGATCGGCACGGTGATCACCGCAGCGGCGGTTATCGCGCTGAAGGCCTCCGGCCCCGGTCCGGTCAAGACCGAGCTCGACGCCGGTGGACTCGCCGAGCTGGTCGTGTCCTGACTAGGCTCGGGCAACTGACCCTGGCCTCTGCCAGACAACCCGTCAAACCTGCTAGGCCGACTCACGACGAAGGAATCCTCATGTCACAGTCAGAGCGCACCGTCACCATCGCCTCAGCGGTGGGCCTGCATGCCCGACCCGCCGCGATGTTCGTCCAGGCGGCGACCGCGACGGGACTTCCCATCCAGATCAGCAAGGCGGGCGAGGAACCGGTGGATGCCCGCAGCATCCTCGGTGTCATGGCCCTGGGTGCCAAGCACGGCGAGGAGGTTCTGCTGACAGCAGATGGTGACGGTGCGGAGGCAGCCCTGGACGAGCTGGTCGCCCTGCTCTCTCGCGACCTCGACGCGCAGGAGTGAGCTCGATGTCGGCGATCGAGACTCGTCACGGGATCGGGGTCTCCCCCGGCATCGCCGTCGGACCGGTGGTGCAGGTCCGACCACCCGTCCGGCCACCCGAGCATGAGCCTGCAACGACGGATCCCGTCGCTGCCGGCCAGCTGATCCGCAGCGTCCTCGAGTCGGTTGCCGGGACTCTGGATGACCTCGCCGGCAGCGCCGACCCAACGGCGCAGCAGATCCTGGCCGCCACCGCGATGATGGCGCGTGACCCCGGTCTGGCTACCGTGGCGGACAAGCACCTGAGCGGTGGAAGCGGCCCCGCCACGGCAGTGGATGCGGCGGTCGAGGAGTACTGCGACATGTTCAGCGCCGCCGGGGGCTACCTCGCCGAACGCGTGACGGATCTGCGCGATGTGCGGGATCGCGCCGTGGCCAGGCTGCTCGGGGTGCAGGACCCGGTTGTCCCGCGGCTCACCGAACCGTGCGTCATCGTGGCCCAGGACCTTGCCCCGGCGGAGACTGCCAGTCTGCAACGGGACATGGTGCTGGCCATCGTCACCGAGTCGGGAGGCCCCACCAGCCATACCGCGATACTGGCGGCGCAGATGGGCATTCCCGCGGTCGTGCAGCTACCCCGTGCGGTCGCCATCGCTGTGGGCACTCTGCTCGCCGTCGACGGTTCCACCGGTGAGGTGTTCGTCGACCCGGATCCCGCCACCCAGGCCGACCTGGTCCGGCGAAGCGAGCGCAGGGCCAACGCCCTGGGGGCCGCCTCCGGTCCTGGCGCGACCAGCGACGGCCACCCGGTCGCCCTGCTGGCCAACATCGGCACTGCCGAGGATGCAGAGCGCGCAGGCCCGCTCGACGTCGAAGGCGTGGGCCTGTTCCGGACCGAGTTCCTCTTCCTCGATCGCCAGACTGCGCCGTCGCTGGAAGAGCAGGTCGCTGTCTATACCCGGGTGTTCGAGGCCTTCGGATCACGGCGCGTGGTCGTGCGGACCCTCGATGCCGGAGCCGACAAGCCCCTGGCGTTCGCCGACCTCGGTCCGGAGGACAACCCGGCGCTGGGCAGACGCGGTCTGCGGCTCTCGGCTGAGCGACCAGAGCTGCTGAACACCCAGCTCACCGCACTGGGCACGGCTGCCGGCTCCACCGGCGCTGACGTACGCGTGATGGCACCGATGGTGGCCACGGCCGAGGAGGCCGCGTGGTTTGCCCGACGGGTGCTTGAGCATGGTCTACCAGTGGTCGGGGTGATGATCGAGGTCCCCGCCGCGGCCCTGCGTTCGCGTCACATCCTCGCCGAGGTCAACTTCGCCAGCATCGGCACCAACGACCTCGCCCAGTACACGCTGGCCGCCGACCGGACCCAGGGCGAGCTGGCCACCCTGCTGGACCCATGGCAGCCTGCCGTGCTGGACCTCATCGCCGCAACCTGCGATGGCGGCCGCGATACCGGAAAGCACATTGGCGTCTGTGGCGAAGCCGCTGCCGACCCACTGCTCGCGCTGGTCCTCACCGGGCTGGGGGTCAGCAGTCTGTCGATGGCTCCCACCCGGGTGCCCGCCGTTCGGGCGGCACTGCGGATACATGACCTGCGCACGTGCACGGCCATGGCAGCAGCCGCACGCGCTGCCCGTTCGCCGCAGGACGCGCGTGAGGCGGTACTCGCCCTTGCCGACCCGCTCATGGGCGACCTCGTCTGACCGGGGCACCGGCGAGTCGGGCGCAGACCCGGTGCGGCCAAGGGCGAAGATACTGTTATAGATCGCGGATGCCCCGTACCTGATCCGCAGCACTGACCCAAGGAGACCCCCCGAGCATGGCCCGCCGAACGTCATCCACCCCACCGCCGGAGGCAGACTTCACCGAGCGGATCGTCGACATCGACGTCGAGGAGGAGATGCAGGGGGCTTTCCTGGAGTACGCCTACTCGGTGATCTACTCTCGTGCCCTGCCCGACGCCCGCGATGGGCTCAAGCCGGTGCAACGACGGATCCTGTTCGGCATGAACGAGCTCGGGCTCCGCCCAGAGCGTGGACACGTGAAGAGCAGCCGGGTGGTCGGCGAGGTCATGGGCAAGTACCACCCCCACGGTGACGGCTCCATCTATGACGCGCTGGTGCGCATGTCCCAGCCCTTCACGATGCGCATGCCGCTGGTGGACGGTCACGGAAACTTCGGCTCGCTGGATGACGGGCCCGCCGCTGCCCGCTACACAGAGGCCCGGCTCGCTGCAGCCGCGATGCTGATGACTGACAGTCTCGACGAGGAGACCGTTGACTTCGTTCCCAACTACGACGACCAGCTCATGCAGCCGGGCGTGATGCCCGCTGCCTTCCCCAACCTGCTCGTGAACGGTGCCAGCGGTATCGCGGTCGGCATGGCCACGAACATGGCTCCACACAACCTCGTGGAGATCATCGGCGCGGCTCGTCACCTGATGGCCAACCCGCAGTGCTCGCTGGATGACCTGATGAAGTTCGTCCCGGGCCCCGACCTCCCGTGCGGAGGGAAGATCGTCGGGCTGGAGGGGATCCGCGACGCGTACCTTGGCGGGCGTGGGTCTTTTCGCACCCGGGCGACGACGCGGATCGAGCACGTGACCCCGCGAAAGCTGGGCATCGTCGTCACGGAGCTGCCCTACCTGGTCGGACCCGAGAAGGTCATCGAGAAGATCAAGGATCTCGTCCAGTCCAAGAAGCTTCAGGGCATCAGCGACGTCAAGGACCTGACCGACCGCAAGCACGGCTTACAGCTGGTCATCGAGATCAAGGGCGGTTTTCACCCCCAGGCGGTGCTGGAACAGCTCTTCAAGATGACGCCGATGGAGGAGAACTTCGGGATCAACAACGTTGCGCTCGTCGACGGCCAGCCGCGCACGCTCGGTCTGAAGGACCTGCTGAGGGTCTACGTCGACTTCCGCCTCGACGTGGTGCGCCGGCGCAGCACCTACCGCCTGCGCAAACGCGAGGAGCGGCTGCACCTCGTCGAGGGCCTGCTCATCGCGATCCTGGATATCGACGAGGTCATCCAGGTCATCCGGGCCTCCGATGACGCGGCGATCGCCAAGGCCCGGCTCATGGACGTCTTCGACCTCTCGGACCCGCAGGCCACGTACATCCTCGACCTTCAGCTGCGCCGGCTGACGAAGTTCTCCAAGGTCGAGCTCGAAAGCGAGAAGGCCGAGCTGGAACGTCAGATCGAGGCGTTGCGTGCGATCCTCGGCGACGAGAAGCTGCTCCAGAAGACGGTGTCGAATGAGCTCGCCGAAGTCGCCAAAGCACATGGGACGCCGCGTCGCACGGTGCTGCTGGAGTCCGCCGGGAGCCCGGTCACTGCCGCGACGCCCCTCGAGCTGACAGACGACCCCTGCTGGGTTCTGCTGTCCTCCACAGGCCTGATGGCACGCACCACCAATGTGGAGGCCTTACCCACGCAGGGCGCCCGGCACAAGCACGACGTTGTGACGGCCGCAGTCCAGACCACCATCAGGGGCAACGTCGCTCTCGTCACGTCGCGGGGGCGGATGATCCGGCTCGCCGCGCTGGACCTGCCCATCCTGCCGCCGACCAACGGCACCCCGTCGCTGTCTGGCGGCGCACCGCTGGCAGCCTTCGTCGATCTGCCCAAGGATGAGCAGCCGGTGGTCCTGACGTCGCTGTCGCAGGACTCCGCCGGACTAGCGCTGGGAACGGCCCAGGGCGTGGTCAAACGAGTGACCACCGACTACCCCGGCAACAAGGATGACTGGGACATCATCAGTCTGCGACCCGGCGACCAGGTGGTGGGTGCGGTCGAGCTACGGACCGGTGATGAGGACCTCGTGTTCATCACCTCGGACGCTCAGCTGCTGCGGTTCCCGGCATCCTCTGTGCGCCCTCAAGGTCGGAGCGCGGGAGGGATGGCCGGCATCAACCTCGCGGCCGGCGCACGCGCCATGTTCTTCACGGCGCTCGATCCGTCGACAACCAACGTCGTGGTCACCTCCAGCGGGTCCTCCAGCGCCCTGCCGGGCACGGAGCCCGGATCACTGAAGGTCACCCCGTATGCCGAGTACCCGGCCAAGGGTCGTGCCACCGGTGGCGTCCGCTGCCATCGTTTCCTGCGTGGAGAGGACACGCTGATCCTCGGGTGGGCCGGCGGAAGTCCCGCGAGGGCGGCTGCTGCCAACGGGGTTGCGCTGGACCTGCCCGATGCCACCGGGAAGCGCGACGGCTCCGGCCTTCCGGCTGCCGCAGCGATCGGTGCCATCGCAGGACCGATACCCGAGCCCACGGACCTACCCGCACCAGCTCTTCCGGACGCAACGACCGACGATCTGGTGCTGTCACTGGACCTGGAGACAACGCCCGAGTTCCCGGCGGGCAAGGAGTGAGCGACGCTGCGGTCGAGCGCCCTCGCCGCAGCAGACCAGATGCCTGTTCGGTGATCTGGGACATCGCCGGCGTATCGGCACTCGGCACCGCCCCCACCGCCACGTTCTGGGTTGCGCTCGAGCAGAACGGTCCCTGGGGTGCCCAGGCCGCAGTACAGTCCCACCTCGATCCCCGCCTTGGCCAGAGCCTCGACCGGAGATGCAAGGACGCCGGGGGTCGCTTGATCCTGATCCGGCGCCCGGGCAGTCATGCGGACCTCCACGAGCACAGCGCCCGGAAGGTCGACGCGCAGAGGGTCGACACACGGAGGGTCTATCTGGCCGGCGGGCTGGCGTCTCGCCCCTGGCTGCTCGAGGCTGATGTGAATGACCCGGCCGGCCTGACCCGACTGGGCCAGCCGGAGATGCAGGCTCTTGCCAGGGGTGACATCGATGCCGTCCAGGGCGCCCTGCCCGGGGCGGCGCGCTCGGCCGGGCCTGTCCTGCTCATCTGCACAAACTCCAAACGGGACGTCTGCTGCTCGGCACGTGGTCGAGAGGTCGCCTTTCAAGCCGCATCGCAACGTTCCGGCCAGGTGTGGGAATGTTCGCACACCGGGGGCCACCGGTTCGCCCCGACCGGGGTGCTGCTGCCAGCCGGCCAGACCTTCGGCCGGCTCAGCGGTGCCTCAGCCGTCGCCGTGATCGATGCCGCGGCGGTCGGGGAGCTTCCGACCGCGCTCCTGGGAGAGGTGAACGACCGGGGACGCAGCCACCTGCCCGCGGCGGGACAGGCAGCGGAGTCCATGGTGCGACAGCAGATCCAGGAAGCCAGCCTGCTGGCGCTCTCGACGACCGCAAGCCGGCGAGCAGATCGGGAGGACGCCTGGCAGTGTCGGGTAAGCCACGTCGATGGTCGCCACTGGGATGTTGAGGCTGTGCGTAGTCGACGTGGGGAGGACCTGGCAGCGTCCTGCGGCAAGGACCCCGTGCCAGTCTGGCAATGGTCATTGGTCAGCGATCTCGGTTGATGGGGTAGTCAGCGATTTCGGTCGATGAAACCGAGAATCTGCACCCAGGAGTCCGCGCACTCGGCCTGCCACTGCTCGAAGCCACGGTCGAAGAACGAATGTGGCGCCCCCTCGTAAACAACGTAGTCGTGCACCTTGCCAGCCTCCTTCAGAGAGCGGACGAACTCCGCATTCTCCGCACCGGAAGTGGCCTTGTCAGCACCGGCCGCGAGGATCAGCAGCGGAGACGCAAGGTCACCAACGACATCCTCGACCGTGGACGGGCGGCCGTAGAATCCGATCGAGCCGGCCGGGTGCAGGTCGGTAGCGGCCAACCGCCAGGAATGACCGCCAAACATGCAGAAGCCCAGGGTGAATACAGGATCGTCGCTTCGCTCGCGCAGACGCGCTGCCGCCGCCTGGGCGTCGGCCAGTACTTCCGCGGGGGTCAGCTTCCTGGCGTGGGGAATGTACTCGAAGTCGTCATCACGCCCGGAGAGCCCCGCACTTCGCCCGTAGGGATCCAGGGCAACGGTGTCGATCCCGGCACTGGCGAAACACAGGGCAAGGTCGGTATAGAAGGCGTGCATCCCCCGGATGTCCGGGAGCAGCACGAGGCTCGCGCCGCGAGGGGTCACCGGCACCGCCTCGAAGGCCGAAAAGCGGTTGCCATCGCCTGCTGTCAGCACGAGTGGTCCGTGGTCGCCCACCTCGCTGGTCTTGGGTGGCTCGGGCGGGTGCTGATCACTGGTGAAGCACATGGGAGAAGTGTCCACCCCCGTCCCTCATATTCCCAGACCTCCGAGGCCAAAGGCCCACCCAGCGATTTTCAGGCGTCGATGCGCTGGCGGTCCAGCGCTGCCGCGGACTCGATAATGAAGTCCTTGCGCGGCGCGACATCGTGACCCATCAGCAGGTCGAACACAACCTCTGCGTTCTCGGCGTCCTTGAGGGTCACCCGACGCAGCATCCGATGGCGAGGATCCATCGTCGTCTCGGCCAGCTGGTCGGCATCCATCTCGCCCAGGCCCTTATACCGCTGGAGCGGCTGTTTGACCTTGCGGCCCTTCTTCTCCAGCGTGGACAACACCCGACGCATCTCGGGCTCGCTGTAGGTGTAAAGGAGGTCGTTCTTCCTGCTGCCAGGGTTGATCACCTCGATGCGATGCAAAGGGGGGACCGCGGCAAAGACCCGTCCCGCCTCGACCAGGGGCCGCATGTAACGAAAGAACAGCGTCAGGAGCAGGGTGCGGATGTGCGCTCCGTCGACGTCCGCGTCAGTCATGATGATGACTTTCCCGTACCGCGCGGCACTCAGGTCGAACGAGCGGCCCGAGCCGGCGCCGATGACCTGAAGGATCGCCGCACACTCCGCGTTCTTGAGCATGTCGGCCAGCGACGCCTTCTGGACGTTCAGGATCTTGCCCCGAATCGGCAGGAGCGCCTGGTGGTCCGAGGACCTGGCCAGCTTTGCGGTTCCGAGGGCGCTGTCACCCTCGACGATGAAGAGCTCCGTCCGCTCGATATCGCCGCTTCGGCAGTCGGCCAGCTTGGCCGGCAGGGAGGAGGTCTCCAGCGCGTTCTTGCGCCGTTGGGTCTCCTTGTGCTGCCGTGCGCTGATCCGCGACTTCATCTCGGCAACTACTTTTTCCAGAAGCATCGAGGCCTGGGCCTTCCCACCCCGCCTGGTAGCGGTCAGCATGGCGGTGAGCTCTTTGTCTATGACCTTGGCCACGATGGCGCGTACCGCCGAGGTCCCCAGCACCTCCTTGGTCTGCCCCTCGAACTGGGGCTCTGCGAGTCGGACCGTGACCACCGCCGTGAGGCCGGCCAACACGTCCTCCTTCTCGACCTTGTCCGACCCGACCTTGAGCCGGCGGGCGTTGACCTCCAGCTGCTTGCGGAGGACCCTGAGCATCGCCTGCTCGAAGCCTGCCATATGGGTGCCACCCTTGTGAGTGGCGATGATGTTGACGAATGACAGGGTCCTGGTCTCGTAGCCGGTACCCCACCTCAGTGCAACGTCAACATGGCACTCGCGCTCGAGGTCGGTGGGCGTCATCCGGCCGCGGTCGTCGAGCACCGGCACGTTCTCATGGAATGTTCCCGAACCCTGCAGACGCCACACGTCGGTCAGGGGCGGGTCGATAGCCAGGAACTCGGCGAACTCGCTGATGCCTCCCTCATGCAGGAAGGTCTCCTCAAAGGGTCCGTCTTCGCCCGGCGTGCCGGGCACACCACGCTCGTCACGGATAACGAGTGTCAGACCCGGGATGAGGTAGGACGTCTGGCGGGCCCGTGAGGCTAGCTCGTCATAGCTGAATGCGGCGTCTGCCAGGAAGATCTGGTCATCTGGCCAGTAGCGAACTCTGCTGCCGGTCTTTCCGCGGCCCACCTTGCCGACGATCCTCAGCTCGCTGTTGTCCACGTACGCCGTGAAACCGGCATGCGGTGTCTTGTCGCCCAAGACGTCGGTGAAGACGCCGGGCTCACCCCGGCGAAAGCTCATCGCGTGGGTCCTCATCCCGCGGTCGACCTCGACATCCAGCCGGGCGGACAGCGCGTTGACCACCGAGGCGCCCACGCCGTGCAGGCCACCGGAGGCGGTGTAAGAGCCGCCACCGAACTTGCCACCGGCGTGCAGCTTGGTGAAAACCACCTCGACACCAGACAGTCCGGTGCGTGGCTCCATGTCCACGGGAATGCCCCGCCCGTTGTCACGGACCTCGACCGACCCATCGGCCATCAACGCCACGTCGATGTGATCGCAGACCCCCGCCAGAGCCTCGTCAACCGAGTTGTCGATGATCTCCCACACGCAGTGCATCAGCCCACGCGCGTCCGTCGACCCGATATACATCGCCGGACGCTTGCGAACCGCCTCGAGACCTTCCAGGACCTGCAGGTGCCGAGCCATGTATGTCGGTGAGTCAGCGCCGCTCGAGTCAGCGTTGGGCGACCCGGCGCTCTGTCTGCCAGAGCCTGAGGCGGCGCCAGACGTCGTTGCGGTTCTTCTTGTTCGGGTGGCGATGGCCACGGACATCCTCTCGGTGCAGCTGAGCGCCGGCTGAGGCCGGTCTGAGACTCTCTGGCAGGCTATCTCCCCGCCCCGACAGGCACGCCACAGCCACGCGGGGGAGCACGGCATTCGGGCCCGCAGGGGATTGCGCGGAGAGAGAAACACGGCAAGATTCTTCGTCAGATCTGGGCAGAATGGACTTCGGGAAGCAATCTTCGTGTTTGACTGTTACAACCGGCGAATGGGTTAGCCCACAACGCAAACCACTCGGCAAGCGTCTAAGACGTATCGGCAACAGAATCAGGACCAGCAGGGATACGGACGAGATCGCGACACCAGGTAGGACCGCCAACGGCACCCACTACAACGGAATGGATGGTAGACGTGACAACTGCACTGGCACCGACTCTGACCGTGGCTGACCGCTGCGACCGCTGTGGCGCCCGAGCCTATGTGCGCGCCCGCCTCAGCTCTGGTGGCGAGCTGCTTTTCTGCGCACACCACGGGCGCGAGCACCTGCCCAAGCTGCAGGGGCTGTCCACCAACATCCAGGACGAGACCGATCGACTGATGCCGTCCCCGGTCGGCGCCGACGCGGACGCAAGCTAGGTCCGGCAAGCTCAAACCTGGAACTCGACGGTCGTCTGGTCCCCCTGGATGGACGGAGTAACCGTTCTCGCAGGTCTGATCATGCTCGTCGGGTTCATCGGCATCATCGTGCCTGTCTTGCCCGGACTCCTGCTGGTCTGGGCGGCCGTGCTCATCTGGGCTTCGCAAGCGCAGACGTCGGCGGGATGGGTGGTCCTGGGCATCGCCACGTCCCTGGCGCTGGCAGGTTTGGTCCTGCGTTATCTCCTGCCCGGTCGGCGCATGGCAGCTTCCGGTGTCACCAGGTCCAGCACAGCGGCAGGCGTAGCTCTGGCTGTGGCGGGCTTCTTCCTGATCCCGGTCGTTGGTGCGTTCCTGGGCTTCCCTCTCGGGATCTATCTGGCCGAACGCGTCAAGGGGAGCACCCACGCCACAGCCTGGTCGTCGACCAGGCACGCTCTCAGAGCCATCGGTCTGAGCATGGGAATTGAGCTGTTGACGGGTCTCGCGATTGCCAGCACCTGGCTGATCGCTGTAGCGGCGACGGCCTGACCGCATCAACACCCGCTGACCGCATCAACACCCGTCGCCGAGTCATGGACGTCCGTGTCAAGTTGTGGACGTCCGTCAAGTCGTAGACGGGCCAAGTTGTGGACGTCCGTCACGTCGTAGAGGTCGTTTTGCTTGTGCGAGCTCCAGCCTTGTGCCGGCTCCAGCCCCATGTCCTTGGTGCCCAGAAGCACGTCCTTGGTGCCCAGACTTGGCTACTGCCCGCCGTCGCGCCGACGGTCCCAACGCTCTTCCATGCGTCGGATGAACGTCTGCTTGTTGGCGTTGGACTTCTTGCTCTTGCTCAGCTTGCCGAGGCGACGTGCCGGCTCACGCGGACGCACGGACCCGTCCTCGAGGACCGCGCCCAGCTGCGCCTTGGGGACCTTTGGCGGGCTGATCGCGTAGGCCACCCCGCCGACCATCAGCGCGAAGCCGATGGCACCCCACCAGATGGACTCAGTGACCACACCCAGCACAACCAGCCCAAGTCCGGCGATAACGCCCCCGGCCCCGATAGCGAGGACCTTCCGCAGGCGGGCACGCGCAGCAGAGCCTTGCATCTGCGAGGCAAACTTCGGATCCTCGGCATACAACGCTTGTTCCATCTGCTCAAGCAGATGTTGCTCATGATCTGAAAGCGGCACCTTCGACCTCCCGTGGGCGGCTCCACTGTATGACAACAACGTCCCACTGTGCCGATTCGTTACCCGAACCGGCGCTGTGTAGTACTCAAAAAAGGCTTGTCACCGACACCCTGTTCAGGATATGTCGCCGCGCTTCGGAGCGGTAGCCAACCGCTCACCTTCCACCAGACTGCCAGGTCGAACCGCACCGGCACCGAACCGCGCACTGGCCCGATCCACCGCGCGATCGGCGTCACGCCAGCCGTGCTCCGGCTCATCGAGCAGCCCCTGTACCGGTGCCTGATCGGATTCCAGCAGGCCTTCCATCCGAACGCCGACCAGGCGCAGGCGGGCTCTCTGCAGACCCAACGCGTCGAACAGTGCGCGAGCCGTCGCGTAGATATCGCGGCTGACGTCGGTGGGGTCGCGCAGGGTCTTGGATCGCGTGATCGTGGTGAAGTCCGAGAAGCGCACCTTGATCGAGATCGTTCGTCCCATCATCCCCGCTGCACGCACCCGGGCCGCGGTGCGGTCGCTGAGCTTGAGCAGCTCACGGTGGATGTAGGCCGGGTCGTCCACGTCGTAGGGGAACGTCTCGTCAGCACCGATGCTGCGTTCGCGACGAATGGGCATCACTGAGCGTGAGTCGCGTCCCCAGGCCAGCGCGTGCAGGGCAGGTCCGGCGTTGTCGCCAAGGGCTCTGCGCAAGGTGTCCACCGGCGTGTGGGCGATGTCGGCCACGGTCTGCAGCCCCAGACGCTGCAGAACCTCCTCCGTGCGCTCCCCGACACCCCACAGGGCGCCGACCGGCAGCTGGTGAAGGAATCCGACCACCTCGGTCTCGGGAACCACGAGCAGGCCGTCGGGTTTGGCCAAGCCCGACGCGAGCTTCGCGATGAACTTGGTGGTAGCGACCCCGACCGAGCAGGTGATGCCCTGCTCGTCAGCGATCGTGTCGCGGATCCCCTGGGCAATCTGACGTGGCGAGCCCAGCCGGCGGCGGGCGCCGGACACATCCAGGAACGCCTCGTCCAGGGACAGCGGCTCGACGAACGGCGTCACGCTGGCGAACACCGCCATGACGGCTCGGGAGATTCGTTCGTAGCGGGCATGGTCAGGAGCCACGACAGTGGCCTGTGGACACAACCGTCGGGCCCGCGCGGTCGGCATCGCTGCGTGCACACCGAAAGCGCGCGCCTCGTAGGTCGCCGACAGGACGACCCCTCGATTGCCGCCACCAGCGATGATGACTGGCGTGCCTTTTAGCTCGGGCCGGCTCAGCAGGGACGCCAGCGCGTAGAACGCGTCCATATCCACGTGCAGGATCGAGCAGCCTTCGTCGTCAGGAGCTTGATCGCCCTGGCGTTCGGGAACGACGAACTGGCGCCGGCTCATCGCCGGGAGTCCTGGCGATAGTCATGCGGCGAGGTGACACGGGTGCGCACCGCCCGGTTGTCAAAAAGCCGGTCCTGCGGCGGGTTAGCTACGGCGGGCCAGCACATGCAGAGCTGCACCGATGTGCCCGAGGAAGGCGTACTCGGGATGACGAGAAGCAGCCTGCTCGAGCTTGAGCAGTGCGGCCCGGTCGGCATCGAAGTCGACATAGGCGGCAGGTACGAGATCACTGAAGATGCGAACGCCATGAATGTCCTGGACGCCCAGCCCTGCGCCCTCGACCAGGGCAGTGATGCCGCCCGCATCGAAGCGCCGCGGTAGCGGATCGGCCGGACCCCATCGACCGTCATCACTGGTGAGCGCGCACTGCGCCTGGGCGAACTGGCCGGCAAGCGCACGGGCCAGCACGGCGGCGATGCGGGTGGCGACCACGAGACTGACGTATCCGCCGTCTGCGAGCACCCCGGCGATGGATCGCAGGGTCGCTGCCGGGTCGTCGACGAACTCCAGCGCGCCATGACAGCACACGAGGTCGGCGTCAGCGTCGGGGTGGACTTCAAGCAGGTTTGCGGCATCGCCCTGCACGGCAACGATGAGCCCGGCGACCCCGGAGTCGCCAGCCCGGCGGTGCAGCGAGGCCAACGCGTCCAGGCTGGGGTCGATGACCGTGACGTGATGACCGAGCTGAGCCAGTGGAACTGCCAGACCGCCTGTGCCACCACCAAGATCGACGACGCGCAGCCGGCGACCGAGCTGTTGCTCGCGGTCGACCACCACGGCCCGCACGGACTCCCACACAGCAGAGGTACGCACGGAGGTCTCGACGTCGCTGCGCCCACTACGTCGCCCTTCATCAGCCACGACAAGGCTCCTCTTGTGCTGGTGGTCGCCGCCGGGTAACAGGCCAGACGGGGCGACTGCGGTGATGCTCGGGTCATCTCCACCTTAGCGCCCTGAGCTTCCGGGGCTGGCGTGCCACAGCTTGCGCGGCGGGGCGCCTTCAGAGGGAACTGCGCGGCCTTCCCCGGGCAGGCTGTGGGAGTCCCTGACATCGCCGCCGGCAGGTTTGACGTCCGCATAGGGCGACTGTCTGAACCCTGAGGCATGCACCAGCATCCGGGTGCGGGGGCCGTCCATCCCACCAGCAGAGCTGCCCGGGTCAGCACCAGACTCATCGACACCAGACTCATCGACACCAGACTCATCGACACCAGACTCATCGACACCAGACTCATCGACACCATGACCATCGGCTTCGGACAGCGCCGCGTGCACAGCCTCGAGACCACCCTGACTCCAGGCATCCCACAGCCCGGACAGCTCCCACGCCCCGGTTGCGCGCAGGGAGACCCCCCTGGAGCCGGTCCGTCGCAGGATCCCGCGGACCAGAAGCATCCAGGAATGGAAAACTGTCGCTGCATAGGGACCTTGGACGTCCTCGAAGAAGGTTGCGTCGACCGGGCCTGTGGAGTCGTCGAGAGTGAGGAACACCACGCGTCGACCCGAGCGGACCGGCGGTGTCTGGGTGGCGACCTTGACCCCGGCGACCCACAGCTCGGAGCGACTTCGATGTCCGAGGAGCTGACCAGATCGGGTCACTCCGAGCGCCTGCAACATCGGGGCGTAGAAATCGACGATGTGAGCACTGGCATCCAGCCCGAGAATCTCCAGCTCGGCCCGAACCCGCTCTGGCCCCGTCATCTCGGGCAGGCCGGTGGCCGTGGTGAGCTCGGGGGCGTCCCCCAGGTCGAGGGTGAGCTGGGTGGGCTGCTCCCGAGCCGGTATGACGGGCAACCCGCCTCGGGACTGGGCTGCTGCCAGAAGCCGCACGTCTCCCGTCTCGGGGGCGGCTGGGCCGGCCGGTGTTGCGCGCGTCCGTGTCTCTCGCGCCAGTGTCGCCCCGCGAGTAGCCGCGGCAGCACTGGCAGCCACGGACCTGGGCGCACGAGCTGCCGCCCTGCGACCGGATCGGCGCACCGAACCAGACCACCGGTCGAGCTCGGCCACATGCAGCAAGAGGTCACGCCGGGTCACCCTGCCTCGCCGCCCGGTCGTACCGCTGCCACCTGAGGCCACGCAGAGACCACTGAGCCCGTAGACCGAGTCGAACCCCCCGGCCATGACCAGCCGTTCGACCACTGGGCGACTGACCTGGGCGCGATGCCAGAAGTCGGCAAGTGTGATGTACGGCTGGCCGGCCAGAATGCGCTGAACCTCGGCTTCGCTGATGCCCTTGACGTCGGCCAGAGACAGCCGGATGCCATAAGCCCGCCCGTCGGGAAGGTCGGCGACCAGCGATCGCCTGACAGGGACACGGTCAGCCAGACCACTGTCAGGCACGCCACCATCAGCCAGACCACCATCAGGCACGCCACCGTCAGCCACGCCACCATCAGTCTGACCCCCGTCAGGCACGTCACTGTCGCAGTCACCAAGGGCCAACTGAGAGACCCGTTCCACCCGGTAGCTCGCACCCGAGGCGTTGACGTCCAGCCCCAGGATGGTGATGCCCAGGTTGCGTGCGTCGTCCAGGATCAGCCGTTTGGGGTACATGCCCGGGTCGTGGGTGAGCACACCGGACAAGAAGGCCGCCGGGTGATGCGCCTTGAGCCACGCCGACTGGTAGGTGGGCAACGCGAAGGCTGCCGCGTGAGCCTTGCAGAAACCGAAGGAAGCGAACGCCTTGAGAACCTCCCAGATCCGGTCGACCGCTGCCGGCTCATAGCCCCGGGCCGCCGCTGCAGGTCGCCACCAGGCCTCGATGTCCAGCTGAGCCTGAGGGGATCCCAGTGCCCTGCGGACCTCATCTGCCTGAGCCAGGGTGACACCGGTGGTCTCGGCAACGATCTTGAGCACCTGTTCGTGGAAGACCACGACGCCCTGGGTCTCCTTCAGCGCTGGTTCAAGGGTGGGGTGGAGGTACTCCGGCGAACGCCAATGATTGCGGGCCAGCAGGAACGGGCTGATCATGTCGGACTTGACCGGGCCGGGACGAAACAACGAGATGTCGATGATCAGGTCCTCGAAGGTCTCCGGCCCGAACTTGCCGATCAGCTCACGCTGACCAGGGCTCTCGATCTGGAAGCACCCCAGCGTGTGCGTGGACCGGATCAGGCGAAATGCCCGGTCATCATCGAGAGTGACCTGAGCCCGGTCGTCGAGGTCGATGCTGACGCCGTCGACCCGGGCCACCTCATCGACAGCGTGCGCCATCGCGGACTGCATGCGGATGCCGAGGATGTCGAGCTTGAGCAGGCCCAGGGTCTCGACGTCGTCCTTGTCGAACTGGCTCATCGGGAACCCCAGCCAGCTGGCCTCGACCGGGGTGCGGTCGAGCAGCTCCTTGTTGGACAGGATCACCCCGCAGGGGTGCACGGCGATGTGCCGGGGCAGACCGTCGAGTCGTTCCACGAGGTCGAAGAGAACACGCAGGCGAGGAGCAGTCAGGCCGCTGGCGCGCAGCTCGGGCAGCTCGGCAAGGGCGCCACGGACATCGCGGGCCCGAATGTGCGGAAACGCCTTGGCGATGACGTCGATCTCACCCGGCGGCAGCCCCAGGGCGGCGCCCACGTCCCTGATCGCGTGGCGCGCCCGGTAGGTGTCCATCATCGATACACAGGTGACCCTGTCCCCGCCAAAGCGCTCCAGGACATGCTGGTAGATCTCGGTCCGCCGCGCTGACTCCACGTCGATGTCGATATCGGGAAGCTGGGCGCGTAGCGGTGAGCAGAACCGCTCCATGAGCAGGCCATAACGCAAAGGCTCCACCCCGCTGATGCCCAGCAGGTAGTTGACCAGGCTGCCGGCACCGGAACCTCTTGCTGCCACCCGCACCCCGAGATCGCGGATCAGGTCGCACACTGCCGCCACCGTCATGAAGTAGGTCGGATAGCCAAGCTGGGCAATGACGCGAAGCTCGTCATCGAGCCGTGATGCCACCGCTGACAGCTCGCAGTCCCCCGCTCCCCCGTATCTCGTGGCAATGGCCCCCCGACAACGAGCAGCCAAAATCTCCTGGGGGCTCTCACCCGCGGCAATCCCGAGTGCCGAGGGCTCGGGCAGGTGCACCGAGCCGATGCCGATGTCGGTGCTCAGATCCAGCGTGCAGGCCTGTGCCAGGGCCACCGTGTCGGCCATCAGCTGGCGAGCCCTGTCACGTTCACCGCTGCTGCCGCCGCTGATCCCGCCGCCGGCGGCCCGGGCGACGTCGCAGGCCACGGTATACATCTGGGCCGATGAGCTGAGATGACCAGCAGTGGTGACCCGGTCGAGATGGCGCGTGTCCAGTGGCACGAGGCGTCGGGCAGCATCAAGAACGTCAACGGTCACGGCACCGCCAGGATCGGCATGACGGACCGCCGCGGTGAGCACCGTCGGCAACCCGACCTCAGTGGCCAGGCCAAGCAGCCGGGCGGCATGTCCGAGGCTGGCCGGGGTGCCCTCCGGCCCGCCGTGACACACCACCTCGATAACCACTCCGCCGCGGGGCATCAGGTTGACCCACTGGCGCAACAGCATGCGCGCCCGGCCGGGACGGCGCGCCAGCAAGGCCTGGCCCACATCAGAGGCCGGCCCGAGCAGGACCACCAGAGCCAGTGCTCCGCTCCGGGGGTCGGTGGCATGCTCGGCGATGAGCTCTGGACTGCTGACCGGAGCTCCGCGTTCGCCCCTGAGGTGGGTCTGGGTCACCAGGCGACACAACCTGCCCCAGCCGACCCCGGGGTCGACCCCCGCACTCTGCCCTCGCGCCAGCACCGTGACCCGGGGATGCCGGGGATCGACCTCGGCACCGCCCCGGGCGGGACTGGCCCGGCCCGCCCGGATACCTCGACCTGCAGGAGAGCTGGCCTGTCTGTCCCCCACGTAATCCACAGCCAGGTCCACCCCGCGCTCCACAGCCAGGTCCACCCCCAGTACCGGAGCGATGCCGGCCTCGTCGCAAGCCTGCACGAAACGCACCGCGCCATAAAGCCCGTCACGGTCCGTCAGAGCCAGCGCGGGCTGGCCCAGTGCCGAAGCACGTTCCACCAACGCCGCCGGGGTCGATGCGCCGTAACGCAACGAGAAACCGGACGCGACGTGCAGGTGGGCGAAGGCATCACTCATGCCGACCTGGTCACCGCCATGAACTCGGGCAACGGCCGGCTCATGGGCAGGCCGAGTGCCCCCTGAATCAGCTCGAAGAAGGTCTCGGACTGCCGTAGAAGGTCATCGGCCTCGCGTGCACCCGGCCCGGCCGAACCTCGCTCGAACGCCGCCCGACGCCTGGCCGAGGCTGCGAAGAACACCGCCCACTCGGTCAGCTCGGGAGCCATCTGCGGCAGCACCTCCCACACGCTGCGCAGCCGTGCACTCCGGCTTGGCCTGCTGCGCGCAGCCAGCAACGCGGCTGCAGCCCGCAACGCGGCGAGGTGAGCCTCTATGTAGCGCTCAGCGACGGTGTCAGCGTGGCAGGCCGACAGCAGGCTGGCCCGGGATCGGTCGAGCAGATCCAGTGCAGTGCTGGCCAGGGGTGCCCGTGGCACGGTTGCAGTACGAGTTGTCATAGCCACACCACCTAGTCCGCCACGCGCAGGAGTCGCCAGCTGGGCGCAAGCCCGTCCATCCCCAGGGCGTTCATCCCCAGGTCGTACACCCCGGTGTTGGCCAGTCGGCCGGCGCTGGCTTCCACCCGCCATACCTCGTGCTCAAGGCAGTCCAGCCCACGGGCCGCAGTCTCTTCATCGGGGTCGAGGGCCTCGCGCCACCATGCCTTGCGCTCTCGCCAGTGCCCGATCACGTCGCGGACGATGTAGAGCCGACCGCGCCACAGGAAGGCAGAAGGCGGCGGGTCCTGAACGCCGGCACCTGCCCGGACCTCGATGGACTCCTCATAACGACGCACCATGGTCGGGCTCCTTCGGACGTGTGCGGAGGTTGGGTTCAGAGGGTGCGTCCGGCCTGCGACGGACGGGGTCGAGGCGCCCGCCGCAGAACCAGACGTACCGGTCGAACGAAAAATCTAGAACATATGTTCGACTAATCCAAAGGTACACCGCGACTCCGACAGCCCGTCAACCCCCGACCTGTTGAGGACTCCTGCGACGATGTCGTGGGTACTCCTCCGAGCATCCCGCCCAGTGCTCTTCCCCGAAGGACCCCGGGCTGGCTACCGTTCGCCAGATGACCGGTCTGAGCCGCGAGGACGTAACCGACGATCCCTGCGTGCGTCGGGTGGCCGCTGCGCTCGCGTCCTTCGGCACCCGCGGACAGATCACCGTTTTGGATGACGCCGCAAGAACCGCGAGGCAGGCTGCAGACGCGCTGGGGATCGAGATCGCCCAGATCGCCAACTCCCTGGTCTTTGCGGCCGATCGCGGCGACGAGATGATCCGGCCTCTGCTGGTCCTCGCCTCAGGAGCACACCGGGTCGACACCCTCAGACTCGCAGACCTGCTGGAGCTGCGGGCAATCTCCCTCGCCGATGCCGACTTCGTCAGAGAACACACGGGCTTCACGATCGGAGGTGTGGCGCCGATAGCTCTCAGCCATCCCATCGAGACCGTCGTCGACATCTCCCTGAGTGGCTATGACCAGATATGGGCCGCGGCGGGCCACCCCCACGCGGTCTTCCCAACGTCCTACAACGAGCTGCTGAGGCTCACCGGAGGCCGCCCGGCCGCGATCGCCTGACCGAGGCACGAGATCGCCTGACCGACGCACCAGCCGACGACAGGTCTTCTGGATGGGTCATCTGTCTTTTTGGATGGGTCATCTGGCGGCGCCCTGGCTGCGCCTCATGATGCCTAGGATGGGACGATGATCACGCAGCGAACGGGGGTCGAGATCGCGCTGGCGACCCTCGTCGCAGTGGCCCTGCTTCTTGCGATCGGCCGGGCACTGAAGGCAGCGGAGCAGCGGGGATGGATTCGCCTCCACGGGGTCAGCAAAGGGTCGGCTGCTGTGGCGTTCGCCGCGATGGAAGACATGTTCTCCGGGTCGCGCAGCCAGGCTCGACAGCTGCTGGAAGAGCAGAGACGGGTGGGGCATCGTGCCCCCACACCGGGCGACTGGCTCAACGACGGACCATCGGTCGCGGGCCGGTTCGCAGGCAAGCTGACTGTCTCCGTGAATGCATCACAGACAGCCGACGTGCGCCACATCATCGCCAGTCGCTACTGAGCCACCTGCCTGTCGCCCACTCCGGGTCCACTTCAGTGGCCGGCCGGCAACCTGACCGTCGTCTGGACGCCGAGGTTGGCATAGACCCTGAGCGTGGCCGGCGAGCGGTTCATCGTGTAGAAGTGCAGGCCGGGGGCTCCTTCCGCCAACAACCGCTGGGCCAGCTCGGTGGCTATCTCCACGCCCACCTCGCGGATCGCGTCCGGGTCATCTGAGACGGCCTCGAGCCGGGAGACCACAGAAGCCGGAAGTGGCGTCCCGGACATCGTGGCCATCCGGCGTACCTGGGAGAAGCTCGTCACCGGCATCAGCCCGGGGATGATCGGCAGGTCGCGCCCGCGGGCGACCACCCGGTCACGAAGCCGCACGTAGCTGTCGGCGTCGAAGACGAACTGGGTGACAGCGAACTCCGCCCCCGCGTCGGCCTTGCGCACGAGCACGTCCGCGTCCTGGTCGAGGTCTTCGGACTCAGGGTGCTTGTCGGGAAATGCGGCGACCCCGACGGTGAAGCTGCCCAGCGAACGAATCAGCTCGACGAGCTCATCCGCGTGGCTGAAGCCCTCGGGGTGGGGGGTCCAGGCAGTTCCGGGGCCACCGGGCGGGTCACCACGCAGAGCCAGCACGTTGCGGATCCCTGCACCGGCGTACTCCCCCACAACCTGCCGCAGCTCGGCCACCGATGACCCGACACAGGTCAGATGAGCCATCGGCGTCAGCGTGGTCTCGCGTGCGATCCGCCCCGTCACCCGCACCGTGCGTTCACGGGTCGAACCGCCCGCCCCATAGGTCACCGAGACGAACGTCGGACGGATACGCTCCAGGTGACGGATCGCCTCCCACAGCGTCTGCTCACCCGCGTCGTCCTTGGGCGGGAAGAACTCGAAGCTGTAGGACGTTCCCTCCTGCTCGAGCATCCGTGGAATCGAGCGGGTCAGATGCGCAGCCTGCGGCATCGTTGATGAGGTTCCGTGCGCCATACCGGCCAGAGTATGCGACCGTGCGGCACGTAGGGTCAGTCAGATCAGCATCCGGGAGGGACCGATTGTCGAATCCACTGACCACCAGTGACCTGCCTGCACGCGTGCAGGCCGTAGTCGACGCCGAGATCTCGGCCCAGGCCCGGGTTCTGTCCGAGATCGGCGACGAGCTCACACCCCTGGTGGCGGCGGTCGGCGCATTGCTCAAGGGTGGAAAGCGGCTCCGGGCGGCCTTCCTCTACTGGGGCTATCGCGCTGGCGGCGGGCCGGACGACGAGTCCGTCATCCGCGCCGCGTCCGCCATGGAGTTCTTCCAGGCCGCGGCCCTGCTTCATGACGACGTCATGGACGACAGCGACACCCGCCGTGGGATGCCAGCGGCACACCGGCGCCTGGCCGATGAGCATGCCGCGGCCGGTTGGGCAGGCAGCGGTGAACGTTTCGGCATTGCCGGCGCCATCCTGGGCGGTGACCTCTGCCTGATCTGGAGCGATGAGCTCTTTGCAACGTCGGGGCTGCCCGCGGCCGCGATCACGCGCGCCCGTCCGATCTTCGACCGGATGCGCACTCAGCTGATGGGCGGGCAGTTCCTCGACGTCCTCGAGTCCGCCCGCGGTTGGGAGGATCTGAGCACCGCCGCGCGAGTTGCGCGCGCCCAGACCGTGATTCGATACAAGAGCGCCAAGTACACCATCGAACACCCCCTGCTGATCGGGGCCGCAGCGGCCGACGTCGGCGCGTCCGACTGTGACGCGCTCTCGGCCTACGGACTCGACCTCGGTGAGGCCTTTCAGCTGCGCGATGACCTGCTGGGTGTCTTCGGAGACCCTGCACAGACCGGCAAACCAGCCGGCGACGACCTGCGTGAGGGCAAGCGCACCGTCCTGGTCGCGCTGGCATTGGACCAGGTTGCCCCTTATGGCGCATCACTCTTCGACAAGCTGCTGGGTTCGCCGGACCTGGGCGATGCCGGCGTGGACGAGCTGCGTGAGGCGATCACCGCGAGCGGTGCCCGTGAACGCGTCGAGCAGATGATTCTTGACCTGAGCGCTTCGGCCCGCACGGCCCTTCACGCAACCACAGGCCTGACCGACCAGGGAGTGGAGGCGTTGGACGCACTCATCGACGTCTCGACGGCCCGCTCCGCGTGAAGGGGCCCGCCCCCACGACCTCGGGTCGCGACCCCACCCCTGAACATGTGGTGGTGGTCGGCGCCGGCCTCGCGGGTCTGTCCGCAGCCATGCACCTGGCGGGAGCCGGCCGCCGGGTAACGGTCCTGGAGGCCACCGGCACTCCGGGCGGGAGTGCGGCCGGGGTGTCCGTGCCGGCCCCGGGAGGAGGCACCTACCACCTCGACACCGGCCCGACAGTGCTGACCATGCCGGACCTTCTTGCAGACTGTTTCGCGGCTCTCGGCGAGTCCCTGTCCGACTGGGTCACCCTGCGCCCGCTCGATCCGGCCTACCGGGCGCAGTTCGCCGACGGCTCTGCCCTGATGGTCACCAGCGACGTGAACGCCATGACAGAACGCATCCGGGCCTTCAGCGGATCCTGGGGCGACGCCGACGCAGGCGGATACCGGCGATACGTCGACTTCGTGTCCCGCCTCTACCGCCTGCAGATGCGCGACTTCATCGACCGCAACTTTGACTCCCCGCTCGACCTGTTCGGGTCCTCACTGGCCAGGCTCGTTGCCCTGCGCGGCTTCTCACGACTCGCCCCCACCGTCGCCCGCTACTTCCACGACGAGCGGCTGCAGCGGATCTTCAGCTTCCAGTCCCTGTATGCCGGTGTCTCACCGGAGCGAGCGCTGGCGATCTATGCGGTGATCTCCTACATGGACCTGGTCGAGGGCCTGTCGTATCCCGTTGGCGGGATGAGCGCCCTGCCCACGGCGATGGAGGCTGCGGCACGCAAAGCCGGCGTCGAGTTCGTCTACGACACCCCGGTCGTGACGACGACCTGGATCGGCAGACGGGTCATCGAGCTGCAGAGTCCCGATGGGCGCACCTGGGCTCCGGACGCCGTGGTCATGGCCCTCGACCGGCCGGCTGCCCTTGACGTCCTCCACCGGACGCCGCGTGAGATGGGGTCTGGCCGCTCACCGACCGGCCACCCCGCCAGGACCCGGTACTCGCCCTCGTGCGTCGTCCTTGCCGCCGGGGTGAAATCCACCTGGCCCGATGCGGCACACCACACGATGAGCTTCGGCCGTGCCTGGTCCACGGTCTTCGAGGACCTCGACGCCGGGCGGCTCATGCGCGACCCTTCCTTCATGGTCTCGTTGCCGTCGGTCACCGACCCGGGGCTGGCACCCGCCGGCCGCAGCGCGGCATACGTGCTCTTTCCCGTGCCAAACCTCGACCATGAGCGGCCGCTCAACTGGGCAGCGCTGCGCGGTTCGTACCGTGAGCACATGCTCAACGCCGTGCAGAGGGCAGGGTTTCACGGATTTGGCGATGCCATCGACGCCGAGGTGCTGATCACCCCAGCGGACTGGGCCGCTCGCGGGCTCGGCGGCGGCACCCCGTTCTCGGCTGCCCACACCTTCAGCCAGACCGGGCCGTTCCGCTCTGCCAACAGGCTCGGGGACAACGTGGCTTTCGCCGGTTCGAGCACCACTCCAGGGGTTGGCGTGCCCATGGTGCTGATCAGCGGACGTCTCGCCGCCGAACGTCTCACCGGCCGCGACCCGAACTATCGCTCCTTGGCCTGGCGTTGAGCGACGTCACGCTCGGGCTCCACGCGGCGACCGGTGAGGCGCCGGATCTGGCGGCCGCCTATGAGCACTGCCGGCGAGTTCACGCGACTCACGGTCGAACGTTCTATCTGGCCACCCAGCTGCTCCCGCGTGAGAGACGCCGCGACGTGTGGGCCCTCTACGCCTTCGCACGGGTGGCCGACGAGATGGTGGACGCAGCCGCCGGTCCGGACCCGGCGGCCTTCCTCGCCTGGCGCGGCCGGGCGATGGCCGCCGTGCGAGCCGCGTCCCGACCTGGTCCCGGCCAGCCCGTCCTGACCGCGACCTGGCACTCGATGCGGGCCACCGGGCTCGAACCCGATCTCTTGCAGGAGTTCCTCGACTCGATGGCGATGGATCTGACGATCTCGCGCTATGCCACCTGGGAAGACCTCCGCGGGTACATGCGCGGCAGCGCCGCGGTCATCGGGGAGCTGATGGCGCCACTGCTGGGCGCGGCGGGACCTGAGGCACTGGGCCGTGCGGCGGCCCTCGGGGAGGCCTTCCAGCTGACCAACTTCATCCGCGACATCGTTGAGGACCACCACCGGGGCCGGGTCTATCTCCCGCTGTCCGATCTGGCGCGATTCGGGGTCAGCGAGGCCCTGCTCGCCCGGGCTGTCCAGACTGGGGTGCCCTCGAGAGAGGTACGCTCCCTCGTCGCCTTCGAGGTGCGCCGGGCGCTCAGCCTCTACGCCGTAGCCAAACCGGGGCTCAGGATGGTCGACCGGCGCAGCCGGCCGTGTCTGGAGCTGGCGTTCACGCTGTACCGGCGGATCCTCCATCGCGTGATCGCCAATGACTTCAACGTGTTCGAACGCCGTCTGATCGTGCCTCCATGGCAACGACTGGCCGCTGTCGGACATGTGGCGACCCGCACCGCGAACGCCAGCCTTGCCCGCTACGCCTTCCGGACGTGAGCCGATCGGATCCGTGCGCCGGCCCACACCCATGCGGCGCAGCTGATGAGCACCAGCGCAAAGCCGAAGGCCAGGTCCTCGACGGGCGCATAGGCAAGGCGCCCGTCGCCGAGGAACATGATCTGCCCCGAGCCCAGGATCGCGTCACCGCTGTACCGGACGATGCCCCGCCCGGTGAGCCAGCCGTTGGTGATCAGCTGAAATACCAGGACGATGCCGTATGCCGTCCACCAGGTCATCCTGCGCACCAGGGCGGTGCGCAGGATGAAGAGGTCAACCAGGATCGCTGCAAGCACGGCGACAGGGGCCGCCGCGGTGTAGGGCATCATGCGCAAGCTGTCATGAAGCGCCGCGCCGAGAGCTCACTTCGGTCACCGCTTCAAAGGTCAGGATGCCGGCAAGCGGGATGACCAGGAAGAACGCGTACTCCTCAAGGGGCAGACCCCACAACCGGGCAGCGAACGTCTGGGCGGGGTCGAAATGCCACTGCCCGGCCGCCGCGGCCGCAAGGTCCCAGGCCAGAAAGAGCACGGCTGCGGGAACGATCGCCAGGAGCAGGCGCAACGGCTGGCGAAGGACGCCAAGGCGGTAGCACCTGTGCAGAGGGAGGGTGCCGGCCAGCACGAGCGCCAGCATCACGGCATACGAGGCATGCTTCACGTCGGCCCCAAGCTCAGACTCATCTCACCCAGAGTTGCGTTCAACGTCAGTAGGCCGCTTCCATGGCGCGGCGGCGCACCTCTGTCTTGAAACCGGCCAGCAGCGCGTCCATGGGAGCGCCCTGAACCGGCAGGCTGTCATCGGGGGTGAACAGCCATCTCAGAATCTGGGCATCGGTCATCCGGCTGTCTCGCAGGACGGTAAATGTGCCTGGGAGCTCAGGGAGCGGCCCCTCTTCATTGAAGAACTTGGACGGCACTGAGACCACCTTGCGGGGGCCGATCCGCACCGCGAGAACCTGCCGGTCCTCGATCATCTGACGAACGTCGCTGAGCCGAAGACCCATCCGTTCACCGATATCGGGGACGGTGAGCCACTCCCCCACGAGCTCCTCGAGGTCGTCATCGGCTGGTTCATCCGGGTTGCTGTCATTGGCCACAGCTCAAGACTGTCACGCTCTGGACGGCGGGGAAACCACGACCCAGACCGGCATTCGAGCGCGCCTCGCAGCTGACCTCGGCCCCCCTCCAGCACGCCTGCGGAGATTCTGCCAAGAGTTCCGTAGACTCAACACGTGTCCTCCCCTGTTACCTTCTCCCTCATAGGTCGTGTCCTCGACGGGCGCTACCGCGTGCTCTCGCACCTGGCTGACGGCGGGATGGCGACCGTCTACGTCGCCCTGGACCAGCGGCTGGATCGCCAGGTCGCACTCAAGGTCATGCGCGCTGACCTGGCCAAGGACGACGTCTTTGTTGAGAAGTTCCGCCGTGAGGCCCGCTCCGCAGCCAAGCTGAGCCACCCCCATGTCGTGGCCGTCTACGACCAGGGCGAGGACGACGGCCAGGTGTTCCTCGCCATGGAGCTGGTCAACGGCCTGACGCTGCGGCAGGTCATGCACTCCGAGGGCCCGCTGACCCCGCGTGCGGCCCTGGATATCATGGATCCCGTGCTGCAGGCGCTGGGCGCAGCACACAGCGCAGGCCTGATCCACCGCGACGTCAAGCCCGAGAACGTCATCCTGCGCAATGACGGCACGGTCAAGGTCGCCGACTTCGGGCTGGCCCGGGCGATTGTGTCAACCACCTCGACCGATCAGACAGGTCTCCTTCTCGGAACCGTGGCATATCTTTCCCCCGAGCAGGTCGAACGGGGGTTCACCGATGCCCGCAGTGATGTCTATGCCGCTGGTTTGGTGCTTTTCGAGATGCTCACCGGGTCCAAGGCCTTTGTCGGCGAGTCACCGATCCATGTGGCCTACCAGCACGTGCACAGCGAGGTGCCCCTTCCCTCGAGCCGTCTCGACACGGTGCCTGCCGAGCTCGATCATCTTGTCGCGAGCGCCAGCGCCCGCGACCCTGACAGGCGCCCCCGGGATGCCAACGAGCTGCTGGCTGAGATGCGCCAGGCACGGCGGGCGCTCTCGCCGGACGAGCTCGACCGGCGGCCCATGGCGCCCGGGGCGGCCTCGGACCCGACCGTCATGCTTCCCGGCACTGCTGTTGCCCCCGGAGGCAGGTCCCTCGGTGGCCAGCTGAGCCGTTCTGCTCGCCGCCATGAGCTGCCGGGCCTCAGAGCATGGCGGGGGCGCAAGTGGCTCGTGGCGTTGATCGCCCTGTTCGTGGTTGCCGCAGCGTCGGCCCTGCTCTTCTTCACCGTGGGCCCCGGCGCCAGCACCACCGTGCCCACGGTCGTGGACTCGACCACACCAGTCGCGCAGAAGGTCCTCACCAGCGCCCACCTGAAGTCCAACGTGGTCAAAGCGTTCGACGAGACCATCAGGGCTGGGGTGGTCGTGCTCGCTGACCCACCTGCCGGGCGACAGATCCGTCGCGGATCCACGGTCACCCTGACAGTCTCTCAAGGGCCGGAACGACATGCCGTGCCACGGCTGGCCGGACGGACCCAGGTCGACGCAGAGCAAAGGGTGGTCGAAGCGAAGCTCACTGTCGGCACGGTCAGCAAGGCATTCAACGAGACCATCCCCCAGGGCCAGGTCATCTCGACGTCACCGGCCGCAGACACGTTGGTGAAGCGCGCCGCGGAAGTCGGTCTCGTCATCAGCCAGGGCCGTCAGCCGATCCAGCTCGCGGACTGGACCGGCCAGCCGGCCGACCAGGCAGTGGCCGCGATAACCAAGGCCAAGCTCAAGGTCGACTCGAAGAAACAGGCTTGGAGCGACACCGTGCCCAAGGGAGCCGTGGTCAGCCAGTCCCCATCGACCGGCACCCTCTTCGAGGGGGACCTGGTAACCGTGGTCGTCTCCAAGGGCCCCGATCTCGTGCAGGTTCCCGATGTCATCGGCCGGCAGGAAAGAACTGCACGGTCGATGCTCGAACATCTGGGCTTCACGGTGAAGATCGAGCGGACCTTGGGCGGATTCTTCGGAACGGTCCGGCTCCAGTCGGTCGACGGCGGAACGAAAGCACCCCAGGGCTCGACCATCACGCTGACCGTGGTCTGAGGTCAGCCTGCGTTGACTGCGGCACCGATGGCCACGCCCCGCTCACGCCATGTGGCCACACTGCTGCTGGTCGGCCTCACCGCGATCTGGGGTTCGACGTTCTTTCTGATCCGCAACGTGGTCGTGCAGATCTCCCCGGCTGACTTCCTGGCGGTCCGCTTCACCATCGCCGCAGGGGCGGTGATGGTTGTGTTCTGGCGACCACTGATGGCCCTGTCCAAGCGTGAGATCAAGGTCGGGATCGGCCTGGGGATCGCGTACGCGCTCGCCCAGCTGATGCAGACCGTCGGCCTTGCGCACACCGAGGCCACCCGCTCCGGCTTCATCACCGGCCTCTACGTCGTGCTGACCCCTGTCCTGACCGCCGTCCTGTTGCGCGAGCGCATCCCCCGGTCGACCTGGTTCGCGGTGCTCCTGGCGACTGCTGGGCTCGCGACGTTGTCCCTGAACGGCTTCGGGTTCGGGTTCGGGGAGACGGTGACCCTGATCGCGGCCCTGTTCTACGCTGTGCACATCGTCGGCCTGGGGCGGTACTCCTGCGCCGCCAGCGCCGCCGGCCTGTCCGTGGTCCAGCTGGTGGTCATTGCCCTGGTCTCACTGGTGGTCGCGGCGCCCGGGGGAGTCGAGCTGCCCCCCGACCCAGGCGTCTGGCTGTCGGTGCTCTACATGGCTCTGATGGCGGGTGCCGTGGCCATCTGGGCACAGACGTGGGCTCAGTCCCATCTGTCAGCCACCCGCGCCGCCATCGTGATGACCCTCGAGCCCGTCTTCGCAGCGGGGTTCGCCGTGGGGCTGGGAGGCGAGTCGCTGACCGGGCGGATGTTCCTGGGCGGTGCGATGGTCCTTGGCGCGATGTATACCGTGGAGCTCCTCGGTCGCAAGGCGGATGGGAGCGCAGCGCTGAACCTGCCGGCAGAGGTGCTTCATCACGAGGTGTGAGGAACGGCGTGGCTATTGCCCTGAACGACCTACTTGACGACGAGGGTGCCCTTCATCGCCGGGTGATAAGTGCATGCGAGCGGATAGCTCCCTGGCTTGGTGGGCGCGGTGAAGGTTCCTCTCTCCCCGCCACCAGCGATGTTGCCGGTATCGAACAGATGTGTCTGCTTGTCGGTCAGCGTGTGCGCCACGGTGTCCTGGTTGGTGACCGTGACCTTCTGACCAGGCTTGACCGTCATTGTCCCTGAGTAGGCGAAACCCCTGATAACGATCCCCCCGATCGCGTTCAACCCCGCTGCGGCGCTGACACTGGCCGGCGGTGCTGACGAGGCCGCTCCGGGACTCGTCGATGAAGAGCAGGCGCCGAGCAGGATGGTTGCAACGGCTCCGGCCACGAGGGCGTAAGGCTTCATACCCGGCAACATACCCAGTCCCGGTCTGGTTCACCACCGGGGGGAATCCCGGCCGATCGGCCCTTCTCGTGCGTGGCTACAGTAAGCCGAACCGGCAAACGACCTTGGCTCAGCCTTGTGTCCGTTCGGCCGGTGATACCCGGGCCGCACAAAACGACCCACCGACCTGAAAATGGTGCAAGAAATGGTGATGATCCGTCCGTCCGCCGGAAACACGCTTACTCTGCGCGTGTCACTTCAGCGCGTTCCCGGCACACTGGGGAAACTGACCTCGGCACTTGGCGCCGCAGGCGCGCTCCTGGACACCATTGACATCGTCGAGCATCAGGACGACTTCATCGTCCGGCAGATCCAGGTCCAGACTCGCGGGGAGTCGCACGGCCTGGAGGTCGTGGAAGCAGCCAAGTCGGTCCCCGGCGTGGAGCTCCTGTCAGTGAGCGACCGGGTGTTCGACCGCCACCGCGGCGGCAAGATCGAGGTGACCGCGAAGTTCCCGGTGCTGACCCGTGATGACCTTTCGATGGCTTACACCCCGGGCGTGGGCCGGGTCTGCACTGCGATCGCTGAGGACTCCGAACTGGTGTGGGACTACACCATCAAGTCGAACTCGGTGGCCGTGCTGACCGACGGCACAGCGATACTCGGCCTCGGTGATCTCGGTCCCGAGGCCGCCATGCCCGTGATGGAAGGCAAAGCGATGCTGTTCAAGCAGCTCGCAGGCGTGGATGCGTACCCCATCTGCGTGCGCACGTCCGGCGTCGAGGAGCTCGTCGCGGTGGGCAAGGCCATCGCGCCCGGATTTGGTGGCATCAACCTTGAGGATGTGGCGGCGCCGGTCTGTTTCGAGGTCGAGCGACGACTTCAGGAAGAGCTGGACATCCCGGTTTTCCACGACGATCAGCATGGCACCGCGATCGTTTCCCTGGCAGCGCTGTACGGAGCATGCGAAGTGGTCGGCAAGCGACTTGAGGACCTCAACGTCGTCTTTCTCGGCATGGGCGCCGCCGGAGTGGCCTGCATCAAGCTGTGGCAGCACGCAGGGGTCGGCAACTTTATCGGGGTGGACAGCAAGGGCATCGTCCACCGAGACCGGACCGACCTCAACGAGCAGAAGCGATCCATCGCCGAGACCTCCAACCCGCAGGAACGTCGGGGCGGGCTGGAAGAGGCGTTGGTGGGCGCTGACGTCTTCGTCGGCGTCAGCGGTCCCGGCCTGGTGAAACCCGAGTGGGTGGCCACCATGGCCAAGGATGCCATCGTGTTTGCCATGGCCAACCCCGTTCCGGAGATCATGCCTGAGGAGATGCCGGACAACGTCGCGGTGGTGGCAACCGGCCGTAGTGACTACGCAAACCAGATCAACAATGTGCTGGTATTTCCGGGTCTCTTCCGCGGGCTGCTTGACAGCCGCGCTCGCTCCGTGGACATGTCGATGAAGGTTGCGGCTGCCAGGGCGATCGCAGACATCGTGGCCGAGGACGGCGCGTCGTCCGACTTCATCGTCCCCTCGATCTTCGATGCGCGGGTTGTCCCGGCGGTGGCCAGGGCCGTGCAGATGGCCGCAGCCTCGGCCGGTCTGGGCGTAGCGTCCGGGCCGGTAAAGACAGCCACGATCTGAGGTCCCGCGATCTGCGGGCCCTGAGCTTCACAGATACTCACAGCGTCCGTGTACTCACAGCGTCCGTGTACTCACAGCGTCCGTGTACTCACAGCGTCCGTGGCCAGTCACCGACTGGCCACGGACGTTACCCTGGAGATGAGCATGGAGATCGGGGGAACATGAAGGTCGTGCTGTGGGCCCTCATCGGGCTGGTGACCGGAGCCGTCTTTGGCCTGGTCTGGCACCTGTTCGAGCCGAGTCTGGCGTTGTACTTCTGGCCGCTTCTCGGCACCGTCCTCTTCGGCCAGCACGCCTACCGCTTCAACCGCGACAAGGCACGACGCCAGTCCTAGCGAGCCCAGTCGCCTGCCCTCGGGCAGTGCGAGGGAGACGCTCGCGAACATCTCTGAGCCGGCGACCACCGGTGGGGTGGCGGGCAGGCTCAGGTGACTGGCCGCCTGGCCTAGTCTGACGTCGCGCCGTGGCAGCGGAGGCGGCTCGTCAAGCCCCGATCCTCACGATCCCGGCCCTGCCTGCGCGCACATCATGTTGACAATCTCGGCGGCAAAGCTGGTATCTGCGTCATCGACGTCGAGGTGCCAGACCAGGCGAACGGCGCGTTCGTTCACGGCATGGATCCGCAGACCGCGTTGCTCAGCAAGGGTCACGAAATCAGCTGCAGCCCAACCCGCCTGGCCAACATCGGCGATGACGATGTTGGTCTGGATGTGTGCCGGGTCGATCACGCCGGGGAACCTGCTCGCGACCGCCTCGGAGAACGTCCGGGCTCGGGCATGGTCATCAGCCAGCCGCCGGATGTGGTGATCCAGCGCCCACAACCCGGCAGCGGCAAGGATCCCGGCCTGGCGCATCCCGCCGCCGTAGCGCTTACGCCATACACGAGCCTCCGCGATCTGCTCCCGAGATCCGGCCAGGACCGAGCCCACCGGCGCGCCCAAGCCCTTGCTCAGGCAGACCGAGACGGTGTCGAACTGCTGGCCGTAGTCCGCGAGGTCGATGCCCGTGGCGACGTGGGCGTTCCAGAGTCGGGCCCCGTCCAGATGCATGGCGATACCCAACGGCTGCGTGGCCTCGCGCAGGGCGCGGATCGCATCGAGGGGCTGAACCGTGCCTCCACCGAAGTTGTGGGTGTTCTCGACCACGATCGCCGCGGTGGACACCTGGTAGGTCCCTGCGTTGGGCTGCATGAGCCGTAAGGGCGCAGCCGGGTCGAGCAGGCCCCTCGGCGCCGCCCAGGATCGGGACGAGATGCCTGAGAAGACGGCCGCGGCACCCATCTCGGCGCGCAGCACATGGGCCAGCTCGTCGGCGATCAGCTCCTGGCCAGGGCCGACATGCAGCCTGATTCCGAGCTGGTTGGCCATCGAGCCGGACGGCGTGAACAGACCCGACTGGTGACCGAGCAGGTCCGCGACCCGATCCTCCAGCGCCAGGACAGTCGGGTCCTCGCCATACACGTCGTCGCCGACCTCGGCGGAGGCCATCGCCATTCGCATCGCTATCACCGGTTTGGTGATCGTGTCGGAGCGCAGATCCACGACGCGGTCGGTCATGACGAGAGCATCTCGGACACCAGGAACGCCAGCTCGAGACTCTGCTGGTGGTTCAGGCGCGGGTCACACAGGGTCTCGTAGCGCATCTGCAGATCAGCGTCCACAATCTCCCCTGCCCCGCCCAGACACTCCGTGACGTCGTTGCCGGTGAGCTCGATGTGGATGCCCCCGGGGATGGTGCCCAGCGCCCGGTGAACCTCGAAGAAGCCGCGGACCTCATCGACGATGTCATCGAAACGGCGGGTCTTGTAGCCGGACGGTGCTTCGAAGGTGTTGCCGTGCATAGGGTCACAGATCCAGGTCACCACCGCCTGCGAGGCGGTCACCTTCTCGACGATCGGGGGCAGCGCCTCCCGAACCGTGTCCGAACCCATCCGGGTGATGAAGGTCAGCCGTCCGGGCTCGCGTTCAGGGTCGAGCTTGTCGATGAGACGCAGCAGGTAGTCCGGGTCAGCGCTGGCGCTCACCTTGACGCCGATCGGGTTGCGAATTCGTGAAAGGAAGTCGACGTGCGCTCCGCCGAGGTCGCGGGTGCGCTCCCCCACCCAGACGAAATGGCTGGAGACGTCATACGGAAGGCCGGTACGTGAGTCGATGCGGGTCAGGGGACGCTCGTAGTCGAGCAGCAGCGCCTCGTGGCTGGCGAAGAACTCCACCGTGCGAAGTGCGTCGAAGTCGGCACCGCAGGCGGCCATGAACTTCATCGCCTTGTCGATGTTCCCCGCGATGCGTTCGTATCGGGAGTTGGCCGAGTTCGCGACGAACCCGCGGTTCCAGTCGTGGACGTGCCGCAGATCGGCGAACCCGCCGGTGGTGAACGCACGGACGAGGTTGAGTGTCGCCGAGCTCGCGTTGTAGGCCCGTACGAGACGGTCCGGATCGGGAGTGCGGGCCTCGCGGGTGAACGGGGAGTCGTTGACCATGTCCCCGCGGTAGGTGGGCAGCGTCTTGCCGTCCCGGGTCTCGTCGTTGCTGCTGCGCGGCTTGGCGAACTGGCCTGCAATACGGCCGACCTTGATCACAGGCATGGACGCGCCATAGGTCAGGACGGCCGCCATCTGCAGGATCGTCTTGATCCTGTCGCGGATGTTGTCGGCGGTGGCCGAGGCGAACGTCTCGGCGCAGTCCCCTCCCTGCAGGACGAACGCCTTGCCGACCGCTGCATCGCCCAGCCGGGCCTTGAGCACGTCGCACTCACCGGCGAATACCAGCGGCGGATAGCTCGCGAGCGTCTTCACGGCGCTCGCGAGCGCCTGAGCGTCGGGCCACGAGGGCTGCTGAGCAGCGGGCAGGTCGCGCCAGGCGTCGAGACCGGCGATGACGTCAGGGGTTGCGTCGATACTGGCGGGGTTGCTCACGGCTGCAAGCCTAGTTGTTCAGTACCCAGACCCCGGTTTGAGCCCACGGTTCGGGCTCCCGACCAGGTCGGCCGGGTCGCTGTCAGCCGAAGAAGACCTCGGCCTCGGTCAGCCGCTGCGGTGGCACCGTCTTGAGCGTCCCGACCGCCTCAGCCAGGGGAACCCGCACGATGTCGGTGCCGTGCAGCGCGACCATCTTGCCGAAGTCCTTGTCGTTCACGGCGTCAGCGGCATGCAGCCCGAACCGGGTGGACAGTACGCGGTCGAAGGCGGTGGGCGTGCCACCACGTTGCAGGTGTCCCAAAATCACGGAGCGGGTCTCGATGCCGGTGCGCTTCTCGATCTCGTCGGCCAGCCAGTCTGCGATCCCGCCGAGGCGGATGTGCCCGAAGGCATCCAGCTCACCGGTCTTGAGGGACTCGGCTCCGCCGATCGGCAGCGCGCCCTCGGAGGTGACCACCATCGGAGCCACACCCCGGTCGAAGCAGGCGCGAACCTGCGCGGCGACCTCCTCGATGTCGAACTCGCGCTCGGGCACCAGGATCACGTTGGCTCCCCCGGCCATCCCGGCATGCAGGGCGATCCAGCCGGCGTGCCGGCCCATCACCTCAACGACGAGGCCGCGATGGTGCGACTCGGCGGTCGTGCGGACCCGGTCGATCGCCTCGGTGGCGATCATCACCGCGGTGTCGAACCCGAAGGTGTAGTCGGTCGCCGAGAGGTCGTTGTCAATGGTCTTGGGAACCCCGACGACACCGAGCCCGTCGTCGGTGAGCTTCTTGGCCACCCCGAGGGTGTCCTCGCCGCCGATCGCGATCAGCGCGTCGATCCCGGCATCCTGGATGTTCGTCCTGATCCGGTCCAGCCCACCGTCAACCTTGTACGGGTTGGTCCGTGAGGAACCCAGGATGGTGCCGCCACGTGCCAGGATCCCCTCGACGTCCGCGACGCCCAGCGGACGGGTCAGACCCTCCAGCGGGCCTTTCCAGCCGTCGCGGAAGCCAACGAACTCATGGCCGTACGCCTGGACTCCCCTGATCACCGCCGCCCGGATGACCGCGTTCAGTCCCGGACAATCTCCGCCGCCTGTCAACATTCCGATGCGCATGCAACCCAATCTACCGTCGATTTGGCGGCCCTCCGTCGCTAGGGTCGCTGGCATGACGTTCTCGATTGTGGCCCGTATTGGTGATGCCTTTGGCGTGGCGGTGGCCAGCAAGTTCATCGCCGTTGGCTCCGTGGTCCCGGCTGCCCAGCTCGGTGTCGGCGCAGTCGCCACGCAAGCCATGGCCAAGGTGTCGTACGCCACCGATGGCCTGGACATGCTGGCAGCGGGCGCTAGCGCCGCGGACACGATCGCCAGACTCACCTCGTCGGATGAAGGACGCGAGGACCGTCAGCTCGGCGTGGTTGCTGCCCGGGACCAGAGCACCTTCACCGGGCGCGGCTGCATGGACTGGGCCGGTGGTGTGCACGGCGGCGACGAGAACAGCGGGTATGCCATCCAGGGGAACATCCTGGTGGGTGAGCGGGTCGTCCAGGAGATGCAGAGAGCCTGGCTGGACAACCGCCTCCTGCCCATGGCCCCCAGACTGGTACGTGCGCTGTTGGCCGGTGACCACGCGGGTGGGGACAAGCGCGGGCGTCAGTCCGCTGCCTTGTATGCCGTGGCCCCCGGCGCCGGGTACGACCAATGCGGCATCCTGGCCGACCTTCGCGTCGATGACCACCCCGGCGCGGCAGACGAGCTGGCCCGGCTGCTGGATCTGCACGATCTCCACTTCGGCTCTGCCCAGACGGTGCTACCCCTGCAGGGCGCCCTGGCCGATGAGGTACGCCAGTGTCTGGTCACCCTCGGCAGGAGCCAGCCCGATCTGCACGAGGCGCTGGAGGACTGGGCGGGTGAGGCCAACTTCGAGATGCGGATGACCCCGGACGGCATCGACAGCCGGGTGCTCCAGGCCTTGCGTGAGGCCGTCGGATGAGCCGGCAGACACCTGTCGGACGGGTCGACGCGGTGCTGTCCGTCGATGCCGGCACCACCGGGGTCACCGTGCTGCTGGTTACCGCCGAGGCCGAGGTGATTGCCCGTGGGTATGCCGAGTTCGCCCAGCACTTCCCCCAGCCCGGGTGGGTCGAGCACGCCCCCGAGGAGATCTGGCAGGCGACGCAGACGGCGGCCCGGGTGGCACTTGACGCAGCCCCTGACGCCGTGGTTCGAGCCGTCGGAATCACGAACCAGCGCGAGACCGCGGTCCTGTGGGACCGGCATACCCTCGCGGCACCCCGGCGGGCGATCGTCTGGCAGGATCGGCGAACCTCGGCGATCTGTGAGCGGCTGGAGTCGGCAGGTCACGGCGCCCGGGTCACGGAGCTGACCGGCCTGCGGCTGGACCCCTACTTCACCGGGACCAAGCTGGCCTGGTTGCGCGAGAACGACCCCCGGGCCTGGGCCGGCGTCGAGTCAGGCCAGGTGGCGGTTGGCACCGTGGACTCCTACCTGGTCGCCCGGATGACCAGCGGCACCGCACATGTCACCGATGCCTCGAACGCCTCCAGGACCCTGCTGTATGACGTGCGGCGGGGTGGATGGTCGGCCGAGCTCTGCGACCTGCTGGGAATTCCCCCGGGCGCCCTGCCCGAGATCGTGCCGAACTGGGGCGAGTTCGCCCGCACGGACCCTGCAGCCTTCCTGGGCATTGACGCCCCCATCTCGGGAATGGCCGGCGACCAGCAGGCGGCTCTGTTCGGGCAGGCCTGCTTCGGCGTCGGCGAGGCCAAGTGCACGTACGGCACCGGCTCCTTCATCCTGGTGAACACCGGGAAGACGTTGCAGCGCAGCGATGCCGGCCTGTTGTCGACCGTCGCCTGGCAAGGTCCCGACGGCTCCCTGACCTATGCGCTGGAGGGTGCGATCTTCGTGACCGGGGCCGCCGTCCAATGGCTGCGTGACGGCCTGCAGATCATCGGGTCGGCGGCCGAGACTGCCGCCATCGCGGACACGGTCAGGGACTCCCAGGGAGTCGTCTTCGTGCCGGCGCTGACCGGTCTTGGTGCCCCGCACTGGGATCCGCAGGCCCGGGGCTCGATCCACGGCATCACCCGCGGAACCACCCGTGCACACCTGGTCCGGGCAACCCTGGAGGCGATCGCCTTCGAGGTGCGCGACGTGTTCGACACCATCGAGACACCCATCCCCGTGCTGCGCGTGGACGGTGGTGCCAGCGAGAACCCCCTCCTCATGCAGATGCAGGCGGACCAGCTCGGCGTGCCGGTCGAACGTCCCAGGATCGCGGGCACCACAGGTATGGGGGCGGCATTCCTGGCCGGGCTGGGCACCGGGGTGTGGTCCAGCCAGGAGGAGATCGCCTCGACCTGGGCTCTGGAACGTCGCTTCGAACCGGGCCGCGGCGCGCGTGAGGCCGCCGACCCGGCATACCAGCAGTGGCTCAAGGCGGTCGAACGCAGCAAGGGGTGGCAACAGCAGCCCGCTGGCTGACCCTCTAGCCTCTGGGTGGAAGATCCCATTCCTACGCGAAGGAACCCACCGATGATCGAGGCCAATGGCCTGACCATGCGCTACGGCAAGAAGGTAGCCGTCGACGATGTCACGTTCACCGTGCATCCTGGAAAAGTCACCGGATTCCTCGGCCCGAACGGCGCCGGCAAGTCCACGACGATGCGGTTGATCGTCGGGCTGGACCACCCGAGCCGCGGCACGGTCACCGTCAACGGCCGTCGATACGACCAGCACCGTGCCCCGATGCAGGAGGTCGGCTCGCTGCTCGACGCGAAGGCCGTGCACACGGGTCGAAGTGCGTACAACCATCTGCTCGCGATGGCAGCAACGCATGGCATCGGCAAGACCAGGGTGCGTGAGGTCATCGAGATGACCGGGCTCGAGACCGTTGCCAAGAAGCGGGTCGGCGGCTTCTCGCTCGGCATGGGCCAGCGCCTGGGCATCGCCTCTGCGCTGCTCGGCGACCCGCACACGCTGATCCTGGACGAGCCGGTCAACGGGCTCGACCCCGAGGGCGTGGTCTGGGTTCGCAACCTGGTGCGCTTCTACGCTGGTCAGGGGCGGACCGTGTTCCTGTCCTCGCACCTGATGAGCGAGATGGCCCTCACCGCCGACCACATCATCGTGGTCGGCCGCGGAAAGGTGCTGGCGGACGCACCTGTGGCCGATATCGTCGCGCGGGCGGCCGGCACGACCGTGCGGGTGTGCAGCCCCCAGGCGTCCCGGCTCGTGGAGCTCCTCTCCGGACCCGGCATCACCATCACGTCGACCACCCCGCAGTGGCTTGAGGTCTCCGGCAGCACGGCCCAGGCGATCGGCGAGGCAGCCGCCGCGGCTCGGGTTGTGCTCCACGAGCTGACGCCGATGACCGGATCGCTCGAGGACGCCTACATGTCTTTGACCCAGGAGTCCGTCGAGTACCACTCGACCAGCACGGGCCTTCGTCCCGACCACCGGGGCTCAGACGGCGCACCATCCGGGGACCCCATCGGCACGGATGTCCCGCAGTCCCTCCCGGAAGGCTCGATCCGATGAGCACGAGCACCCTGACCTCTCCCACGGCGACCTCCCCTCCGGGCAGCCCGCCCGCCGACAACCTTCGGGTCACCTTCCCGCGGGTCGTGAGGTCCGAGTGGATCAAGTTCCGCACCTTGAGGTCGACGATCTGGACACTCGCATCCATGGTCGTCGCCATCGTCGGGATCGTGACCTTGTTCTGCATCATGATCACCTCCGGGAACGGCGGGCACGGCACACCAGGGCCCGATACCAGCGTGATCGCGTTCTCCATTGCCGCAGGCATCGCCCAGCTCGCCGTGGCAGTGCTCGGCACGCTGGTCATCACTGGCGAGTACTCCACCGGGATGATCCGCTCAACCCTTGCTGCTGTCCCGCGTCGCCTCCCGGCGCTGTGGGCCAAAGGCGTCGTCCTGACAGCCGCGATACTGCTGGTCTCAACGGTCGCCGTGGGCATCTCGGTCGGCGTCATGGAGCTGTTCCTGCGCTCCAAGGGCCTGGCCCCCGACTTCGGTGACGGCCAGACGTGGCGCATCCTGGCCGGTGTCCCGCTCTACCTGGCCGCGATCGCCCTGCTGGCTTTCGCGATCGGCGCGCTCCTTCGCCACTCCGCCGGCGCTCTGGCCACGGTGCTGGGCCTCCTTCTGGTGGTCCCCACCCTCTTCCAGATCCCGTGGAGGCCGTTGCAGCTGATGGGTCCGTTCTTGCCGGGAACGGCGGGGTCCACGATCCTGATGGCCGCGCAGACCGGTGCGGGATCCCCGGATGTCGTCGGCGCCGTGCTCAGCCCATGGCAGGGCTACGGGGTCCTGCTCGCCTGGGTCGCCGCTTTGCTCGCAGTGGCCGCAGTGTTTCTGCGTCGTCGGAACGCCTGACGCCGCAACGGCTTACCGGCTGGCCGGGACGACTGCACGTCGCCCGACCAGCCGGCGTTCGGGTTCCCTCAGGAAGCCTCTGAAAGCGCCTTCGCGATGATCGTCGTCGCGTCCTCGAGCGAGGACGGCAGGTGAGCGTGCTCAACATCCACCACGTCGATGAGTGACATGCTGGAGCGAATCTCCTCGGAAGTGTTCTCGCCGAGCACGACTCCCTGCGTCTCCGCCACGAATATCCTGGCGATCCGACCGCCAGCCACGGAGTAGACGTTTCCGCTGACCGCGCACTCCTCATGGGCGAGGTAGGCGACCAGAGGGCTCACGGAGCTGGGCGAGACCTTTGCCGCGAGCTCCCCCAGGATGTCCTGCGTCATCCTGGTTGCCGCGAGCGGCGCAATGGCGTTGACCTTGATGCCGTGGCTGGCGCCTTCCAGTGCGAGTACCCGGGTCAGGCCGGCCAGGGCGGCCTTGGCCGCGCCATAGTTGGCCTGACCGAAGTTGCCGAAGAGGCCCGAGGCCGAGGTGGTGTTGACGATACGGCCGTACCCCTGTTCACGCATCAGACGATAAGCCGGCTGGCTGACGTTGAAAGCCCCTTTGAGGTGGACGTCAATCACTGACTGAATCATGGCGTCGTCCATGTTGTGGAAGGCCTTGTCACGCAGGATGCCCGCGTTGTTGACAACGATGTCGACACGGCCGAACGCATCGATCGCAGCCTGCACGATCGCCCGTCCCCCCTCCGATGTGGCCACGCTGTCATGGTTGGCCGCCGCGATCCCGCCAAGGGCGGCGATCTCCTGGACGACCCGGTCTGCAGCACTCTCAGAGGCGCCGCTGCCATCGACCGCGCCCCCGAGATCGTTCACCAGGACGCTGGCTCCCCTGCGAGCGAGCTCGAGCGCGTGACTTCGCCCAAGCCCGCCACCAGCTCCGGTGATGATGGCTACCCGTCCGTCAAATCGCAGATCAGACATCGTCATACCCCTTTTCGTCGGTGACTGGCGGCTCGAGCGGCGACTGCCGGCCGGGCTGACGTACGTTTTGGTGTGCCGTTGTGCGCCACGAGCCGCACAGGGTCAGACGACTCTGTCGAGTCACCGGACACCGGTTCTGGCGACGAGCCTACGAAGGACGCCAGCACCGCAAGCAGCGCGCGCTTCTGGCTGAAGTCGAGCCGGGCGTCCTGGCGAATGGAGTCCTCGGTCTGGTTTGAAGGTCCCTGCGAGCCGAGGGGCGCTATGCCGGCCGCGCGGAGCAGCATCGTCTCGGCAGAGACGCTCAGCGCCTCGGCGAGGGCGCTGAGCACTGCGATCGAGGGCAGCGCCAGTCCATGCTCGATCTGGCTCAGGTAAGGGTTGGAGATGCTGGCCAGCTCGGCCGCCTGGCGCAGAGTCAGCTGGGCAAGCTCTCGCTGGCTGCGCACGTAGGCGCCAAAGGCGTCATATAGCTGGTCGTGGGTCATTCAGCTCACCAGAACTCCCTCATCGGCCCCCGCGGGGGCTCAACCATCAGATGCTAGGTGAAATCTAGCAGTTGCTTGGTGGAACTGCCGACATTCAGCTCCTCATGGCATGACGAGTTCCGGATCGTCAGGTGTCGAAAGGATGAGCTTGAGGCAGACGACCCCGCAGGTGGCAGGATGAGGACTCGTATGCGCGCCCCACGAAATCCCTTCGGATCCCTGCCACCTGAGGTGGCGGTCCTGACCGCAGTTGCCTTCTCGGTCGCCCTCGGCTTCGGGATCGTGGCCCCGGCCATCCCGCTGTTCGCCAAGGACTTCGGCGTCACCAACTTCGCCGCAGGCGCGGTCATCTCGGTGTTCGCCCTGGTGCGCTTCGCCTCCGCGCCGGTTGCCGGCCGCCTGGTCAACCGCTTCGGTGAGCGACTGGTGCTGGCCAGCGGGATCGGCATCGTCGGGGTGTCCAGCCTGCTCGCCGGGTTCTCCGGCAACTACTCCCAGCTCATCGTGCTGCGCGGCATCGGCGGCCTCGGCTCGGCAATGTTCACGGTCTCGTCGTTCGCCCTTCTGCTGCGCGTGGTCGCCCCCGACCAGCGCGGCCGGGCCGCAGGCACCTACCAGACGGGGTTCCTGCTGGGAGCGATCGCCGGTCCTGCCTTCGGCGGACCGCTCACCGCCTGGTCGCTGCGCGCTCCCTTCTTCGTCTACGCAATCACCCTGCTCGCCGCCGGGAGTGTGGCAACGGTGTTCCTCGCGCGCACGGCGCTACGCGAGCACGAGGTTCTCGCGGGCACCGCCGACCATGCCCCCACCCCGCTGGGAACGGCGCTGCGCAGTCCGGCCTACCGGGCTGCGGTTGTCAACAACTTCGCCGTCGGATGGGCGATCTTCGGGGTCCGCTCATCCCTTATCCCCTTGTTTGTCGTTGAAGGCCTGCGTCTCGGCCCCACCTGGACAGGCGCCGGGCTGGTCCTGTCAGCGGTGGTGCAGGGGCTTGTCCTCATGCCGACGGGCCGGCTGGTCGACACCCGTGGACGTCGCCCGTACCTTCGCGTCGGGGCAGCCTTGTCGCTGGTGGCAGGGGTGACGATGGCAGTCGCGGGTGGCGCGCCCCTCTTCCTCGCCGGAATGGCTCTGTACGGCGCCGGCTCGGCCCTGCTCGGAGTATCCTCGGCCGCCGTCGTGGGAGACGTCATAGGCGGACGAGGGGGGACGCCGGTCGCTGCCTTCCAGATGGCCTCAGACGCGGGCGCCTTCCTCGGCCCGCTCGTCGCCGGAGCCCTCACGGACGCGGCTTCCTTCGAAGTGGCGTTCCTGGCGACGGCGGCCGTCTCCGGGCTCGCATTCGTCACGACTCTGCTGATGCCGGAGACGCGCCGGGACTCGAAGACAGCCGGCACCTGAGCGCAGGGCGGAGTCCGCCCACGGGGTTCGCTGCCGGGTTCGGCCGATCGGTAGAGTCATCGGGTGCCTAGATCGTGCAGAACAGACGCACCTGCCAACGCAGGTACCTCCGTCATCCCCGGTGCCCGCTGCCGTCGGGACCCCCTGTGATGCTCCCCAACGTCGTCGTCGGAGGCGGCATCGTGGGCCTGGCCGTCGCCAAGGCACTGCAGGAGCTCGACCCGGGTCGCACCACCGTCCTCGTCGAGAAGGAGCACGACGTGGCGCACCACCAGACGGGCCACAACTCGGGGGTCATCCACTCGGGGCTCTACTACACCCCCGGATCCCTCAAGGCTCGACTGGTTCTGCAGGGCGCGCGAGATCTGCAGTCCTACTGCACCGAGCACGCTATTCCGTTCGACGTGTCGGGAAAGCTCGTGGTGGCCACCCGGGAACACGACCTCGTCAAGCTGGACAACCTCCTGGCACGGGGACACCAGAACTCGGTCCCCGTGCGACGTGCCGACCTCGACGAGGTCGCTGAGAGGGAGCCGGCCCTTCGGGTGCTCGGAGCCCTCATAGTGGAGTCCACCGGCAGGGTGGACTACCGGAAGGTCGCGGGCGCCCTCGCGGACGAGATGCTCAGCCGCGGTGGGACGATCCGATTTGGCGAACCTGTGCTGTCTGTGACGACCACATGCGGTGAGGTGCGGGTCCAGACCGACAAGGACGTCATCGTTGCCCACCGCGTCGCGGTGTGCGCCGGGCTCCACTCCGACCGCCTGGCTCGTGCCTGCGGGATCGAACCGGGGGTGAGAATCCTGCCGTTCCGTGGTGAGTACAGCGAGCTGGTGCCCGCACGGGCCCACCTGGTTCGCGGACTCGTGTACCCGGTCCCCGACCCTGAGCTGCCGTTCCTCGGGGTCCACCTAACCCGAGGCCTGGACGACGTGGTCCATGTAGGGCCCAACGCCGTGCCGGCGCTGGCCCGTGAGGGTTACTCCTGGCGTGCCTTCTCCGCCCGGGACCTGGCCGAGACCCTCGGCTACGGCGGGACCTGGCATCTGGCTCGCCGGTACGGCCGCGTCGGGGCTCATGAGGTCAGCCGGTCGTTGTTCGGACGCTCAATGCTCCGGGAGGCAAGGGAGATGCTCCCTGAGCTCAAGGCGGACGATCTGCGTGCGTCGATGTCGGGAGTGCGAGCACAGGCTGTGACAAACGATGGCAGCCTCGTGGATGACTTCCTGTTCCGGCGTTCAGGCGATGTGCTCCACGTCCTGAACGCCCCGTCTCCCGCGGCAACCGCCTGTCTGCCCATCGGAGCTCGCATCGCCCAGGAGCTGCTCGCCCCCACGACGGCTGGATAGCACGTGCACCCCGGCAGGTATGCACCCAGACGTCAGCGGGCCACGCGCGGGTCGCACCGAGGTGTCGCCCGGCCGCCCCAACCCCATATTTTCTAGCTGGCCGCGCGCTCGTCGCCCTGCGGTGTCGCCGGACGGCTTGCATCGTCGGGGGTCACCTGTTCTGGGACGGTCTCCGGAGCCACGCCGTCCGGGGCCACGGCATCGGGATCCAAGGCGTCCGCGACCACATCGTCCCCGACCACATCGTCGGCAGGCACATCGTCGGCGACCGATCCGGGATCTTTCCCGGGAGCCTCGTTGGCATGCGCTCCTGCATCACCCTTGCGCTTGTCGATCTTCTCGATCGTGTCTGCGGCCTCATGCTGCAGCTCCCTGGCCTTGGCCCTGGCTGCGGCAAGCAGGCGGTCCTTCATAGAGGTGGCGTACATGTCGACATACTCCTGACGAGACAGAAGCATCAGCTCGTACATGATCTCGTCGGTGACTGAGCGCAGGACGAACCGGTCATCCTCCATGCCTTCATAGCGGGAGAAGTCCAGCGGCTTGCCGATGCGCACGCCGATGCGCATGATCTTGGGGACTCGCTTGCCGCTCGGCTGAGCCTTGTCGGTTCCGATCATGGCCACCGGCAACACGGGGCAGCGCGCCTGGAGCGACATCCTGGCCACGCCGGTGCGTCCACGGTAGAGCCGGCCGTCTGGTGAACGGGTGCCCTCGGGATAGATGCCGAGGAGGTCGCCCCTTCGCAGAACCTTCAGACCGCTGTTCACTGCCGCCTGTCCGGCCCGTCCACCGGAGCGGTCCACTGACAGCTGGCCGGCACCCTTGAAGAAAGCCGCTGTCGCTCGGCCCTTGAGACCACGACCGTTGAAGTAGTCGGACTTGGCCAGGAAAGTGACCCGCCGCGACACCACGAGTGGCAGGAAGATCGAGTCGGAGAACGACAGGTGGTTGCTGGCGAAGATCGCGGCTCCCTCGGTGGGGATATTCTCCTCGCCCTCGACCCACGGACGGAACAGCAACCTCAGGATGGGACCGAGGATGAGGGTCTTGAGCACCCAGTAGAACAACTCAGAACCTCTCCTTCAGCTGAGAAACCAGACCCATTGACGACGCGTGAATCTTACGACACTATGCGCGGGTCCAGGGTCGTGCGAGGATTCCCTGTAACGATGATCGCTGTCTCTTCGAAAACTCAGGGGTGAACCCGTGGCCGTTCTCACCGGGGCCGAACCGTTCAATCATGACGGATCCGAGGTTGGGGTGCTGTTATGCCACGGTTTCACCGGCACGCCGCAGAGTATGCGTCCGTGGGGCGAGTACCTCGCGGACCGGGGCTACACGGTGCGGGTGCCCCTGCTGCCCGGCCATGGCACCACCTGGCAGGAGATGAACGCCACCACCTGGCAAGACTGGTATGGCTGCGTCGACAGGGCATTCCGCGATCTGCACCAGAGGTGCGAGCGTGTCATCGTCGCAGGGCTGTCGATGGGTGGCGCCTTGTCACTGCAGCTGGCCCAGGAACACGGCCCGCGGATCAGCGGCCTGGTCCTGGTCAACCCCGCAGTCAAGTTCGACGACCCGCGAACCCGCCTGCTCCCCGTCCTGAAGCACCTCATGGGGTCGGTGGAAGCCATCGGCAATGACGTCAAGAAACCGGGAGTCACAGAGCTCGCATACACCCGCACCCCGCTCAAGGCATCTCACTCCCAGCTGAACGCGTGGAAGGCGGTCATCCGGGACCTGCCGGAGGTCACCCAGCCGGTGCTGCTCCTGCGCTCGAAGGAGGACCACGTCGTCCCGGCGTCAAGCTCGGCGTTGATCCTGTCCCGAATCTCGAGCCGTGACGTCACCCAGATCCTGCTCGAGGACTCGTACCACGTTGCCACCATTGACAATGACGCCCCGCGCATCTTTGACGAGTCCGCCAAGTTCATCGATCGCATCGCTTCGACGTGAACGATGCAGACCGTCGGCGATCACCCGACAGCTTCGATGATGACGCGATCTTCGCCGACATCGTGGCTCACCTGAACGATGATGTGGCACAAGAGGTGCAGACAACCCGCGAGGCGGACGAGCCTGCGGGCGAGGACGCCACCGCCGAGGTCGACTCAGCCGACAAGGTTGCCGACGGGCCGGACGGCCAGACCACCCTTGCGCCCGGTGACGAGCCCGTAGGTGAGTCTCGGTCCGGCGGATCAGGCCACTGGGGCATCAACCCGCCCCCGTGGCCGCCGAAGCGGGTCGATGCGTCCGTCGATGCGTCCGTCGATCCCTCTGGCGATGCGTCCGTCGATCCCTCTGGCGATCCCTCTGGCGATGCACAGGTGGACCCAGCTGCGCAGGTCTGGCGAGCACATGAGGTGGACGACGAGCCGGAGGAGCATTTCGAGCCTCCACCGGTGACGCCCCTGCCGGCCGGCGACCTGCAGTTCTGGGCCATCATCGCCGGCATGACGGGCGGGCCCCTGCTGTTGCTGTACCTCGTGTTCTTCGACCGCGAGGCAAGCAGCTACTGGATCCTCGCAGCCATCGCCATGTCGGTGGGCGGCTTCGCGATGCTGGTCTCGAGAATGCCGGGCCACCGGGACGATGACGACGACGGCGCACGACTCTGAGACGTGCAGCGGCAGTGACGGGAAGCGACTCGCCGCCGCAGGCCCGCTGCCTCGACATCGGGACCTGGCCTGAGAGAGCTTCCGTCAGCTCGACCGCATCACTACGGCCCGGTCAGTCGACCGGTTCCACGGCCGTATGGCGAGCAAGGTCTGCCGCCCCGATCAGGCCTGCCTCGTTGCCCAGCCGGGCGACCACGATCTGAGCTTCTGGCCGGTATCCCCGTCCGGGCAGCTGCCGCTTGAACGTCTCGCGTGCAGGGCCCACCAGGAGCTCACCGGCAGCACTCACCCCGCCGCCGATGACGAACATGCCGGGGTCCAAGGCCGCTGCCAGGTTCGCGATACCGACGCCGAGCCAGTTGCCGATCTCGGCGATGAGCTCGCGCGCCGTCGGGTCCCCGTCGCGCGCGGCCTGGGTGATCAGCGGCCCGGTGAGGTTGTCCACGACGCCTTCAACACTGTCGAGCAGATCGTTGGCCATGGGAGAGTTCGCGGAGAAGAGCGAGTGAGCTTCTCGCACCAGGGCGTTGCCGCTGGCGTACTGCTCCCAGCATCCGCGGTTGCCGCACTCGCATCGGTGGCCCCCGGGCAGGACCTGCATGTGCCCAAACTCGCCGGCGATGCCAAATCGACCACGTTGCACCTTGCCGTTTATCAGGATGCCGCCACCAATGCCGGTTCCCAGCGTGATCATCATGACGTGGGTCTGGCCCTGCGCGGCCCCGAACTTCCATTCGGCCCATACGGCCGCGTTGGCGTCGTTGTCGACGTAGATCGGCACAGCCACCCGCTTCTGCAGGGCTTCTCGGAGTGGCTCGTGACGCCACGACAGATGCGGTGCGAAGACGACGGTCGCCCGGTCCGCGGCAACAAAGCCGGCAGCACCGATACCGACAGCGACGACAGCGCCAGGGCCGGCAAGCTGCATCAGCTCGGCCACCACCTCGACGATCGTCCCCTCAACGACCGATGGGCTCTTGGAACGGTGAGGCGTGTCTCGTCGTGCGCGGTGGATGACCGAGCCATCGACGTCGACAACACCGCCGGCGACCTTCGTGCCGCCGATGTCGATCCCGATAGCGAGTCGGGGTCTCATGCGCACACCAGCACGGCGAGGTCGCAGGCTCCGGGCAAACCGGCATCACGGCCGGCAGTGGCGAGGGAAGTCCGGCGCTCAGGCCGGCAACCGCGACTGGTCAGCCGGCGTCGAATGACCGGCAGAGCCAGGTCGATCCTGTGGTCTGCGGACAGCTCGGGAGTCAGGCTCACAACGTCATCCTTCGCTCTCGTCATCCACCGGAATGTCCTGGACCGGCGCCCGGTCAGGATCGGGGGACCCTCCGGCACCCGAGGTGGCTGAGGACCCCGCCTCGGGGCCCCGTGAGCGCAGGGCAAAGTCCCTTAGACCACCGGCCACAGACATGGCCAGATCCGCCAGCAGATCGATGGTCTCGGGCCGGACCGAACGCAACAGATCGATTCCCCGGCACACCGGGCAGAGCGTGCAGGTCGAGCGGACGTCATCGCCGCGGCTGTCGCCCGGTTCGGCACCACAGTGACTACAGGCGCCTTCGCCTGGCTGGTCCGTGGCACCTGGACCAAACGCCTGGGGATCGGGCCCTTCGCGATGCTGCTCCCCGCGATGCTGCTCCCCGCGATGTCGGGCCTCGCCCGGCTGTCCCTCGCGATCCCTCTCGTCGCGATGCTGCCCCTGAGCCGGACCGTGTTGTGCCTTCGGCCGGACAGGCTCCTCAGCCGGCTCACCGGCATACCGGCTGGTCTGATCAGGGCTCTGGCTCCGAGCCATGGCGGCCATATCCTCGATCAGCCGCGCTGCCTCCTGGGCGACGGTGCCGATCGGCGACGGGGATTCTTGAGTCATTCCTGGGCCACACTCTCTCGGTCGTCTACGGGCCACAACTTCTCGTCGGGAACGAATCGCACCCGCAGGGTCGCGTTGCGCACCACCGCGCCGGTCACAACACAGCGCCGCAAGATGCTGGGCAAAGACAGCACCCGTCGATGGTCGGCCACCGCCACGAGCAGCTCGTCGTCACGCCGTTTGAGGTTCACCTGGGCAGCGGTGACCAATGGCAGGGGCAACGTGAGGAGATAGCCCCGACCCTCCGGCTGGACCGTCATGCCCTCAGCGGGCGCTGTTGTCAGGACGTCACCGATCGCTCCCGTGCACACCCGGGCGAGCCCGGCAAGCGCATCGGGGCCAACAGGCTCGTGAGAGAGATAGGGGGCGATGACGATCGGCAGCGGGTCGAATGAGTGACGAACCTCGGCCAGTCGCCGCTGCTGAGCCTCGTTCCAGCCAGCCAGCCAGGCGGTGTGGTTCGATTCCCGACCTGAGCCTCGGGAGTCCGTGCCGGAGCCCGCGACATCACGATTCGCCGCGTCGGGGAATACGCGATTGACCACGACCTGGTCCACCGTCAGACCGTAGAGCCGCAGCGAGGTCAGCGTCCGACGTGACTCGGCGATAACCACACGCTCCGGGGTCAGCACCAATCGCACGGAGGTCGTCTCGGACGCAAGGATGGACTGGATCTCAAGCAGGGACTCATGCCAACGACGCAGGGTGTCCAGCACAGGTGCCCCCGGCAGCGGAATCCCGGTAGCTGACGCGGCGGCAGGACGAAGCGCTCGCAGAAGTCCTCGCTGAGCCGGCATGAGCTTCTTGAGGTGCCAGGCAAGGGCCTCGGGCAAGGCCAGCATCCGCAACGTCTCTGCGGTCGGCGCACAGTCCACGATGACAAGGTCCCACGCACCGGACTCAACCTGCCTGCGCAGCTCAAGAAGGGCGACCAGCTCGTCGGCGCCGGGCAGAGCAGTGAGCTCGTCGGCGACCACGGGGTCGATACCCAGCGCCTTGAACACGGTCAGGAGGTAGTCCTGCACCTCACGCCAGGAACGTCGGACACTGTGCGAGGCACTGAGCTGCAGGGCGGACAGACCCGGCTCGATCTCGACCACGGGGTCGGGATCGTCCGCGGACGTCATCAGGACAACGTCCAGAGCGTCGCCCAGTGAGTGCGCCGCGTCGGTCGACATGACCAGGGTCTTGATGCCAGCTCGGGCCGCCTGCACGGCGGTGGCTGCAGCTGTCGTCGTCTTGCCGACGCCCCCCTTGCCGGTGAAGAGTACGACTCTCACGAGATACCCGGACGCGGGCTCAAACCTCGACGCGTTTCTTCAGCTCATTCAGCGCGGTCTCGATGATGACCTTCTCGGCCTTGCGCTTGAGTATCCCGAGCATCGGGATCTTGACGTCGACCGAGAGACGATAGCTGACGGCAGTTCGGACGCCGGTATCTGGCTCGGTGGTGTCCTCGAGGGTGTAAGAGCCATTCATCGCCTTGAGCACCATGCCGCTCACCAGGTGCCATGAGACCACCCCGGTGCCGTCCTCGGACACGTCCCAGTCGTACTCCAGGATATAGGTGTCCTTGATGGCACCAGCTGAAAGCGTGAACTCGACCTGGTCGGCCCATCCGTCGCCATCCTCCGAGATCACTGCGACTTTCTTCACCTCGCCGGCCCACTCGGGATAGCGATCGAAGTCGGCGATGACATCGAGTATCGCCCCGGGCGCGGCGGCGATGACGATGTTGGACTCAGTGCGATCAGCCATGGGGCGAAGGCTACCTTGAGGTTCCGCTCCTCACGTCGGGCGTGTGCAGGGGACCTCGTCAGCAGTCCGAAGCGGGATCGGCGCTCTGCTGGACCGCGGGGCCGGGATGCCACAGGGTGAAGCCGGGATGCCACAGGGTGAAGGAGCGGTGCTCAGGACCCGGGCAGCAGCCGGCTCATCCTCGGACCTGGGCCAGTGCCGACAGATAGTCCTTCCATCCCCCGACAAACCGCTCTTCGCTCACCCCGAAGCTGCGAGGGAATGCCGACGCGGCGACTGTCTCAGGGTCACCCTGGTCTTCACCGCCGGGTGCCCTGGCCGATCCGACGAAGCGATAGAAGGCGACGACCTTCGCCTGGCCATACAGGTCGACCAGGCGACACACTGCCAGCCACGACCCGGAGTATGCCGTTGCGATCTTCGTCTTCGACGGGTCGAAGTCAGCCTCGGTGGGCAGCGCAGTCGGGCCCTTGCGCGCACGAACGAGGGTGAGCAGCTCACTTGCCACTTCCGACCGAGGGAGCCCCAGACCGGAGTACCCGACATAGTCGGCCATTCCCTCTGTCAGCCAGACGGGGGCCGGGCTTGTGGTGGACGATCGGGCCGCGAGATGTGTCACCTCATGGGTGACGACCACCTGACGTCCGAGCGGTTGCAGCAAGGTGAAAGCCTTGGGATTGATGATGACCCGGTCCCCCTGAGCCCTCTTGCCTGGCTCGATCACACCCTGGGTGATCGCGGCAACCTGGTCGAGCCCCTTATCGGCAGAACGCAGCAGCAGGCGGGCGAACTCCTGGTTCGAGGCCGGCGTCACCATGACCACACGAGCGTTCCAGTCCGTGCCCCACACACCACCGACCCGGCGAACGGCTGAGTCCCCAAGGGCGCTGTACTCGCGCATTCGAGCCGCGGGGGCGTTACCTATCACGATGTCGGACTTGCCTCGGATGACCCTCAGCCCCGGCAGGTCCCACATCTGCAGGGGTGTAGCTCCGTCAGAGTCATCGACGATGCGCCAACCGGCGGCACGCTGCACCAGGGTGTACGTCGCGTCAAAGGACTGGGGCGCCCGGTCAAATCCAGCCAGCGAGTACGTCCCGGTGACCGTGGCGGCCCACGCTTTGTTCCCTGCCGCCCTCGCGCGGGTCGCATCGAGCGCCGGGGCGAGGTGTGCGGTGCCGTAGGAGAACTGGTCCAGCGGAAGCTTGACGAGGTTGTCGAAAGCCACCACCTGACGCACACGGAACTTCGACTCATGGGAGTCCACCGTGGCCATCCAGGCACTCTTGCTGTTCGTCTTCACAGCCTTTGCCCGGGCGGACAACAGGACCTGAAGCGCTGCCAGACGAGCATTCTGCTCGTCCACCTTCGGCACTGAGGACGCAGCCTGGTTCGTGCCGGCGCCCCCGTCACTGGTCTGCCGCAGGCTCCGAACGGTGCCCGGCAGGTCCAGATCGCCTCTCAGCTGCCCGACGATGCCGACCGCCAACCCCGCGCACAACGCGATCGCGGTCATGCGCCCGACTCTGGTCATTGCGCCATCGTAGATTGCCTCAGGGTTCCAGGAGCACCATCGGTGCGATGCTCAACCGACGGCGCGTGTGCTCGCCCAGGGCTGCCTGCTCTCCCGGCTCGCGCGCAACCTTGTCGCGGCCCGGGCATTGACCAGCCCGGCGCCCACGAATATGGACACCGCGCGGTGCTCGGCAGCATCCAGCTGCAGCTCGGGGGTCACCGCGAGCTCCGTGGTCGACCTGAGCTCGCCGGACAAGCAAAGGTCGGGCGAAGCGAGATACTCGAGCGGGCGGGATCCGATCAGCGCTGTCACCGCGCAGTCGTCACATCGCCGGCCGCGCACCGGACATGTCATGCAGTCAACGATCATCACTGGCCTCCGCACACATCTCGGTCCCACCCAGCAGCTGGCCCGCTGAGCTCGTTGGACCCAACCGGCTGACCGTGTCGGAAAGCCGTAGGAGAAAGGCTAGGCCGAGGGTCCGACAGCGCGCCGACGTACAACGCGGCTCCCTTCGCCAGAGCCATGCTGGCAGCGCGCCTGTCGAGCCCTGTCAGCCGCTGCCCCTAACGTCGTCACCATGCAAGGCGTGCAAGGCACACTCGACGAGCTGGGCAGCCCCCTGGCTGACGTCACCTTCGTGGTCGTCGACCTCGAGACGACTGGAGGCAGTCCGAGCGGTGCCCACATCACCGAGGTCGGAGCCGTCAAGATCCGGGGCGGCGAGGTGCTTGGTGAGTTCCAGACCCTGGTCAACCCTGCTGAGCCGATCCCTGCGTTCATCTCAGTTCTGACCGGGATCACCGACCAGATGGTGGCCGACTCACCACGCATCGGCAGCGTGCTGCCGGCGTTTCTCGAGTTCGCCCGGCACAGCGTGCTGGTCGCCCACAACGCGCCCTTTGACATCTCCTTCCTCAAGGCCGCGGCCACGGTGACCGGTCACAGCTGGCCGGCGTTTCGCGTGGTTGACACGGCCCACCTGGCCAGGCAGCTGATTAGCAAGGACGAGGCACCAAACCGCAAGCTCGGCACCCTGGCACGGCTCTTCGGGGCCGCGACAACCCCGGACCACCGTGCGCTGCACGATGCCCGCGCCACCGTCGACGTCCTGCATGGGCTGCTCGCCCGGGTTGGCAGCCTCGGGGTCCTCACTCTTGAAGAGCTCAGCACGTTCTCCTCACGGGTCACTTCGGCTCAGCGCCGCAAACGGCATCTCGCGGAGGGTCTGCCCTCGGCGCCGGGCGTCTACCTGTTCAAGGACGGCCAGGGGCGTGTGCTCTACGTCGGTACGTCACAGGACATCCAACGGCGGGTGCGCACATACTTCACAGCGTCCGAACAGCGCACCCGGATGGCCGAGATGGTCGGGATCGCGACCAGCGTGACGCCGGTCGTCTGCGACACCACTCTGGAGGCGCAGGTTCGCGAGCTTCGTCTCATAGCTCAGCACAAACCTCGGTACAACCGGCGCTCTCTGAACCCCGAGCGGGCACCCTGGGTAAAGCTCACCATCGAGTCCTTCCCGCGACTGAGCATCGTTCGCGACGTGAAGGCCGACGGAGCCCATTACTTCGGACCCTTCGGCTCGCACCTGGGAGCCGAGTCCGCGATCGCCGCCATTCATGAGGTGGTCCCGCTGCGCCAATGCACCAAGCGCATGTCGGCCAGTGGTCGACATGCCGACTGTGTGCTCGCCGAGATGGGGCGCTGCGGCGCGCCGTGCAGGGGCGAGCAGAGCATCCAGGAATATGCCGTCGTGGTCCAGCGCGCGGTCGAGATGATCGCGGGCGACTCGCGCGAGGTCATCGGAGCGCTACGGCAACGGATGAGCAGCCTGTCCGGCCAAGAACGTTACGAGGACGCCGGAGCGGTCCGTGACCGGCTGACGCATCTCGTACGGGCAGCCGCGCGCGCCCAGCGCATCGCGCCACTGGCCAACAGTGCCGAGATCGTGGCTGCCCGACCCACACCCCACTGCGGCTGGGAGATCATCTGCGTCCGTTTCGGACGGCTCGCCGGCACCACAGTGACTCCCCGGGGCGGCGACCCCCGGCCATACATCGAGGCGCTGGCACTCAGCGCCGAGATGGTGATCTCCTCCCCAGGGCCTGCTTCCTCTGCCTCAGCCGAGGAGACCGAGAAGATCCTTCGGTGGCTGGACTCGCCCGGCGTCCGTATCGTCTCCATGGAGGGTGAATGGACCTGCCCTGTGTACGGGGCCGGCGCAGCCAGGGACAGCCTGGAACCTGACCCCACCGCCTACCGCGACGTCGTGAGCTTCGATGAGCCGAACGACCCGGGGCTCCGCCATCGTCGGCCCGGTGATGGCCTGGCGGTTCCCGGCCCCCTGCCACGGACAGTGAGATCTCCCATGAGCGGGCGGGCTAGGGTGGAACCGTGATTTCCGCCATCGTCTTGATCAACGCCGAGGTCGACCGCATTCCCGAGGTCGCCGCCGCCATCGCCGACCTCAACGGCGTCAGCGAGGTCTACTCCGTTACCGGCGATGTCGACCTCATCGCCATCGTGCGGGTCCGCCACCACGAGGAGCTGGCGGATGTCATCGCCGACCAGCTCAACAAGGTCAGCGGTGTCCAGGGCACCCAGACCCACATCGCGTTCAGGACCTACTCCAAGCACGACCTGGAAGCTGCTTTCAGCCTCGGACTGGACGGCGCCTGAGCCCTATCGGGTAGGAGTACTGCTGAGCCCAGCAGGATGGATGACCCGGGCCCCACTGATGGACCTCGAACGTTGCCTGGGCGCCCGGCCGCAGAGTCCTGCGCCCAGACTGCAGGTCACCCTCGTGTCGCATCGACCCATCGCTGCAGCAGAAGGGTGGCGCTCCCGTCATCGACCACCGCTGCGGCCCGATCCATCCCGGACTGCAGCGCGGCGATGAAGTCAGCCTGGCTCTCGCCCACGTCGGGCACGGTGAGCGCCAGGGCTACCCCTGCGTTGAGCACGACCGCGTCGCGGACAGGTCCCAGGGCACCGGCGAACACATCCCGGACGACCTGGGCGTTGTGGGCGGCGTCCCCTCCCCGCAGCGTCTCGAGCGGGTGGCGCTCCAGCCCGACCCATGCCGGGTCAAGGCTGTACTCGCGGACCTCACCGCCGCGCACCCACCAGAGTGTTGATGTCGTGGAGATGGTGAGCTCGTCCAGGCCGTCGTCGCCACGGAAGACCACGGCATCCTTGCCTCGTCCGGCGAAAACCCCCGCCATCAGCGGCGCCATCCGTGCGTCCGCGACCCCCACGGCGGCAAACGTCGGCTGTGCGGGGTTGGTGAGCGGGCCCAGGAAGTTGAATACGGTACCGATACCGAGATCACGGCGTGCCACGGCCGCGTGACGCATCGAAGGGTGGAACTGCTGGGCAAAACAGAAGGTGATGCCAGCCCTGTCGACAACCTCCGCAACCTGCGAAGGGCTCAGCGACAGGTTGATCCCCAAGGCCTCGAGGACATCAGCGGAGCCGGATGACGAGGACGCTGCACGGTTACCGTGCTTGACAACCCGCACCCCGCTGGCGGCCGCCACCAGAGCTGCCATCGTCGAGATATTGACAGTGTGCGCGCGATCTCCGCCCGTCCCGACGATGTCCAGCGTCGTGCCCTCAACCGTGATCCTGCTGGCGTGGCTCAACATCATGTCGGCCAGCCCGCGCATCTCGTCGACTGTCTCGCCTTTGGCGCGCAGTGCCATGAGAAACCCGGCAACCTGCACCGGGCTGGCCTCCCCGCTCATGATCTGGTCCATCGCCCACGCGGACTCTGTGGTGCCCAGGTCCTGCCCACCGAGCAACGCCGTGAAAATGGTCGGCCAGGTCATCGAGTCGCCGGTCGCCATGGAAACCACCACCGGCTAGGCGGGGCCGAGGGCCGAGGCACCGACCCTGCGACCGAGCTCGGCGACCGCGCCCGCCACCGCGATGGGATCAAGGGGGTGCGGAACGGCCAGATCTGCCTGGGACCACGCGGCGAGCCAGCCATCCTGCGGTCGTCCGGTCAGTACCAGCACCGGCGGACAGCTGAAGATCTCGTTCTTGAGCTGTCGGCACAGTCCGAGGCCGCCGGTCTGCCCGGCCTCTCCGTCCAGGACCAGCAGGTCGTACTGCCCGGTCTCCACGGCTTCGATGACCGCTGGCGCCGTCGCGCACTCGAGCCAGGTGCTGACCTCCACATCGCGAGCGGGCCGGCGACCGACCGCGACGCGTACTGCGTCTCGGGTTGCGATGTCGTCACTGTAGAGCAGCACAGACAGCTGATATGGGGCTCCTGAGGGGACCTGGTCGGTGTGAGAAGCCGTCGGAGATGCCTGCGAGTCGGTCATGACGAAGATGTTACCGGTGCCCATTTCACGAAGCAGGAGGCCCGTGCCCGCGTTGCTAGTGCATTGCGAAGCCGAATAGGGCAATATTGGCGCTCGTGGCGACCGCATCCGCAGTTGAGTCAGGCACCCCAAAGCCTTCGTCAGGCCCCATCGCGGGTCATGGCCCGGTGACACGACCCAACATGGTCGCTGTGGGGACGATCGTGTGGCTGGCCAGCGAGCTGATGTTCTTCGCCGGCCTGTTTGCCATGTACTTCACGATCCGATCGGTCTCACCGGGCCTGTGGGCGGAGAAGACCGTCGATCTCAACGTTCCTTTCGCGGCTCTCAACACGCTGATGCTCGTCATCTCGTCCGTCTGGTGCCAGCTGGGCGTCTTCAAGGCCGAACGCGGCCAGCCGGCCCGCACCGGATCCCTGCTGCAGCTCAAGGCGTGGGGCATGCGCGAGTGGTACGTCCTGACCTACGTCTTCGGCGCGATCTTCATCTCAGGTCAGGTGCTCGAGTACTCACGCCTGGTCCGCGACGGGGTGACGATCTCCTCGGACGCGTACGGCTCGGTCTTCTACCTCACCACCGGCTTCCACGCACTGCACGTCACGGGTGGGCTGATCGCGCTCCTGCTGATCGTCGGGCGGACGTTCACGACGCGTCGATACACCCATGCGCAGGCGTCCGGGGCGATCGTGACGTCGTACTACTGGCACTTCGTCGACGTCGTGTGGATCGCCCTGTTCTCAACGATCTACCTACTAAAGTGATGGACCTCCTCTGCCGAGGCTCTCGCACCGAAGAGAGGATCATCCCGTGAAGGCACTGGGCTCCCATCGTCGTCATCCGGCTGCGATCGTCGTCCTGCTCCTGCTGGGGCTCGTCATCACCGGTGGGCTCTACTCCCTCCTGGCGCCCCGGACCGCACAGGCTGCCGTTGCCTCGGCAGACGACGTGACCTCCGGCAGAAAGCTCTTCCTGGCCAACTGCGCCACCTGCCACGGCATCTCAGGTCAGGGGGGCAAGATCGGCCCCAGCCTGGTCGGCGTCGGGGCCGCCGCTGTCGACTTCCAGGTTGGCACCGGCCGTATGCCGCTCGCCGGGTCTGCCGTCCCCCAGGCCCCCAGCGGCAGGCAGGTGAGGTTCACCAACCAGGAGATCGCCAACATGGCCGCGTATGTGGCCACGCTCGGCGCCGGCCCTGCCATTCCCGATAGCCAGTTCACCCGTGGTGACGGCAACATCGCCCACGGAAATGAGCTGTTCAAGGTCAACTGCGCGTTGTGCCACAACTTCGCCGGCTCCGGCGGTGCGCTCAGCCACGGCAAGTACGCGCCGAGCCTGCGCAACGTCACCGGCAAGCACATCTACGAGGCGATGCAGACCGGACCTCAGTCGATGCCAGTGTTCAACGACCTGAACATCTCCCCAGCGGACAAGAACGACATCATCAGCTATCTTCACGAGCTGGACAAGAACAAGAACCCTGGCGGCCTCAGCCTGGGCAACCTCGGGCCCGTGTCTGAGGGGATGTTCGTCTGGGTCTTCGGAATCGGCCTCCTGATCGGTGTAGCCGTCTGGCTCGGCGCCAAGGCTGCGTGACTGATGCGACGCGGCGACGCCTGGCGGCACCCGGACCAGAAGCACCACATCGGCAAGAACTGCGAATCGATGGGATCGATCACACGATGAGCGAACACGGTACGACGTCCGAAGGCGACCAGGCCAGCCATGCCGGCGCCCCGGCCGGCCCCGACCAGGGTGTGGATGAGCGCACAGGCCAGCGTCTGGCTGAGGTGCCCGGGGATGGCTCGGGTCGCATACCCGAGCGTTTCACCAACCCAGGGTTGGCTCCGCACGTGCCCCGGTCAGCGGATCTCGACGAGAATGCAGCCCGGAGGGCCGAACGCCAGGTGGCGAGCCTGTTCGGTGTCTCGATGGTGGCGACCCTCGTATTCCTCGTTGCGTACTTCGCGATCGACGAGAAGAGGTACACGTTCATCCCGGGCATAGGGCAGGCGAGTCTGTACAACATCGTCCTCGGCGTCTCCCTCGGAGTAAGCCTGCTGTGCATCGGTCTCGGCGCGGTCCACTGGGCCAAGACGCTGATGCCCGACACGGAGGTGGCCGAGGACCGGCACCCGCAGCGATCCTCCGACGAGGCGCGCAGCGACGCGGTCGAGACCATCATGAGCGGAGGCTCGACGTCCCAGCTGGGCCGCCGCCGCCTCATCAAGTACACCCTTGGCGGCGCGCTTGGTCTCTTTGCCCTGCCGCTGCTGGTGCAGCTGACCGGCAGCCTTGGACCACTCCCCAAGGCAGATCTCTCGACAACGTTCTGGCGCAAGGGAATGCGGCTGGTGAGTGATCCCGAGATGACCCCTATCAGAGCGACCGATGTCACCGTGGGCTCGCTCTACCATGTTCTTCCCGAGGGGATCGACAAGTCCGAACACGTGCTGGAGGAGAAGGCCAAGGCCGCGGTCGTTCTCATCTCCCTGCCACCCGGAGTCATCAAGGTTGCCAAGGAACAGGACTGGAGCGTGAACGGCATCGTCGCCTACTCCAAGATCTGTACCCACGTGGGGTGCCCTGTGGGCCTCTACGAGCAGCGGACCCACCTCTTGATGTGTCCCTGCCACCAGTCCACCTTCGACGTCACCCAGGATGCCAAGGTCTTGTTCGGTCCGGCCAACCGCCCGTTGCCACAGCTGAAGATCACCGTCGATGCACAGGGTTATCTGATTGCCGCCGCGCCCTTCCTGCAACCGGTCGGACCTAGCTACTGGGAGCGCGGATGAGCCCCAGCTCGACTCCGAAAGGTGCTTCAGGTCTGCGTGCCGACGACGTGCCGCCGCCAGAGCGGCCGAAGGGCGCAAAGGCCTTGGCCGGCGGCCTCGCCGGCTGGGTGGACGACCGCACCGGCACCGCCAAACCGACCAGCTACCTGCTGAAGAAGGTCTTCCCCGATCACTGGTCCTTCATGCTCGGCGAGATCGCCATGTTCTCCCTGGTCATCCTGCTCATCACCGGGACCTTCCTGACCTTCTGGTTCATCCCGAGCGCCGGCCAGGTCATCTACAACGGCTCGTACGTGCCGCTCAAGGGCATAGCGATGAGCGAGGCGTTCAAGTCCACCCTCGACATCAGCTTCGATGTCCGTGGCGGGCTGATCATGCGACAGATCCACCACTGGGCGGCCCTGCTGTTCACCGTCTCGATCACGGTGCACATGTTCCGGGTCTTCTTCACCGGCGCGTTCCGCAAGCCACGCGAGATCAACTGGGTCATCGGCACGATCTTGTTCCTGCTGGCCATCAACGAGGGGTTCACCGGGTACTCGCTGCCCGACGACCTGCTCTCAGGTACCGGCATCAGGGCTGCAGAGGGCTTCATCCAGTCAGTGCCGGTCATCGGCTCGTACATGGCCTACTTCCTCTTCGACGGCGCATTCCCCGGCCTGGCGATCATCCCCCGCCTCTTCACCGTGCACGTGCTCCTGCTCCCCGCGCTCATTATCGGGCTGTTCACCGCCCACATCGTGCTCGTCGCGGTGCACAAGCACACCCAGTACCCCGGCCCGGGCAAGACGAACGACAACGTGGTGGGCTATCCGTTCATGCCGGTGTACCTGGCCAAGTCCGGAGGCTTCTTCTTCATCGTCTTCGGGATCACCACCCTGATGGCTGCCCTGGTCACGATCAACCCGATCTGGATGTACGGCCCGTACGACCCGACCGCGGGGACCGCCGGCTCGCAGCCGGACTGGTACATGGGCTTCGCGGACGGCGCACTGCGTCTGTTTCCCGGCTTCACCGAGTTCCATGCCTTCGGGTCCACCCTGAGCCTGAACGTTTTCATCCCCGCCCTGATCGTGATGCCGCTGCTGTACGGCATCGCCGGGGCCTACCCGTTCATCGAGTCCTGGGTCACCGGCGACAAACGCGAGCACCATCTGCTCGACCGACCGCGCAACGCCCCGACCCGCACCGGGCTGGGCGTACTGGCAATCAGCTTCTACCTCATCCTGTTCATTGCCGCCGGTGATGACCTGATAGCGATCAAGCTGGGACTGTCCATCAACCAGATCGTCAGGACGCTACAAGTCATGCTGATAGTGGTCCCCCCTCTGGCCTACTGGGTGACCAAACGGATCTGTATGAGCCTGCAGCGTCGAGATCGCGATCTGGTGCTGCACGGCCATGAGAGCGGCCGAATCGTGCGCACCGCTGAGGGCAGCTTCTTCGAAGTTCACGAGGCCCTGAACGAGCACGAGCGCTGGTCCCTCGTGCAGCACGAGACCTTCACGCCGCTGCAGCTGAGCCCGAGGGTCGACGCCAACGGGGTGGAGAGGAAGAGCACTCGCGGGGAGCGCCTTCGTGCCAAGGTCTCCAGCTTCTACTTCGCCGACGTTGTCCAGGCCGTGACACCTGCCGAGCTCGCCGCGGCGCATCACGACGGATCCGCCCGCGAGGCGATCGAAACCGGGACAGAGGGCGGTGCAGGGCGCCAGGCCGGCCCGGAATGGGTCGGACAGCTGCACGGTGGAGCGGACGAACGTCCGGAGACCGACGCCTATGCCGCCCATGACGAGGAGGCGGATCCGGCGTCCGCGCCGTGAGCCCGCTCAGCCTGTTCGGTGGCTGGCCGGAACAGCAGGACCCCTGGGCCGGCTCAGCTTCCGAGCAGCTCCATCAGCCGGGCTGACAGTTCCCGTTCGTCACCCTTCAGCTCCAGAACCTTCGTCCGTGCGGTGTGTCCCCTGACAAGCTCCACGTCGGCGCGGCGCAGACCGAAAGCCTTCGCAACCGCCTTCATGACGCCCTCGGTGGCCGCACCGTCCACGGCTCGCTGTGCGACAAAGACGATCAGGACTGCGCCCTGACCAGCGGACGGCTCGCCATACTGCCCGCCAACCTTCGTACGCGAGGCTCCGGGCTTGACCCGCACGCTGACTCTCATCAGGCCATCATCGCGCCCGCAGTGGGCACAGTGGTGCGCCGAGACCGAGGACTGACGAGCCGCTGGAAGGCAGCTCGGTGGTTTCGCCGCCACAGGGTCGTGTCGGGGTTGGCAGGTGACAACAACGTGACAGGGTGGCAGATGTGCTGGAGATGACTTCCCAAGAGTTTGACGACGCCGTGGGAGACGCGCTCGACGACGTCCCGGCAGAGCTGCTCGACCTCATGGACAATGTGGTGTTCCTGGTTGAGGACGAGCCACCGCCAGGGGATCCCGAGCTGCTCGGCGTCTACGATGGCACGCCGTTGACCGAGCGTCATGAGGGCTGGGCCGCCGGAGCGCTGCCGGACAGGATCACGATCTTCCGGGGACCGACACTTCGCATGTGCACCACACGCCAGGAGGTCCTGGAAGAGGTGGCAGTCACCGTGGTGCATGAGATCGCGCACCACTTCGGCATCGACGACGACCGGTTGCAGCAGCTCGGGTGGGACTGAGGGCTCTCGACTGCACGCACCAGGACGCCCGCCTTCAGTATCAGGCCAGCGCGCTCAGTGCCGACCAGCCGGCGTAGCTGTAGACCCAGACCCCGTAGCCCTCATGCGGCTTGAATACCCTGTCGCCGCCGGTGAACACCACCACGTCACCCACCCTGGAGTTCTTGAACATCCACTCGGCATCCTTGGGTGCCATGTTGGTGCAGCCGTGCGACACGTTCTCGGTCCCCTGCGAGTTGACCGACCACGGCGCGGAGTGGATGAACTCGCCGGTCCAGGTCAGTCGTAGGTTCCACTGCGTGGTGATCTTGTAGTAGTCGGGGCTGGTCTTGGGGATGCCCACGGTGGCCGAGTCCATCACCAGCTTGCTGTTGCGCTCGATGATGACCTTGATGCCACTGCGCGTCTCGGTCAGCGGCCCCGGCTTTCCGGTGCTCACCGGGAAGGTCCGGATGACCACGCCATTGCGGCGAACCGTGAGCGTGTGCTTGCGCATGTCCACGGTGCTCACCATGGAGGGGCCCACCGTGAAGGTCGTCGTAGCGTCAGCCTTAACCCACTTGTCGTCCCCGGTCTGGACCCCGTGCAGCGGGGTCGACACGCTGACCTTGGTGCCCGTGACCCAGTAGTGCTCAGGCCTCCACATGAGCTGTCGCTCGTCGAGCCAGCCCCATGCTCCCGCCTGTACAGGAACGGTGGTGACCTTGACCCGCTTCTCGACCTCTGCCCGGCGGGCCTTGGTGGTGACAGCTGAGTCGAAATGAACGATGACAGGCATACCCACACCGACAGCCGAGCCGTTGGGCGAGACGGAGTAGGTCGCGGTGACCTTGGGGCTCAGGGTGGTGAAGATCGATGAGACGGAGGTGGCCAGCCCGTCAGGTCCGGTGGCTGCGATGAATACCGTGTACTCCGTGGACGGCCGCAACAGCCCGACGCTGTGCCACTCACCGTCAGGACCGGTTTTTCCTGTGACCTCGCCCCCGTGGTTCTCCATGAGCGTCACACTGTCAAGGGTGCCCAGCGACACCCCGACGGTGACGAGGGCGTCGGGTCGAACATCGACGACCCCATCGGCCGGCGAGACTCTGAGCACAGGTGTCGGTCGCGGCGTGGGAGTGGGTGTGGGCACGGTCGGCTGGGAGCTCGGAGCCGGCCCGGTGATCTCCGGACCCCCACCCCTGGCCAGGCTCGCGCCGACACCACCCAAGGTAGCCAGAGCCAGAAAGATGACCGCTCCCAACGTGATCGCGAGAACGCGACCCCGTAGGGGCTTCACTGATTTTGTCGCCACGTCAAACCGACTCCAAGCGCAGGGCCTCTTGGCCGAAAGGTTACCGCACCCCCCATGAGGCCGGTCGGATCACGCCCCAGGCCACCACAGGCTGCGCACACAGGAGCAGCCCCAGGCCATTGAGCCCCGGTCTTACCAAGCGTTGCCTGCAGAATACTCCCTGCACATCGGCACGGCTAACAGACGGGGTCAGACTGCTTGCTCCCCGCGGAAGTACTCGAACGTCCACCCGATGACCGCGAAGGTGGACAGGAACATGCCGATGATGACCAGCCACCAGCCCACGGCCAGACCGAGGAAGACGACCGCACCTGCGGCAGCCACTGCGAGCGGCCACCAGCTGTGAGGACTGAAGAACCCGTACTCTCCTTCTGCGGCCGAGATCAGTGCAGACGGGTCATCCTCTGGTCGGGGGTCAAGCTTGCGGCCCGTCTCCCAGAGGTAGAAGCCGATCAGGGCAGCCACTCCGGCGCACAGGAGCAGGCCAAACGGCCCGACCGGCTCGTCCCAGTGGGTCACCGAGCCGTAGATGAGCCCCACGACCGTGAAGAACACCCCGATCACGACGAACAACCTGAACTCGACCTTCATCGCGGGTCATCGCCCTTCTCGTCGCCCTCGCTGATACCGCCGGTCGGACCCGTGACGTGTCCACCTGGTCCGGGTGACCCGCCGGTCGCGCCCTCGCCACGGTCAGCACCGCCCAGCGTCGCCAGAACGTACTTGTCGGGCACGGGAGCGTCGTACTGGCCTGCGTCCGGGTGGTGCAGGTCGAACGCCGGCCGCTCGGAGCGAATCCGCGGGATGGAGACGAAGTTGTGCCGCGGCGGCGGGCAGGAGGTCGCCCACTCCAGCGAACCTCCATATCCCCATGGGTCGTCGGTCTCGACCAGGGGCGCCGACCGATAGGTCTTCCACACGTTGTAGAGGAAGGGAATCGTGGAGGCGCCCAGCAGGAAGGCTCCGACACTGGAAAACTGGTTCATAAAGGTGAAACCGTCCTCGGGCAGATAGTCCGCGTAGCGACGGGGCATGCCCCTGATGCCGAGCAGGTGCTGAATCAGGAACGTCATCTGGAAGCCGATGAACAACATCCAGAAATGGATCTTTCCCAGCCTCTCGTCCAGCATCCGGCCGGTGAACTTGGGCCACCAGAAGTAGAAACCGGCGAACATCGCGAAGACGACCGTCCCGAACACCACGTAGTGGAAGTGCGCCACCACGAAATACGAGTCGGTGAGCTGGAAGTCCAGGGCCGGGCTGGACAGGATGACCCCGGTGAGACCGCCGAACAGGAAGGTGACCAGAAAGCCGATCGCCCACAGCATGGGTGTGTCGAACGACAGAGACCCGCCCCACATCGTGCCTATCCAGTTGAAGAACTTCACCCCGGTAGGCACGGCTATGAGCATCGTCATGATCGCGAAGAAGGGAAGGAGCACCTGGCCCGTCGCGTACATGTGGTGCGCCCAGACGCTCACCGACAGGGCCGCGATCGCGATGATCGCGAAGATCATGCTCTTGTAGCCGAACAGGGGCTTGCGCGAGAACACCGGGATGATCTCGCTGATGATGCCGAAGAAGGGCAGGGCGATGATGTAGACCTCGGGATGACCGAAGAACCAGAACAGGTGCTGCCAGAGCATGGCTCCGCTGTTGGCCGGGTCGAAGATGTGCGCCCCGAGCCGGCGATCCGCCCCGAGGGCCAGCAACGCCGAGGCCAGCACCGGGAAGGCCATGAGGACCATGATCGAGGTCACCAGGATGGTCCAGGTGAACAACGGCATCCGGAACATCGTCATCCCGGGAGCGCGCAGGCAGATGATCGTGGTGATGAAGTTGACCGCGCCCAGGATCGTGCCGAAACCACCCAGTGCCAGACCGAAGACCCACAGATCACCGCCCAGTCCGGGGCTGTACACGACATCCGAGAGCGGCGCGTAGGCGAACCAGCCGAAGGACGCCGCTCCGGACGGCGTCAGAAAGCCGGCGCTCGCGATCAGGCCACCGAACAGGTACATCCAGTAGGCAAGCATGTTGAGTCGTGGGAACGCGACGTCCGGGGCACCGATCTGGATCGGCATGAGGGCATTGGCGAATCCGGCGAACAACGGCGTCGCGAACAGGAGCAACATGATCGTGCCGTGCATGGTGAAGAGCTGGTTGTACTGCTCTGGGTTGTCCACCACCTGCAGACCGGGGGCGAAGAGCTCAGTTCGGATGAGCAGCGCGAGCAGCCCGCCGATCATGAAGAAGGAGAAAGAGGTGATGAAGTACAGGTTGCCGATGACCTTGTGATCTGTGGTGGTAACCCATCTGACCACGGTCTGGCCACGAGACCGGCGACGCTTTGTCGGCTGAGCCCCCACGGCCACGCGGGGGTTGGCGGCGGTCATCAGCTGCTCCCCTTGTCAGGCAGGTACTGCTGCTGGCCCGGTTGGATCTTGTTTCGGCTCAGGCTGTTTGACAGCATGCCGATGTTGCCCTTCGCCCTCAGCTCGGCCATATGCGCCTCGTAGTCGGCCCTGGAGACGACCTTGACCTGGAACAACATGTTCGAGTGGTAGGCCCCGCACAGCTCGGCGCACTTGCCCTGGAAGGTTCCGATCTCGGTGGGCACGATCTGGAAACGGTTGACCTGGCCCGGTATGACATCGAGCTTCTCGAGGAACTGCGGCACCCAGAACGAGTGGTTGACGTCACGCGAGGTGAGGACGAACTCGACCCGCTCGTTCACGGGCAGATACAGAGCCGGCAGGGTCGCTGCGACTCCTGGCTTTCCGGTCAGAGTCACCATGGTGTTCGTCTCAAAGGTGCCGGCCTCGATGTAGTTGAAGTCCCAGTTCCACTGCTTTGCGACCACGTTCACGGTGACAGCCGGTTTCTGCGAGACGTTCAGCAACGCAGCCTCGTCGCGGGCGGTGTAGTAGAACAGCACGGCAACCATGAACAGCGGGACGACGGTGTACAGGATCTCGATCGGGACGTTGTAGCGCAGCTGCTCGGGGAGCTCGGCGTCGTTCTTCTTGCGCCGGTAGGCGACGACACACCACAGGATCAGCCCCCAGACCAGCACTCCCACCCCGAGAGCAGCAAGCCACGAGCCGTTCCACAGACTCGTGATCCGCCCGGTCTGATTCGTCACGCCGTGGGGCAGGAAACCGCGTTTGACCGACTCGCCGCAGCCGCTGAGCGTCACCGCACAGAACAGGGCAACACCCGTGACAATCCCTGCACGCCGATTCATGCGGGGCGAAGCTCCGTCGTGCCGAGGCAAGGCATGCACCTTCCGGTTGTCAGTGACCAGCCGTCGGCGAAACACTACTATGGCGTGAGGCTCTGGGGGAGTTCTGCGGTGAACTAACCTCTGGGTGTGGCGCAATATCCAGTCGGCGACCGCGCGTCGCGACCGTCTCGCGTTCTGCTCGACGCAGCACGCTCACCGATGGTGCCCGCCGCGAGGAGAACGCTGCTTGCCGCCCTGGATGCGGGCTGGGCGGACCCGCGACGGCTGTACGCCGAGGGCCGTGCGGCTCGCGCCCTTCTGGACCAGGCACGCGAGGTGATCGCCCGCGGACTGGGTGTTCGCCCCGCCGAGGTCTCGTTCCTGCCCTCGGGACCTTCCGCGGTTCGCACCGGCCTGGAGGGACTGCGGTATGCCGGACGGCGCCGCGGCGCCCGCATCGTGGCGACCGCGGTCGAACACTCCTCGATCCTCACCACCGGCCGCTACCACGCCTGCGAGGAGCGCGATCCAGCGGCGACCCGAGACTCATCGCTCTTCGCCGAGGTGCCGGTCGACCGGCGCGGACGAGTTGACCTGTCGGCCTTTGAACAGGCCGTTGCTGTCGAGGGCACCGTTCTCGCTGCCGTTCAGTCAGCCAACGCGGAGGTGGGCACGCGTCAGCCGCTCGACCTGGCACATGAGCTGTGTCGTGAACGCCACGTGCCACTGCTGGTGGATGCCATGGCATCCCTGGGGCGTGATACGACCCCTGAGCACTTCGACGTCATGGCCGGGGATGCAAGGTCCTGGGGTGGCCCGGGCGGGGTGGGAGTGCTGGTCGTTCCCGAACGCACCCGGTGGCGCCTACCGGGCCCGGTCAGTGAGCTCGAGCACGGTCGCACCGACGTCGAGCCCATGCTCGCCCTGGCCCTTGCCGCGGCGGAGGCGTGGCGCCAGACCGAGGCAGACCGCGTTGACCAGAGCGCCTCGTCCCACGCCCTCATCGCGAGACTGCGTGCGTCCGTCAGCGACCTGCCTGATGTGGAAGTCGTCGGTGACCCGGACGACCGCCTCCCCCATGTTCTGACCTTCTCGCTGCTCTATGTCGATGGCGAGGCGCTGGTGATCGAGCTCGACCGCCGGGGCTTTGCCCTCGCCTCCGGCTCGGCCTGCACCTCGGGCGTGCTCGAGCCAAGTCATGTCCTGGCTGCGATGGGAGTGCTGACCCACGGGAATGTTCGCATCACGTTGCCGCTGGACCCGTGTGCCCCGACGCTGGAGCCCGACGTCAGCCGGTTCATCACCGAGCTGCCCGAAGCTGTTGCGGCAGTCCGGGCCCAGCTCGGAGCGACAAACCTGTGAACGCCGCTTCAGACCGCGAAGACCCCATCGAGGTCGACGCGCGCGGGCTGCGGTGCCCTCTGCCGGTGATACGACTCGCCGAGGCAGCCAGGCAGGCATCAGCCGGGGCCCGGATCGTGGTGCTGGCAAGCGATCCGGCCACTCGTTACGACATCCCGGCGTGGTGCCGGATGCGCGGGCATGAGCTTCTCGAGGTTGCCGAGGTACCGCAGGCGGGAGTCTCAGAGACACCGCTGGTCCCGGCCTCGTCCCATGGGGGCCACCCGCAAGCGGAGCGTATGCCGCAGGCATACCTGCGCTTTCTCATCCGGCTCGTGCCTTAGCGGTCGAAGGCCGGCGGAACCGGCAGGCGGAGCGAACGCTCGAGGCGGACAACATAGTCATCGCGCGGGATCTGCGTGACCCCGAGGCTGGCCAGGTGCGGGGTGACCCATTGGACGTCGATGATCCGGCGTGGATCCGCATCCTCGAACACCAGATCTGCAAGACCCACGAGCGCACACTTGGATGCATCGGTCACGCGATGGAACATCGACTCCCCCGCGAACATCCCGCCCAGTGCCAGCCCGTACAGGCCGCCTGCGAGCTCACCGTCACCCCACGCCTCCACCGAGTGGGCCCATCCCAGCTCGTACAGGCGCGTGTATGCCGCCGTGATCGCCGGAGTGATCCAGGATCCGTCCCGTGACGGGTCTGCGCAGCCAGCCATGACCTCCGGGAACGCGGTGTCGACACGAATCTCGAAGTGACGCAAAGAGCGTCGCAGGGAACGGCTGATCCTGAGGTTGCCGGGCAGCATCACGCCGCGCGGGTCGGGCGACCACCACCCTGTGGGCGGGGTGCCGTCATCGCCGAGGCCCATCGGAAACAACCCGACGCGATAGGCCAGCAGAAGAGTCCCGGGTTCGAGATCGGCGCCGATCCCGACCAGGTCGTCCCGCGGCGCCGCCGGCTCGAGATCAAGCTGCCAGCGTGAGGGCGGGGGCTCGATCGGCATCCGGAACCGGTCAGCCAGTCAGGGGCGCGGGCAGCGGAGGTGGGGATCTATCTCGGCGCAGGCGTCGGCGCCGTAGGCGTGCGTGAAACGCTCGAGGAACCTGCGGCGGCCCAGCTCGTACTCCTGGGTGCCGACCGTCTCGACGACGTAGGTCGCCAGCATCGAGCCGACCTGCGCGGCACGTTCGTAAGGCAGTCCCCAGGCGAGGCCGGTGAAGAAGCCCGCCCGAAACGCATCCCCGACGCCGGTCGGGTCGGCCTTGCGCACCTCATTGGCGATGGTGACCTCGATCGGGGGCTCGCCGCGAGTTGCGATCACGACGCCGTTCTTGCCCTTGGTGATGACCCGGGTCTGGACCCGATCGGCAATCTGTGCGCTGCTCCAGCCGGTCTTCTGCTCGGTCAGCGCTGCTTCGTACTCATTGGTGATCAGGAAGGTCGCCCCGTCGATCAGCTCACGAATCGACTCGCCGTCCATGAAGGCCAGCTGCTGGGACGGATCGGCGGCGAACGGGATCTTGCGAGTCCGGCACTCCTCCGTGTGGCGCAGCATGGCCTCAGGGTCGTTGGAGCTGATCACCGCAAGATCCAGCCCCCCGACCCGGGCCGCCACCGGTCCCAGCTCGATCTCCCGGGCCTCGCTCATGGCCCCGGCATAGAAAGTGGCGATCTGAGCCATGTGCTCGTCAGTGGTGCAGACGAAACGGGCGGTATGGCGGGTCTCGGAGATGCGCACCGAGGCGCAGTCGACGCCGTGACGCTCTAGCCAGGACCGGTAGTCGGCGAAGTCCTCCCCTGCGGCTCCGACCAGGATCGGTTCCTGCCCGAGGTTGGCCATGCCGAACGCGATGTTGGCGGCGACTCCCCCGCGATGGATCTCGAGGTCCTCGACCAGGAACGACAGGGCGATCTTGTCGAGCTGGTCAACGACCATGGAGTCGGCAAACCGGCCCTTGTAGGTCATCAGGTGGTCAGTGGCAATGGATCCGGTGAGAGCGATACGCACCTGCGCAACTTACCGTGTGCGGCGCGCGTGACGGTTCACAACCCCCGTTGTTACCCGGCAGTGTTACCCGGCGGTAGCGGTTTCGCCGGGGCGACCAGCGAAATAGAGTGGCGCCATGACCACTGCGATGTCCTTTCCCGGTCCCCGAGACGGCCTTGACGAAGGCAGCATCGCCGAGCTGGCGCAGGGCGGTCACGAGATCGAGGTTGACGTGGAAGGGCCCCGGCCATGGGTCGCCTCAACCTCCGGCCCCATCGATGTCCCGGACGACGCCTCCGCACTGATCGACGGGCTCGCGGCCTACGGTTCGTAAGTGCCCCCTGCGGTCCCCGTCTGACGTCGCTCGTCCGGATCGCCTGCACAATGATGAGATGAACGAGGCAGAGGCCCGCCGCAGACTGGTGGCAGCGCGTGTTGGCCGACTGGCCACGGTGACGGCTCATGGCTCGCCACACCTGGTCCCGGTCGTGTTCGCCACGGTCGACGATGTCCTCTACACCGCGGTCGACAGCAAGCCAAAGACCACCCTGGCGCTGAAACGACTGGCCAACATCGACGCGACGGGTCGGGCAAGTCTGCTGGTGGACGAGTACTCCGAGGACTGGTCGACCCTGTGGTGGGTGCGCGTTGACGGCACTGCACGCGTGCTGGACGTCGACGGCGGAGAGCGCCAGCGGCCCAGCCGGAGGCTTGCTGGCCCCGAGTCAGCGCACCCAGAGGCACGAGACACTGCGGTCGAGGCACTGACCCACAAGTACCCGCAGTACGTGAGCAACCCCCCGACCGGACCAGTCATTGCGATACGCCTGGCGCGCTGGCGATGGTGGGAAGCGACGCCCCACCCGTGAGACGCGCTGTGGCCGGCATACCCGCTCAGTGCAGGTGATGCCGGCCACAGTCAGCTGGGTCTGGACTCTTTGAGCAGCTCAGCTGAACGAGTCGCCGCAGGCGCACGAGCTGCCCGCGTTGGGGTTGTCGATGGTGAAGCCCTGCTTCTCGATGGTGTCGGAAAAGTCGATCGACGCACCGTCCAGGTAAGGAGCGCTCATCCGGTCGATGACGACCCCGACCCCGCCGAAGTCCACGACCAGGTCGCCGTCGAGGGTGCGTTCGTCGAAGTAGAGCTGGTAGACAAGGCCGGAGCAGCCACCGGGCTGCACGCCCACCCGCAGGCGAAGGTCGTCACGACCCTCCTGCTCGAGCAGACTCTTGACCTTGACGGCGGCAAAATCGGTGAGCAGCACGCCATGCGCCGGTTTCTCGACCAAGGCCTCCTCGGCAACGGCCTGCGCGAGCCGGGTCTGGGTGTCGTCCTGAACACTCATGTGGGTGCGTCCTTCACGGTAGTTGGTAGAGCATTGCGTTGGTGCAACAAATCGGTGGAGCCGTGTTGGTGAAGCATGTCGATCAGGCACATGTTCCTTCGGACCTTGGTGGTCGCGCCTGTCGGTGATCGTGGTCATAGCCTGCAGCATTGCCAACCCACGGACCCCGGGATGTGTTCCCAACTCGTCAAGGATACGTCAGGTGCGACGGGGGGACCATGTACTTGCCACTCTCGCCGCCCGGGCGCTGAGAGTGGCCGCGGGGTCTGCAAGGGCGGCTGCGAGCTGATCAGGGTTCTCGGCCACGGAGTAGGTACCGCTGATCCCGAGAGCCATCGTCTCGCGACGCCCCACGAGCGCCTGACCTGCGATGACGACCGCCGGCTTCGCGCAGGCAAGTGCAGCCGACGCCACTGTCGCGATGACTTTTCCGCGAAGGCTCTGCCAGTCGAACGTGCCCTCCCCCGTGACGACCAGGTCCGTGGCCTCCACCAGCGACTCGAAGCCGACCGCGTCGAGCACCGCCTCAACCCCGCCCACCCGACGACCCCCGAGCAGGATCAGGGCGTAACCCAGTCCGCCGGCCGCCCCGGCTCCGGGCTCACGGTCGAGACGTATCTCCTTGCCCGTGAGCAGGTCCCGGCCGGCCGGGACGACCCTGCCGGCAACCTCGGTGAAACGCCCGAGAGCCAACTCGAGCTGCTGGGTCATCTCGGGGGTGGCGCCCTTCTGTGGGCCGAACACGGCACTCGCCCCGTGAAATCCGAGCAGGGGCGAGTCGACATCGGTGGCCAGCACAAGCTCGATCGCACTGAAGCGTTCACGCACCGGGCCGAGCCCCTGAAGCGCGTCGTCCCTGAGATCCATGAGCCTGGCTCCGCCTGCGGCCAGCAACTCCGGATCCCCTGCCCCCAGAGCCGCCAGCAGGCCTGCCCCTGCGTCATTGGTCCCACTCCCACCGAGTCCCAGCACCACACGGGTGGCGCCCCCGGCCAGCGCAGCCTCGAGCAGCTGCCCGACCCCGTAGGTGCTGGTGACCATCGGGTTGCGCTCCCCAGGTGCCAGCAGGTGCAGACCGCACGCCTGAGCGGACTCGATGTATGCCGTCCGGCTTCCACCGACCTCCGCCATGAGAATCGCGGCAGGAACCGGACGTCCGAGCGGGTCGAGCACGGAGAGGGAGATGATCGTCCCGAGCAGGGCCTGCTGCAGGACATCGAGAAACCCGGGTCCTCCGTCGGACAGGGGAACGATGGTGAGGTCATCCTGCGGCGCGCTGCTTCGCCAGCCCGCGGCGATCGCCTGCGCGGCCTCCCCTGCGCTGAGGCTTCCGGTGAAGCAGTCGGGAGCTATGAGTATGCGCACCTGCCCATGCTTTCAGAGGCTGGGGTCACGCTCGGCGTCGAGAGGGACCACGAGACAGGGGCCTCCGCCATAGACGCCTCCATCGATCGCCAGCACCCGGCCTCCGGCATAGGAGAAAGGCCCGCTGACCTCGCTGAGAACTTGTCCGGTGAGCGTCGTGATGATGCTGTGGCCATGGACGATGCGACTGCCACCGAGATGGCTGAGCAGGCCGGCGGCAACCTCGGCACCGTCGACGCCGGCAAAGGCGTAACGGCTCGTCAGCCGAACCCAGCACTGCCACCACTGCCCGAGGTCGTCCCCGGAAAGCACCGTCCGGACGGCGTCGTTGATCTGCCCGCTCGTGTCGCCCCAACGAAGATATTCGGTGGTGTCGGAGTGCAGCAGCAGATCGGATCCGGCCAGGGCAACGGAGTCGAGGCCGCAGATCCAGTCGATGTGTTCGCTGGTGAGTCTCTGCTGGTCGCGGCGCCGGCCACCATTGAGCGCCCAGCTTCGGGCAAAGCTGCGGCTGCCCCCGAGATCTGAGGACACCTGCCTGTCGCCGAAACGTCTCATGCCCAGGGCGAGGATCTCGTGATTGCCGATCAGGGCATCGACCCGGCCACCTGAGGTTGCTGCCTCATCCTGCAGACGGCGAACAAGGTCGACGACCGCGATGCCGTCAGGGCCACGGTCGAAGTAGTCGCCCAGGAAGGTCAGATGCGCGTGCCCCCCGCACCAGGCACCGTCGGCATCAAGCAGGTCCGCGCGCCTCAGAGCGGCGACCAGATCGTCGAAGTGCCCGTGGATGTCACTGACTACGTAGTGCATCTGACAAACCTAGAGACTGTTGCAGCGGTGGCTGCTGCCACCCTGCTGTGGGTGCCCGGCAGTTCGCGGCAGCATACGATCGGAACGTGCGCACCGAACCTGAGTCGTCTGGTCACCTCTCTCTCCCGCTCCTCGTCCTGGGGCAGGGCCGCGAGCTTGCCACCGAGCGAGGAGTCGAATGTCCCGGCGAGCTGCCTGCTCCGTCGGATCCCGATCTGGTCGAACGCGCGCGTGCCGCCAAGGCCGCCCTGGGGAAAACGGTATTTATCCTGGGCCACCACTACCAGCGTGACGAGGTCATCGAGTTCGCCGACGTCACCGGTGACAGCTTCAAGCTCGCCAAGGAAGCGGCAGCGCGGCCCGACGCGCCATACATCGTCTTCTGTGGTGTGCACTTCATGGCCGAGTCCGCTGACATCCTGACCGCCGGCCATCAACAGGTGGTGCTGCCAGACCTGGCCGCCGGGTGCTCGATGGCGGACATGGCGGCGATCAGCCAGGTCGAGGACGCGTGGGACGACCTGGACGAGATGGGTATCGCGGACCTCGTGGTGCCGGTGACCTACATGAACTCCTCCGCCGCCATCAAGGCGTTCACCGGTCGACACGGCGGCACGATCTGCACCTCTGGCAACGCCGGCACCGCCCTGAGGTGGGCGTTCGACCAGCGAGGCGGCGTCGAGGGAGAGGGCAAGGTGCTGTTCCTGCCCGACCAGCACCTCGGGCGCAACACGGCGGTCCGCGAGCTCGGCATCTCACTGCAGGACTGCGTCGTCTTCGACCCGCACAAGCCAGCCGGAGGGCTTACCCGAGAGCAGGTCGACGCGGCGCGCGTCATCCTGTGGCGAGGACACTGCTCGGTGCATGGCCGGTTCTCCCTCGAAGCGGTGGAAGCCGCCCGCGCGACGATCCCCGGCGTGAGAGTGATCGTCCACCCGGAGTGTCAGTACGAGGTCGTGCAGGCCGCGGACGAGGTTGGCTCGACCGAGAAGATCATCGAGACGATCGCGGCAGCCGAGGACGGAACCTCATGGGCGGTCGGCACGGAGCTGAACCTCGTGCGGAGGCTCGCGAGGATGTTCCCGAGGCAACACATCGCCTTCCTGGAGAAGAACGTCTGCTACTGCTCAACGATGAACCGCATCGATCTTCCGCACCTGGTGTGGGTTCTGGAGTCGCTTGTCGCCGGACGGATCGTCAACCAGATCACCGTGGACCCTGACGTCACGAAGTGGGCCAGAGTCGCGCTCGACCAGATGCTCGCACTGCCTGGCAAGACCGCCAGGGACTGACCGGGCACGGCTCAGCTGCGCAGCAGGCCAAGCCGTTCGAGCAGGACGGCCTCAGCCAGACACACCCGGGCGAACTCCCCCAGATGCAGGCTCTCGTTGGCGCCGTGGGCCCGCGTGTCGGGCTCCTCGACACCCGTGACCAGAATGCCGGCGTCCGGGAACTTCGCGGCGAAGGCGGCCACGAACGGGATCGACCCACCAATGCCGACGTCCACCGGCGCCACGCCCCAGGCGTCGGTGAAGGCCGCGCGCGCCTGGTCGTAGACCGGGCCATTGGCGTCCGCGGAGAAGCCGGAGCCCTCATCGTCCGAGACGATGTCGACCTTGACGCCCCACGGCGCGTTGGCTCGAAGATGGTCCGAAAGGAGCTGATAGGCCTCACGAGGGTTCTCGTCAGGGGCGATGCGCATCGAGATCTTCGCCGAGGCCTGCGGAACGAGGGTGTTGGAGGACGTGGCGACCGACGGCGCGTCCACGCCGATGGTCGTGATCGATGGCTTGGTCCACAACCTCGACAGGATTGAGCCGGTGCCGATCAGCTCGACGCCATCGAGCAGTCCGGACTCCTCTCGCAGGCGGCGCTCGGGGTAGTCAAGATCCGAGGCCACCCCTGACTTCAGACCGGCGACGGAGACATTGCCCTCGGCGTCGTGCAGCGTGGCGATCATCCGGATCAGCGCGGTGATGGCATCCGGGACGGCGCCGCCGAACATGCCGCTGTGGATACCGTGATCGAGCGTGCGCACCGTCAGGACGATGCGGACCATGCCGCGCAGCGTGGTGGTCAACGCCGGTTCACCGATGGCCCAGTTGGCTGAGTCAGCGAGGACGATCGCATCAGCCCGCAGCTTCTCGCCATGGCGTTCAAGGATCGCGGCCAGGCTGTCCGAGCCGACCTCCTCCTCGCCTTCGACGAAGACGGTCACCCCGACCGGAAGAGCACCGGAGTGGGCCCGCAGCGCCGCGATGTGGGCCAGCACCCCTGCCTTGTCATCGGCGATACCGCGGGCATAAACGCGCCCGTCACGCTCGGTCGGCTCGAACGGGGGGCTGTCCCACTCAGACTCGGCCCCAGGAGGCTGGACGTCATGGTGGGCGTACAACATGACGGTGGGTGCGCCCTCGGGCCCGTCGGCATGCCCGATGACAGCCGGCCGGCCACCCTCGCGGATGATCTCGACCTCCAGGCCCTCGGCGCGCAGGAGGTCGGCGACACGCTGGGCGCTTGCCTCAACATGGGCTTGGTCGAAGGCCGCGAGCGACACGCTGGGGATCCGGGTGAGCGCCTCAAGATCCTGACGCAGAGCGGGCATGAGCCCGGCAACGCGGGTCTGCAGGGCACTCAGCCGGGCGGGATCAAGGTCTGGGGTGAGAACGTCATTGGTCACGGCAGCGAGCCTACCCACCCCTCTGGGGAGCATCCGTCAGGGACGGGCGATACGAAGGACGCGCGCCGTAAGACATACAGTGACCCTTGTGTTTGGACGCAAGAAGAACCGTGATGACAACACCCCCTCACCCGTGACGTACGCCGAACGGCCTGGCGCCAAGAACCGCCCCACGCCGTCGCGGAGGCAGCAGGAGTCCGCCAACAAGCGGCCGCTGGTGCCCAAGGACCGCAAAGTCGCCGCCGGCAAGTCCCGCGAAGCCACCCGGCAGGCCCGCGCCAAGCAGAGGGCAGCCTTGTTGTCCGGCGATGAGTCCGCGCTGCCGGCGCGCGACAAGGGTCCGGTCAGGCGGTACATCCGTGACACCGTGGATGCCCGATGGAACATCGGCGAGTTCATGCTCCCCGTCATGTTCGTGGTCCTGGCGTTGACCTTTGCGTCGGCCGCGGTCAAGTCGGCCGGCATCTCGTTGTTGGTCACCGCCCTGGTCTACGGCCTGGTGGTCGCCGGAGCCATCGACTCCTTCACGATGTGGCGGCATATGAAGGCGGAGATCACGGCAAAGTTCGGCGAGGCTCCCCCTCGCGGATCCGCCATGTATGCCGTTATGCGTGCCTTCCAGATGCGTCGCTCGCGGCTTCCGCGTCCTCAGGTCGACCGTGCACGTCCCAGGATCGCGCGCGTACTCAGGCGAAAGTAGGTCCGGACCGGGTCAGGCGCGGCCGGCTCAGTCGAGCAGGTCCGCGAATGCCGTGGGCACTCGGGTGAGCGCATAGGTGGCAAAGTACATCCGCTCAACCGTGCCGCCGGGGCCTCGAATGATCTCGAGCAGCTCGCCGCCCTCGCGGCCTGCAGCTGCCCGGAACCGGCTGCCATCCACCCTGACGAACCGGGTGTCCGCGCCCGGCAGCCCACCCGGGATCCGCGACCACAGAACGTTGTCGCGCACCTCAAAGACGATCTCCTCGCCTTCGGTCCACCAGCTTCCGAGGATGCCATCGAAGTCAGGCTGGGCCTGGGACGGAGTCCACACCCGCGCCAGTGAGGGCTCGAAGTCAAGCACGGCACCGACCAGCTGGCCCGCCAGTGTCACGCTCTCAGCCCCTGCCGTGCAGTTGGCCAAGACCACGGCCCCGACCCGGTCCTGGCGCCTTACCCGCAGACCGGCGAGGAAGCCGGGCATGGCGCCACCATGACCGGCAAGGACCCTTTCACCGATCCTCTGCAAGTCGTAGCCCAGCCCGTAGGCCCGGGCCCAGGTGTCGATGTCAGTCATGATCAGCGGCCGGCACATCTCTTCGAGCGTGCCAGGAGCAAGAATCTCTTCAACCGGATCCGCCACGAAAGACGCATAGCGGCCCATGTCCGCAACCGTGCTCCAGAGTCCCCCAAACGGTTCGGTCGCCTTGAGATCAAACCGCGGTTCGAGGGTCGCGACCCCCGTGTGCGGATGAACCTGGTAACCCAGGGCACAGCAGGTCTCGTCGGGGGCCAGCCCGGTGTTCTTCATCTCCAGCGGCCTCAGAATGCGCTCGGTGACGACATCCACCCATGGCCGGGACTCCAGCAGCTCCACGACCTGTCCCAGGAGGGCGAAGGCGAGGTTGGAGTAGTGGAAGGCAAAATGAGCGGGCAGGACCTGCTCCGCATCCTCGAGCTCGCGCAGCAGACGCTCTTGATCCGGTGCGTCGAGGTTCTCCCAGATCCGGCCGACCGGCTCCCGCTGCAGGCCCGAGGCGTGCGCGAGCATCTGGCGGATCGTGATGGCACCGTGCCTGGTCTGCGGGAGGAACGTGTCGAGCCGATCGTCCAGAGACAGCCTGCCCGCGTCGCGCAGACCCATGATCAGCACCGCGGTGAAGGTCTTGGTGATCGAACCGATCATGTACTGCGTGTCGTTGTCGGGCGCAGAGAGCGGGTCCAGCCTGGCCGAGCCGACATGGGCGGACCACACGAGCGCGCCATCCCTGACCACACCCGCGCTGAGGGCCGGCGAGTGCCACTTGCTCTGCGCCTCGCGCACCCTGCGATCAAGATCCCGGACCAGCCCGGCGCCCAATGGCACAGAACCCGGCAAAAGGGCGTTCGCCGGCAAGCTCATTGCGCGGCTCGCAGGCTCATGGGCCCATAGACGACCGCACCTTCGTGCACGAGCGTCACGGCCTCCACCCCGGCGTCGGCCAGCTCACGCCACTGCTCGCCGAGCCAGGTCTCCGCATCGCTCTGCGAAGGAAAACCGGTGGAGACGAGCGACTCACCGGTCATCGCCGCGGCGTCCGCGTCGAAATAGGTCCAGGTCCACTCATCTGTCATGCAGGTCACCTTAGCCAGCCGGCTCCCGTTCCAGCCCAACCCTCTACCCGGCGGTAAGGCCTGCAACCGCTCCAATCACGATCACTGCGGGAGAACGCAGCTCTGGGGGTGGGCCCGAGCTGAGCACCCTCGCCAGCGTGCTGCGCGCGACTGTCTGGCTGGGCAGGCCCCCGTCCATGACACAAGCCAGCGGGGTGTCCACGTCACGGCCGGCCCCTACCAGCGCGACAGCTATCGACACCAGCGTCTGTGCGCCCATGAGGACCACGAGCGTGGTGCCCGTGCGAGCCAGGGCGTCCCAGTCGAGAGTGCTGCGTGGATCGTCCGGTGTGGCATGACCGGAGACCACCGTGAATCCTTGCGAGACGCCGCGGTGGGTCAGTGGTATGCCGGCCAGCTCGGGCGCGGCTATCGCGGACGACACCCCCGGGATGACCTCAACCGCGACTCCAGCCTGGGTACAGGCGATGACCTCCTCCAGACCGCGCCCGAACACGAAGGAGTCTCCGCCCTTGAGCCGGACGACAGCGCGACCCTGACGAGCCCGACTGATCAGGACGTCGTTGATCTCTTCCTGGGGCGTGGACCGCCCACGCGGGATCTTCGAGACGTCGATGACCTCGACCCCCTCACTCAGCCCGTCAAGAACAGCCAGGGGCGCAAGCCGGTCCACGACCACGACATCGGCATCGGCGAGCGCCTGCACACCCTTCAGTGTCAGCAGGCCCGGGTCCCCGGGACCGCCGCCGACCAGGGTGACCATCCCCAAGACGTTGCCCGGGGCGCTGTCTGGGCCGGTGCGCCGAGGCCGTCGCCTGGAGCGCAGGTCGAAGTCCTCACGCAACGCAGCCTCCACCGCCGTCAGCGCCGCATCCCGCAGTGCCGCCGCGGTATGGGGGTCGCGATCAGCGTGGACGCTGACCGTGGCCCGTCCGGTTCGGCCGGTGGCCGGCATCCACGCCGAGGCACCCGACGCGTCGTCGGCGCGCAGACAGAAGATGTGTGACTCGTCTGCCTCGGCAAGCACCTGCCCGTTGACCTCGGGGTCCGCCGTGCATGCCATGGCAAGCCAGGCGCCACGCAGGTCGCCTGGCTCGTACGACCGCGCGATCCAGACGATGCCGCGGCGTTCGGCAAGGTCCTCCAGCGCCGCAACTACGGCTGGCGAGACGACCGTGACGCTGGCCCGGGCAGCCATCAGCGCGCCCACGCGCCGAAGCGCCACAGGCCCGCCGCCCACGACCACAACTCGACGGTTGCGCAGGCGCAGCCCCAGTGGCAGCAGCGGTTCGGGTTGGGAAGGCACGCTATTCCTTGTTCGAGACACCCGCTGAGTCGAAAGTGGCGACCTCGCGCAGGATCCGGGCTGACGCCTGCACGAGTGGCACGGCAAGTGCCGCCCCCGAGCCCTCACCCAGCCGCATCCCGAGGTCAACCAGCGGCGTGAGGCCGAGGTGGGCAAGGGCTGCGCCGGCACCCGGCTCCACCGAGCGATGGCCAGCCACCCAGTAGTCCACGGCGTGAGGTGCGATCGCCCGGGCCACCAACGCCGCGGAGCAGGCGATGACCCCGTCGAGGATGACGGGGGTGCGCAGTGCGGCGGCAGCCAGCAGGTATCCGACGACGCCGGCGTGCTCGAACCCCCCGACCCGGGCCAGCGCCACGACCGGGTCTCCGGGGCTGGGCTGGTTGATCGTGATGGCAGTCTCGATGACCGACACCTTGTGCTGCAGCATCGGGTTGTCGATCCCGGTGCCGCGGCCGGTGACCTCGGCGGCGTCCAGACCCGTGAAGACGCTGATCAGGGCAGCGGAAGCCGTGGTGTTCGCGATACCCATGTCACCGGTGACCAGCAGTCGGCTCCCACGGGCAACACAGTCCCTCGCCACCTCGATACCCGCCTCGATCGCGGCCTGCACCTGGGCTGCCGTCATCGCGGGACCTTGTGTCATGTCGGCGGTGCCTGCGGCGATCTTGCGTACGGTCAGACCCGGGGCCTGCGGCAGGTCACCGGCAACACCCATGTCGATCACGACGACCTCGGCGCCGACCTGCCGGCCGAACGCGTTGATCACAGCCCCGCCTGCAAGGAAGTTGCCGACCATCTGAGTGGTGACCTCCTGCGGCCAGGCCGACACTCCCTGAGCGTGGACGCCGTGGTCTCCCGCGAAAACCGCGATGGTGACGGGCTCAGGCATCGGCGGAGGGCAGGCGCCATACATTCCGCACAGGCGGGTCCCGAGGTCCTCGAGGGCACCCAGCGAGCCGCGAGGTTTGGTGAGCATCGACTGACGATCTTCGGCGGCTGCCATCGCCTCGGTGGAAGCCGGCCTGATCGTTGCTACGGTCTCGCTCAACACGGACATCGGTTCTCCTCCAGGAAGGCGAAGGTCGCCCAAGGTTCCATCATGGACCACGGCCGACCAGCCGGATGTCCGACCGCCGTGACACCTGATCAGTGTGTAGCGTTGCTGGCGTGAGCGACCTCCGATCGCAAGAACAGCCCCTGCCTCCATTCGACGAGTCCTGGTCACGCGCACTGTGTGTGGCCGCGCACCCCGATGATCTCGAGTACGGCCTTGCCGCTGCGGTCGACCGCTGGGTGCAGCAGGGCAAGACGGTGAGCTACCTGCTGGCCACACACGGCGAAGCCGGCATCGACGGCGTTGCGCCGAGCGAGGCAGCGTCCCTGCGTGCACAGGAGGAACGCGACGGCGCAGCCGAGGTAGGCGTCGACGTGGTGGAGTTCCTCAACCATGACGATGGCATGGTCGAGTACGGCCTTCCGCTGCGCCGGGATATCGCCCGCGCAATCCGCACCCACAAGCCTGAAGTCGTCATCACACTCACCCATCGCGAGCGGTTCACCGGTGGAGGCACCAACCAGGCCGACCACCGCGCCGTCGGCCTGGCTGCGCTGGACGCGTCCAAGGACGCCGGCAACCGGTGGATCCACCCCGAGCTGGCGGATGAGGGCTACGAGCCATGGAGCGGGGTGAGGTCGGTCTGTATGGCGGCTTCGCCCGACGTCACCCATGGCGTCGACGTGACCGGGCACCTGGACGCTGCCGTGGCTTCCCTGCAAGCCCATCAGGTCTATCTCGGGGCCCTCGGCGCAGACTATCCATCCCCCCAGAACCTGCTCGAGATGATCCTCAGTCGTGGCGGCCAGAGCATGGGCGTCAAGCACGCCGTGACGTTTGAGGTCTACGACATCTGAGCCATCACCGACATCTGAGCCATCACCGGGAAGGTCAGAGGTCCACACCGGCAATCGCGGCCAATGCCGAGGTGTCGAGGTTTTGGTCGATCGCATCCGCCAGACGATCAAGCATCAGCTCGCGACGGGCGGCAAATCCCGGCGCGTCCGGGTCTGCCCGCCACCTGACTCCCGCCTGGGAAGCCACTTCGGTCAGGAAGGCCCTCCGGAAGCCATCGTTCTCAAAGGTGCCATGCCAGGTGGTCCCCCACACCGACCCCGAACGCCATCCGTCCAGGAACTGCTCCGCCTCAGGACCGTCAGGCGTTCGGGTGGATACCCCGTGATGAATCTCGTATGCCGTCACGCCATTTCCGCGCCAGTGACCCTCGGGCCGCCCCAGATGCTTCTCAACCTCGAACCGCACGCGAATCGGCAGCATCCCAAGCCCGGCAGTCGTGTGCGCGAATCCGGACTCGACACCCTCAGGGTCGTCGATAACCTCCGCCAGCATCTGGTACCCGCCACAGATCCCCAGCACGGGCCGGCCCAGCGCAGACCTCGAAAGCACAGCCTCGGCCAGACCCCGGCTGCGCATCCACTCCAGGTCCGCCACCGTCGCACGGCTCCCGGGCAAGACCACAAGATCCGCCCGGGCGATGACATCGGGATCAGCAGTGACCCGGACATCGACACCGGGTTCAGCGGCCAGCGCGTCAATATCGGTGGCGTTGGAAACCCTCGGGAAGCGAACGACGGCCACAGAAAGGGTCGAACCAGCAGCAGGCCTGTCCATCGTCTCCCCGGAGTCAGCGCCGGACCAGCCCGAGATGGCCAACGCATCCTCGCCATCGAGCCACACGTCGTACAGGAAGGGCAGCGTGCCCAGCACCGGTCGAGAGGTGCGCTCTTCCAGCATCCGCAGACCTGGCTCCAGGAGGCTGAGGTCCCCACGGAACTTGTTGACGATCCAGCCGCGGATCCGTGCCTGGTCGGCCGCCTCCAGAAGAGCCAGCGTGCCGTACATCGCCGCCAGCACGCCGCCGCGGTCGATGTCGCCCACGACCACCACAGGCAGGTCCACGGCCTGCGCCAGCCCCATGTTGACGAAGTCGCCCTCGCGCAGGTTGATCTCGGCCGGGCTACCTGCGCCCTCTGCGATGACGACATCGAACCGCGTTGACAGATCCCCAAATGCCTCAAATGCGCCCTGGGCCAACGCCTTTCGACCGGTTGCCCACTCGCCGGCCTCGAGCTCTCCCCACGAGCGTCCCATCAGGACGACATGCGATCGCAGATCCGACCCGGGTTTCAGGAGCACCGGGTTCATGGCAGCCTCGGGAACAACCCCGCAGGCAACAGCCTGGACCCACTGCGCCCGCCCGATCTCCGACCCATCGGGACAGACCATCGAGTTGTTGGACATGTTCTGTGCCTTGAAAGGGGCCACCGAAACGCCCTGACGAGCCAGCCATCGGCACAGACCCGCAGTGACCAGGCTCTTTCCGGCATCCGACGTAGTGCCGGCCACGAGCAGTCCCTTAGCCACGACGCGCTCGCTCCCCTGACAGCCCCTTCATCGGAGTCATCACCAGGACCTCAGAGTCATCGCCGCAGTCGCCCACCACATCGGAACCCCACCTGTCTCCTTCGTCACCTACCGCGGCGGCACTGCCTGCCCGACAACGGTAGTCGGGTCGTTACGGTGTATCTCACCCGCCGTCCCTGCGCGGTCCACAACGCACCGCCCCAAGGAGCACAGATGAGCGTGACTCTCGTCCTCGGCGGTGCGCGGAGCGGAAAGAGCCGGTATGCCGAGAGCCTTCTGCGCTCGCACCGGAACGTGACGTATGTCGCGCCGGGACCCGTTCCGGACTCTTCTGATCCCGAATGGGCAGCGCGCATCGCGCTGCATCAGGCACGCCGACCGGCGCACTGGACCACCCTTGAGACGACTGAGCTCACGTCCGTGGTTCGGGCAGCTCACGGCCCGGTCCTGATCGACTGCCTCTCCACCTGGCTCACCCGGCTAATCGACGACATCGACGGTTGGCAGGACCCCGAGAGGGCTGCCTCACATGCGCAGAAGGAGACAACGCTGCTGGTGCACGCTCTGGGCTCGGCTGCGGTCGACGTCGTCCTGGTCAGCAATGAGGTGGGCTGGTCGGTCGTACCAGCCACCGCCTCAGGCCGGATGTTCAGAGATGACCTCGGTCGCCTCAACGCCGCCGTGAGCGCCGCCAGTGACCACGTTGCCCTGATGGTGGCCGGGCGTGTTCTGGACCTGTCGGGCTGCCCGGTCGTGGCCGACTGATGTTCGACGGAGCCAAGCTCGCCTTCGGCACGCTGACCGCCATCCCGGTGCCGGCTCCCGACCGCATCGACCGAGGAGTCGCCGGAAGGGCGATGACGCTAGCCCCGCTCACCCAGCTCCCGCTCGTCATCGTCCTGCTGCTCTGGGGATGGGCCGTTCGCGAGGCTCCGGTACCTCCTCTGCTGGCGGCCGCCATCACCTTGGTCGTGGTCACTCTCGCTACCCGGGGCATGCATCTGGACGGGCTGGCCGACACCGCTGATGGACTGTCGGCGAGCTACGACCGGGCAACTGCGCTCGAGGTCATGCGCAGGGGCAACACGGGGCCAAGTGGCGCGGCTGCTGTGACCCTCGTGCTGCTGGTCGACGCGGGGGCGCTGACGTTTCTGCTCACCACGGGGGCCGGCGTCGTCCTGGTCGCTCTCAGCGTGCTTGCGAGTCGCCATCTGCTGACCTGGGCCTGCTCAGCGCGGGTGCCCTCCGCCCGCAAAGAGGGACTGGGTGCCACTGTCGCGGGCACGGTTCGGCTCACCACCGCGGGCCTGTGCTTCATCCTGCTTCTGGGCGTCTCTGCGCTGACGGTCTACTGGTCGGGCGCCGTCTGGTGGGCCGGACCGATCGCCATGAGCTGCGCGGCGATCGGCGGTGTCGCGGTGATCCGTCGGGCCACCAGCCGACTCGGCGGTATCACCGGCGACGTGCTGGGCGCGGTCATCGAGGTGTCCCTGGCCGTCGCGCTGACCACCTCCGCCCTTCTGCTGTCAGCAAACCCATGAAGACCGTGACCTTGACCCTGAGGACAATGAGCTCATGAAGTGGGCTCGCGCCGTTCATCATCTCGAGGACCTCGCCCTGGTGTGCGAGGACATGGCAGGGCGACCTGCGACGATCTTTCCGCTGCGGGTCACCGCGCTCTGGACCTTCGGTGCCGTGCTCGCCAACCGGGACGATCTTGACACCGTCCCGGTTGTCCTGGCCGTCGACCTGCCCGTCGGCGATGTGGCGTGGCTCTGTTCCCCGCCTGGAGCGGAGCACTGGTCCCATGCCACCGGACTCTCGAAGAACCCGGTGGTGGCGATATGGCGTTCGACGCGCGCACCCTTGTGGAACCACCGCATCCGAGGTCCGCTCCTGATCTGGGATGAGCACAGCGCGCGGGACGAGTCAGGTGAGCTTGCCATGAGCGGGGTGACGGCCCTGCGAGAAGGCAACGCCGAGTCGTTGCGCCTGCCCGAACCCACACCCGGCGAGCTTGAGTCAAGACTCGCGGCCGAGCTCGGGGTGAGCCTGCAGGCGCTGGAGACGACCAGTGCTGCCTACGAACAACGCAGGTTCAGCCCGGGCAAGCTTGAGCCTGTAGCCGACGCCCTCTGGCGCGCCACTGCCGGCTACCTCGACGTCCTGAGGGCGACCACCTGATCCCGTCCATTCACACCAGCCTAGGGTGACCACGCCCACGGCCAGGAGCTCTGGTGGTGGCAATGGCGATGAGCCCGTTTCGGCCGCACAATCCGGGGCACTGCAGCTGGTTCGGTGAGAACCCGCTTACGCTGCACCTAGGGACGATGCGGCTGTGGGGGGTGACAAGCCCAGGGACGGTGCGGTGTCGCGAAACCCATTCTTTTCCAGGGCAACTCGTGGAGTTTGACGGCCGGTGGGCTGTCGGTGGTGGCGGCTAGGTTTAGGGCATGTCAGGGACGTTGAACATCGAGGCGGCACGGTCCGCGGTGGCCGCGGCGACTGCTTCGATGACCGGTCTGGCGGCCTCGGTGTTCGCGGTGGGTAACACCGAGCTGGAGCCGTTCTTCCGGCAGGTCGACGACCTGTCGCGGCAGGTCGAGGCGGCCCGGGTGGCGATCCTGGCCGAGGCCCTGGCCCGCGGGGTGGTCGCCT
>JBDTWH010000165.1:0-18944 GCA_040006795.1 Actinomycetota bacterium | reverse complement strand
CTCTTCTTGGCTGGGCTCTTCTTGGCTGGGCTCTTCTTGGCTGGGCTCTTCTTGGTTGCGGTCTTTTTGGTTGCGGTCTTCTTGACTGCCGCCTTCCTGAACGCTGAGCTCATGACATCGCCCTTCTTCCCGACCAGTGCCTGGGCGCTCGTGGCTGTGACCATCCCGCTGGTGGATGAGCGCGCGCCGCTCGCCAGGACAGGTGCGAGGTACTGCCCCGTGTAGCTGTCCTCGACCAGGGCGACCTGTTCAGGAGTCCCCTGAGCGATGACCCGGCCGCCGCCGTTACCGCCCTCCGGGCCCATGTCCACGATCCAGTCGGCGGTCTTGATGACGTCGAGGTTGTGCTCGATGACGATGACGGTGTTGCCCTTGTCGACCAGGCCCTGCAGCACGCCGAGCAGCTTGTTGATGTCCTGGAAGTGAAGGCCCGTCGTCGGCTCGTCAAGGACGTAGATCGTCCGGCCCGTGGACCGCTTCTGCAGCTCACTAGAGAGCTTCACGCGCTGCGCCTCACCGCCTGACAAAGTGGGAGCCGGCTGGCCGAGCCTGACGTAGCCGAGGCCGACCTCCACCAACGTCTTGAGATGGCGCGCTATGGCAGGGACTGCTGCGAAGAACTCCGAAGCCTCCTCGATCGGCATGTCCAGGACATCGCTGATCGTCTTGCCCTTGAAATGCACTTCGAGCGTCTCACGGTTGTACCGGGCACCATGGCAGACCTCGCACGGCACGTAGACATCCGGCAGGAAGTTCATCTCGATCTTGATGGTCCCGTCACCGGAGCAGTTGTCGCAGCGACCCCCCTTGATGTTGAAGGAGAACCGACCGGGCAGATACCCGCGGATCTTGGCTTCGGTCGTCTCGGCGAACAGCTTGCGCATGTGGTTGAACACGCCTGTGTAGGTCGCGGGGTTGCTCCGCGGGGTCCGCCCGATCGGCCCCTGGTCGACGTGGACGACCTTGTCCAGGTGCTCCAGACCCTCGACGGCCTTGTGCCGGCCGGGCACCTGTCGTGCGCCGTTGAGCTTGTTGGCGAGAACCATGTAGAGGATGTCGTTGACCAGCGTCGACTTGCCGGAGCCCGAGACCCCGGTGACTGCAACGAGGTTGTTCAGCGGAAAGCTGACATCCACGTTGTACAGATTGTGCTCACGAGCCCCCACGACGGTGACCACGCGACCGTCCTGCGGGCGCCGGACCGAGGGGACGGGGATCTCGCGGCGGCCTGAGAGATACGCGCCGGTGATCGAGTCGGGGTGGGTGAGCAGGTCCGCGACCGAGCCGGAGTGGACGACGTTGCCACCGTGCTCCCCCGCCCCGGGGCCGATGTCCACGACCCAGTCGGCAGCGGCGATGGTGTCCTGGTCGTGCTCGACGACGATGACCGTGTTACCCAGATCGCGTAGCCGGGTCAGGGTCTCGATGAGTCTGTGGTTGTCACGCTGATGCAACCCGATCGACGGCTCGTCCAGGACGTACAGGACGCCGACCAGCCCGGAGCCGATCTGGGTGGCCAGCCGGATACGTTGCGCCTCGCCGCCGGACAGGGTGCCGGCCGGCCGGTCCAGGGAGAGGTAGTCGAGACCCACGTCGAGCAAGAAGCCCAGCCGGGCCTCGATCTCCTTGATGACCCGCTCGGCGATCTGTCGCTCGCGCGAGGTGAAGTCGACCTCGGCCAGGAACTTGGCGCAGTCGGCGATCGCGAGCCCGCAGATCTGGGAGATGCTCTGACCACCGACGTGAACGGCCAGGGACTCGGGCTTGAGCCTCGCCCCACCGCACTGCGGACACGGCACCTCTCGCATGTAGCCCTCGTACCGCTCGCGCGACCACTCGGAGTCGGTCTCGGAGTGGCGCCGTTTGACGAAGGGGACGACTCCCTCGAACCCGGTGGTGTAGGAGCGGTCCCGTCCGAAGCGGTTGCGGTACTTGACGTGGACCTTGTAGTCCTGACCGTGCATGATCGCCTCGCGCGCACGCTGCGGCAAAGAGCTCCACGGCATGTCCAGCGAGAACTTCAGATCTTCGCCGAGGGCGTTCAGCAGTCGCAGGAAGTACTCCGCAGAGCCTGATCCCTGGGACCAGGGAGCGATGGCGCCCTGGTTGATCGTCAGATCCTCGTTCGGGATCAGCAGGTCAGGGTCCACCTCGAGCTCGACACCCAGACCCGTGCACCTGGGGCAGGCGCCGAATGGGGAGTTGAACGAGAACGAGCGCGGCTCGACCTCATCCATGGCCAGGGGGTGGTCGTTGGGGCAGGCCATCCTCTCGGAGTACCGCCGTTCGCGCCCGGCGTCTTTCGGGTCCAGGTCCACGAACTCGACGATCAGCACACCCGATGCCAGGCCGAGGGCGGTCTCAACCGAGTCGGTCAGCCGGCGTTTGGCACCGGTGTCACGGCCCTTGGCGACGAGGCGGTCGATGACAACCTCGATGGTGTGCTTCTTCTGCTTCTCCAGGGTGGGCGGTTCGGTGAGCGAGATGACCTTGCCGTCGACGCGGGCGCGGGAGAAGCCCTTGGTCTGGAGCTCGCCGAACAGGTCGACATACTCACCCTTGCGAGCCTGCACCACCGGTGCCAGGACCTGGAAGCGGGTGCCTTCGGCCAGCTCCGAGAGCCGGTCGACGATCTGCTGGGGGCTCTGGCGGGTGACCGGCTCGCCACAGACCGGGCAGTGCGGGCGTCCCGCGCGGGCGAAGAGCAATCGCAGGTAGTCGTAGACCTCGGTGATCGTGCCCACGGTCGAGCGGGGGTTGCGGTTGGTCGACTTCTGGTCGATCGAGACCGCCGGCGACAGGCCCTCGATGAAGTCGACGTCCGGCTTGTCCATCTGCCCGAGGAACTGGCGCGCATAGGCGCTGAGCGACTCGACATACCGGCGCTGGCCCTCGGCGAAGATCGTGTCGAAGGCCAGGGACGACTTGCCCGACCCAGAGAGGCCGGTGAAGACGATCAGGCTGTCTCGCGGTAGGTCGACGGAGATGTTGCGCAGGTTGTGCTCTCGCGCTCCGCGTACGACGAGGCGGTCGTGGTGGTATCGGGCAGGGCTGGTGGTCACTTCAGGCACGTTCGCCATAATATGTGCAGCCACTGACGTCACGGCATACGGTGTGGACATGGCTCTGCCCATAGAGGACTATGCAGTACTCGGCGATATGGACACCGCAGCCCTGGTCGGACGGGACGGGTCCATCGACTGGCTCTGCCTGCCACGGTTCGACTCCCCTGCGTGTTTTGCGGCGTTGCTCGGCACCCGGGACAACGGTCACTGGCTGCTGGGACCGAAGGAGCCGGCCAGGACCACCCGCAGGTATGTCGGCAACAGCTTCGTCCTGGAGACCACCCATGAGACGCCCTCCGGGATGGTGCGGGTCACCGACTACATGCCGCTCGGCGAGGACCGCGCCGATATCGTCCGCCGGGTGGAGGGGGTCACTGGCACGGTGCGGATGAGCCACGAGTGGGTGCCGCGCTTCGACTTCGGCAAGGTCCGGCCCTGGGTCATCCGTCGCGCGGACAGTCCGGAGATCGGCGCCAGCGCGGTGATCTCGGCCATCGCCGGGCCGGACATGGTGGTTCTTCGCGGCTCCCGCCTGCCCCATGCGGTCGGTACTCGCCACGAGGACGAGTTCAACGTCTCCGCGGGTCAGCGAATGACGTTCACCATGACCTGGTTCAGGTCACATCACAGCGCTCCCAGGCCACTGGGGGCGAACGAGGGCGTCGAGCCGACCGTGGCGCACTGGGAGGAGTGGGCAGCCCGCTGCGACTACGACGGGCCTTATCGCGAGTCTGTCGTGCGCTCGCTGCTCGTCCTGCGGATCCTCACGGACCGTGAGACGGGAGGCATCGTTGCTGCCCCGACGACCTCACTGCCCGAGCAGTTCGGTGGCTCCCGGAACTGGGACTACCGCTTCTGCTGGCTCCGTGATGCCTCGCTCACCCTCGAGGCTCTGCTCAAGTCCGGCTACCAGGAGGAGACCACGCTGTGGCGAAACTGGCTGTTGCGCGCGGTGGCCGGGGACCCGGAGGACATGCAGATCATGTATGCCGTCGACGGCTCCCGAAATCTTCCGGAACGGGTTCTCAGCCATCTCGGGGGCTATGAGGACTCGCGCCCGGTCCGGATCGGCAACGAGGCGGTCGGACAGATCCAGACGGACGTCCTGGGAGAGGTGATGGTCGCCCTCGACCTGGCCCGCCAGCAAGGCCTCGAGGACTCCCCCGAGTCGTGGGCGCTCCAGCTCGCCCTCGTACGGAACCTGTGTGACCACTGGATGGAACCGGACAACGGGCTGTGGGAGTTCCGGAACCAGCTTCGCTACTTCACCCACTCGAGGGTCATGGTGTGGGTGGCCTTCGACCGCGCTATCAAGGCCGTCGAGCAGCAGTGGCTTCAGGGCCCGGTCCAGAAGTGGCGGGAGCTGCGCGCCAAGGTGTACGCCGAGGTGATGTCCCGCGGATACAACGAGGAGAAGGGTTGCTTCACCCAGCACTACGACACGACGGAGGTGGACGCCTCACTTCTGCTCATGCCCACGGTCGGGTTCATCTCCGCCGACGACCCCCGGTTCCTGGGGACGGTCCGAGCCGTGGAAGAGGAGCTCTTACGCGACGGCCTGGTGCTGCGCTACCGGACAGATGCCGGCCTGGACGGTCTGCCTGGCGATGAGCACCCCTTCCTCGCCTGTTCCTTCTGGCTGGTAACCGCCTACGCCATGACGGGACGCCTCGAGGAGGGCCACGCCCTCATGCAGCGCCTCGTAAAGCTGGCCAATGACGTCGGTCTCCTGTCCGAGGAGTACGACCCGATCGAGGACCGCATGGTGGGCAACTTCCCGCAGGCCTTCTCCCACCTGGCGTTGATCGGCGCCGCCCATGCTCTCGAGGACGCCGAGAAGGCGCTCCTGGAAGAGGCGACCTCGGAAGGATCGGCACAAAGATGACCGCGACCTCCCACCTTTCCGACAACCTGGTACTGCTTGCTCAAGAGACGAGCGCGCTGATCCGGACCGCCGAGACTCTGGACGACGAGAGCGTCAGGGCAGCCAGCCTCTGCCAAGGATGGACCCGCGCCCATGTCCTCTCCCACATCGCCCGCAACGCCGATGGGCTCGGGAACCTGGCCGGCTGGGCGATCACCGGCACGCCCGCTGCCATGTATGCGTCGCCGGAGGCACGTGATGCTGACGTCGCGGCCGGCTCCACCCGTGGGGCCCGAGAGATCATCACCGATCTCCGGGAGTCCGCCGCGCGGTTCGCGTCAGCGGCAGAGGGTCTGGCGGGCCCGCCCGAGCACGCCGAGGTCGAGATGCGGGGAGGGCGCAAAGTACTCGGCGGCCAGCTGCCGACACTGCGGCTTCTGGAGGTCGTGATCCACCACGTCGACCTCGACGCCGGGTACACCTTCGCGGATGCGGACCCCGGGTTCGTCAGGCGAGCCATCAACAATGCCGTCCAGCGAATGAAGACCAGAGATCAGGTGCCTGCCGTGTCCCTTCACGGTGACAACGGCGATACCTGGTCGATCGGCACCGGAACCCAGGAAGTCACCGGGACCAACCCCGGGCTCCTGCTCTGGCTCGCCAGAGGTGATGGAGCCGGGGTCTCCAGCCAGGATGCCCTGCCGGAGCTGCCGGCCTGGGGCTGACCTGCGTTGGCCTGGTCCGGCATGGCTGGTGCCGGCCCTCCGTCCGGGTGGTCACGGCGCGGCGGACCGCCCTGATCTGAGTCGTGGCTCCGGGTGGATCGGCTGGTTGTCGACGCACTGGCAGGATGTGGGCATGACGTACACCGGCGACGTGGTTTCAGGGGGCCCCAGCGATCGGCGTGACCTGCCACAGCTGACGATCCGCAAGGCGAGCGTGGGGGCGATGGACAACAACGTCTATCTCCTGACCTGCGCTCAGACCGGAGCGCAGCTCCTCATCGACGCCGCGGCCGAGCCCGAGCGGATCATGTCTCTGCTGCGTGAGGGCAGTGGCAGGCTTGACGTCATCGTGACGACCCACCAGCACTGGGACCATCACCGTGCGCTCGCCCAGGTCGTGGCAGCAACCGGTCCGGCAACAACGGCGGCTGGGGCCGAGGACGCTGACGCACTTCCGGTCATGCCGACCCGGCGTCTGGCGCACGGCGACACCCTCGAGCTCGGCGAGATCACCCTGGGCGTCATCCAGCTCCGGGGTCACACGCCGGGATCGGTGGCGCTGGTCTACGACGATCCGCAGGGCAGCTCGCACGTCTGGACCGGCGACTCGCTCTTCCCCGGTGGTGTCGGCAATGTCGAGAGGGACCCCGAGCGCTTCGCCTCGCTGCTGGGCGATGTCGAGAGCAGGATCTTCGACGTGTACGACGATGCGACCTGGGTGTATCCCGGCCACGGGGCTGACACCACCCTGGGCTCAGAGCGCCCGCATCTTCAAGAGTGGCGTGAGCGAGGCTGGTAGGCCTGGAAGGTCAGACGGTCGCCTTGCGCTGGCGATGGGTACGTGCCTTGGCCCTGTTGCCACACACCTCCATCGAGCACCACTGGCGCGAGCGGTTCCGCGAGGTGTCATAGAAGGCCCATCGGCAGTCATCCGCCGGGCAGATCTTGATCCGGTCGAGCCGGGCCTCGATGGCGACCTTGGCAGCAGCGGCCGCGAGGAACCCCGCAGCCGTAGGGGCACTCAGCTCCACCTGACCGTCAACCGTCAGCGATACCTGTATGTCGACCTGCCGCCCCTGCGCATGCTGCTCACCGCTGGCCAGGGCGCGCAAATCACTGCGTAGCTCTCGGGCCCTGTCGACGGCGCCCTGGTCCTGCGGTCCGAAGCAGCCGTCCAGGCCCTCGGCGGCCAACCACGCCGTCCAGCCATCGAGGGTATCGATCGCATCAGTGCCGTCCTCGACGTCCAGCGTGTTGAGGAACTGCACGATCAGGTCTGCGGGATCACCGCAGACGTCGAGGCGGACGAGATCAGCTTTGTCGGGCACGTAACCAGTGTAGCAATATAGACGGTTGCGTAAAGCCAGACTAACTGGCATTCTGGTTTCAGCGGTTATCACCTCGTTAGCCGCCCACCAGACAGCGAGCAGGCATGAGGAGTGAACGATGTTTCCGTACCAGATCTACCAGGCGCTGACCGAGCAGCGGATGCGCGAGCTGAGGGCCGAGGCCCGCCACCACGAGCTGGTTCGCGAGGTCCTGCGGGCCGAAAGGAACCAGGTCCGACCGCCCTCGGGTCTCCGGGTTCTGATCGACCACCTCGCGACTCTTGCGCACCTTTCGACCCGAGCTCCGAGCAACGGTGCGCGCGCCAGGTCGGCAACGACCTCACCGACAACCTCTACATCCACGGCCGGTCCAATGGGCTGCAACGCATGACCACACCACGGGCGCCGGGAGCAGTTGGCCGCTTTGACACTGTCGTGCTCGACTGTCCGGACCCCCTTGCTCTCGCCGAGTTCTACGCAGGCCTGCTGGGGCAGGAGATCGCCGACGGCGGGGACGACTCGTGGCAGAGCCTGCGTGGCGACAGGTCGGGCGTCTCGCTGGCCTTCCAACGCGCGACCGGCTACGTGGCGCCGCAATGGCCGGACGGACCACCACAACAGATGCACCTGGATCTGACCGTGGACAACTTCGTCACCGCCCACCGGGCAGCGCTCGCACTAGGCGCCACTGCTCTGTCGCCGACCGGAGCGCCCGGGCCGGAGAAGACCAGCGGCTTCAGGGTCTACGCCGACCCGGCCGGGCATCCTTTCTGCCTGTGTCGCTGACCCAGGTCCCGCGCCAGGGTCGCGAACGTGTGACGATGTCGAGCGTGAGCAGCCACTTCATCGTCGAGGAGGGCGCCATCCAGGAAAGCAGGCGGACCCGGCTCGGGGCCGGCTGGACCCCGCTGCCCCTACACACAGCGAGCGCCGGGTGACCCGGCGCATCCCCGCACCGCTCTTGGTGCTGGCTGCCATCATCTCCGTCCAGTTCGGTGGCGCGATGGCGGCCACGCTGATCCCGCTGGTGGGTGTGTTCGGTTCGGTGACGTTGCGACTGACCATCGCCGCAGCGATCCTGCTCGTTGTCGCCCGGCCACGGCTGCGAGGCCGGACCACGGGAGACTGGCTGGTGGTCGGTGCGTTCGGGGCGATCCTGGCCATGATGAACCTCTTCTTCTATGGAGCGCTGGCCCGGATACCCATCGGCGTGACGGTCACCGTCGAGTTCATCGGTCCCCTGATGCTGGCGACCGTCCTGTCCCACCGCCGCAAAGATCTGCTCGCCGTCGCCGGAGCCGCGGTCGGTGTCGTCCTGATCTCGGGGATGACCAGCACGCCCTGGGGGGAGATCGACCTCGCCGGCCTGGGCCTGGCCCTCGCCGCAGGGGCCGCGTGGGCGGGATACATCGTCTTCAGCAGTCGCACCGGGGCGCGTTTCGCCCAGCTGGACGGGCTGGCCATCGCCATGACGATTGCCGCCGTGCTTGTTGCGCCGCTCGGGCTGGCCAGCGCAGGGTCGGCGCTGTGGGCCCCTGACGCGCTCTGGCGGGGCGCCACCATAGCGTTGCTGTCGTCTGTCCTTCCGTACTCCCTGGAGCTGATCGCCCTGCGGCGCCTGGCGGCTCACGTGTTCGGCATCCTGCTCAGCCTGGAACCTGCCGTGGCGGCCCTGGCCGGGCTTTTCGTGCTCGGTCAGAAGCTGAGCGCATCCCAGCTGCTCGGTATGGCCTGCGTCGTGGCGGCCAGCGGGCTGGTGATGGGCAGGAGGTCCGCACCTTCGGCGCCCGAGGCGTTGGCCGAGACCACGAACCAGTGAGGTCCCTCTCTCACGGTCAGGGCTGAGGACCCGGGTGGTCGAAGATCCCCACCACTGCACCGGCAACGCAGGCCACCATCCCTCGGGTGTGGCTCCTGACCCGCACCAGGGTGCCGTTGCCTTCCAGGTTCACGAAGACCTGGTTCAGGCCGACAGAGACGGGCACGATGACCGACGGGCCGGTCTCGAGCGCTACCTCAAGGCTTCCCGGCACACTCGTGAGGTATCCGAAGTGGACGGTCCAGCCGAAGTGGATCAACCCTCCGTCCAGAGGCATGTTCGTGAAGCCGAGGTCGGTCACCTGGTAGCCACACCGGGGTAGCGGCCCGATGGCTGCGGTGCGCAGGGTCTTCATCTGCGCGGGGACGATGTGACCGCTGTCGTCGAGGCGCTGCAAGATGGGCGTCGATGACACAAAGTCTGCTCTCTCGGCCACCGGCGAGAAGATGCGCGAGCCAAGGTTGTAGGGGTTGGCAAGCCTCCACAAGATCCGGTTGCTGATGGGTTGGTCAAGCAGCGGGGCCACGTGGTTCGCGGCCAGAGAGGCTCTCACCGTTGCCAGGTAGACGGCAGTGGGGCTGTAGGACCAGGTGCGGGTGAAGGTCACCGTGGAGAACACGCTGCTGGCCAGGAAGGCGACTGCGACCACCAGGCCCAGCGCTGTGCGCGCCCTCCAACGCCAGAGCGTCGCCTTGGCTGACGCTCTGGCCAAGACTGACCCGTTCTTGCCTCCGCGGCCGGGGGCGCTCAGGATCAGCGCCATCGCGACCGAGACGACCACGGCGCTGTCCGCGACATACCGAAGGGTCTGGCCGAGCACCTGTGCGGTGTAGGGGCCGGCACGACCCACCACCATCGCCGCCAGGCTCACCCCGACGTAACCGGCCAGGAGAAGCCAGACGCCGGCCACGCGCTGTTTGCGGCGGATGGTGAGGACGACGGCCCCCAGCAGTGTGAGCAGACCGAGAACCACGAGGAACAGTGGGGGGGTTGCCCAAGGGACACTGAAGTCTGACTGGTCCCACCCCCACGGACCACCGAGCAGGGACGGCACGAAACCGAAGCCGAATCCTCTCCAGATCAGGACGACGGCCTGATCCGCGCTGTACTGCGCAGCGCGTGACGTCACGACCCCCGTGTAGAGCAGAACCCAGCCAACCGTGACAAGCAGCGCCCCCCGCCAGAGCGGAGCCGCGCGACGAACGACGGTGCGAAGAACTGCGTGCTCACCCTGGATGTGGAGCACAAGGGCCACGACGGCGAAGGCCACCCAGGGGACCACGACGGCCTTTTCGAAGAACGCCAGTGAGAGGGCGAAAGCGATGACACCGGTGACGGCATGACGGCGGTTTCCGGTCCGGACCAGCAGGATGGCGTCGCACGTGACCCAGGCGAGAGCCAGCTGGAGCGGCAGGTCGTTGAGCGCGGCAGACCACCACGCGAACGACGGCAAGGTCAGCGGGGAGAACAGGTAGAACACCAAGGGTGCGAGCAGGGCAACGCGGTCACCCATCAGCACGCGCAGCAGCCTCAGCACCGACAGCGACGCGAGGGCCTGCATCACCACCAGGGAGACGACCGGGCCGATCCACTGCAGCGGTGCCGCCTTGGTGATCAGCCCTGCGACCAGGAAGGCGCCGGGCATGAAGTGTCCGTCGTGGTCGAAGAGCAGGAAGTCCGTCGACAGCAGCGGCATGGAGCCGCTGCGTGAGGTGAGGATGAGGTCGTCCCAGTAGAAGTACCCCCGCGCCGCGACCCAGGTTCTCAGAAGCAGCTGGATGAGGATCAGGAGACCCGCGATGCCGAGGACCCATCGTGAGGTGGGTGTCAGCCGGTTCGCGCGCTCCCGCAAGAAGCCAGCGCCCGATTCGAACAGCCGCCGGGGCTGCCTACGCTGCACCTGCCCGTTGCGGCCCGGTGCCTCGGGCAGAACGGGGAAGCGGCGCGTTCTCGTCGGCATCAGGCCACTGCTTCCCGGTCGTCGGGCGACCTGGACGACGGCGAACGCACCAACGCGGCCGACGGCACGCATAGTACTGAGACGACCACCTTCTGCGGCAAAATGATCGTCCGTGTCGAGCGTCCAGGATGAGCAGCACCAGACTAGTCGCAGATCAGGTGACTTTCAGCCTCAAGGAGATGTGGCAGGCGAGAGCCGGGCCACCCGAGGTTCCACGGGTCGCAGGAGAGCCACGCTCAGCCCGAGGTGGTGGTCGCGTTGTCCTTGCGGCTCTTGAACAGGCTCGCGATGGTCGTGATCGCCAGGATGGCGACGATGATGCTGAGCGACTGACCGATCGAGATCTCCGGAGCGCCCGCGACGGGCTTCCCGCCGTTGATGAACGGCAGCTCGTTGACGTGTGCCGCGTGCAGGATCAGCTTCACGCCGATGAACGAGAGCAGGATGGCCAGGCCGATGCCCAGATAGACCAGGCGCTTGAGCAGGCCACCGATGAGGAAGTAGAGCTGGCGTAGACCCATCAGGGCGAAGATGTTCGCGGTCAGCACCAGGAAGGGTTCCTGGGTCAGGCCGAAGATCGCGGGAATGGAGTCCAGCGCAAAGAGCAGGTCAGTGGTGCCGAGCGCGAGGATGACGATGAACATCGGCGTGATGATCCGGCTCCCGTTGGACCGGATGGTCAGCTTGGTGCCCTCCCACTGGTTCGTCGCCGGGAATCGGGTCTCAACCCACTTCAGGAGGCGGTTCTCCTCGAAGTCGTCATCGTCGCTGTCACCTTCCCTGGCCAGCTTGACGGCGGTGTAGATAAGGAATGCCCCGAAGACGTAGAAGATCCAGGAGAACTCGCTGATCGCGGCGGCTCCGGCGGCGATGAAGACGCCGCGCAGGATCAGCGCGATGACGATGCCGACCATCAGGGCGGTCTGCTGCAGCTTCTCGGGGACACCGAACTTGGCCATGATGATCAGGAACACGAAGAGGTTGTCGACGCTCAGGCTGTACTCGGTCAGCCAGCCTGCGTAGAACTGCCCGGCGTACTCGGCGCCTGAGAAGTGCCAGATGCCCAAGCCGAAGATGAAGGCGAGACCAATGAACATCGCTAGATGACGCCCGGCTTCGGCCATGGAGGGGACGTGGGGCCTGCGACCGATGATCAGCACGTCCACCAGAAGGAGGACTCCGGTCAGCCCGATCGTGAGCACCCAGACCCACAGCGGAACATTCATCGAGGAACGCCTTCCGGTCACGGTGCAACAGCAAGTGGCCGGAGGTCTCTCCCGCCCTGATGGCGGACCGACTCCCCGGGAGCAGACAGGCACAGAAAGCCCGCTGATCCGTGTTGACGAGGACGCCGCGTGGGGATACTCCCCTCCGTGATGTGAACAGTATCCCAGACTTCGGCGGCCAGTCCCTACAGGTCGTTGGCCAGGATCATCGCGTCGCCTCGTTCATCTGACGCAGCTCCTTCTTGAGATCGCCCAGCTCATCACGCAACCTGGCCGCAAGCTCGAAGTGGAGGTCCGAGGCTGCCTGGTGCATCTGCGCCGTGAGCTCCTGGATGAGGTTGGCCAGGTCAGCGGCAGGCATATCTGCCAGTCGCCCGCTGGAGACCCCGATGTCGGCAGCCAGGGCCCCCCGCCCACCCGCGCCACCGCGGCCCTTGCCGCGGGACTGGGATCGACCGCTGCCCAGCAGGGCCTCGGTATCTGCGTCCTCCCGCTCGAGCAGGTCGGTGATGTCCGCGATCTTCTTGCGCAGAGGCTGGGGGTCCAGACCTCTTTCCAGGTTGTAGGCCACCTGGATGGCCCGGCGCCTCGTGGTCTCGTCAATGGCCTGCTCCATCGAGGGCGTCACCTTGTCGGCGTACATATGAACCTCGCCGGAGACGTTGCGAGCGGCACGGCCGATCGTCTGGATGAGGCTCCGGGCGGAGCGCAGGAAACCCTCCTTGTCGGCGTCCAGAATGCTCACCAGTGAGACCTCCGGCAGGTCGAGGCCCTCGCGCAGCAGGTTGATGCCGACCAGGACGTCGTACTCCCCCATCCGCAGCTCTCTCAGCAGCTCGACGCGGCGCAGCGTATCGACCTCCGAGTGCAGGTAGCGCACCCTGACGCCCTTGTCCAGCAGGTAGTCGGTCAGGTCCTCGGCCATCTTCTTGGTCAGCGTCGTGACCAGAACGCGCTCGTGCTTGGCCGTGCGTTCGCCGATCTCGTGCAGCAGGTCGTCGATCTGGCCTTTGGTCGGCTTGAGGACGATCTGCGGGTCGACCAGGCCTGTCGGACGGATGATCTGCTCGACCACGCCGTCGCTCTTTGCCAGCTCGTAGGTCCCCGGCGTTGCCGACATATAGACCGTCTGCCCGGTCCGCCCGAGAAACTCGTCCCATCGCAACGGCCGGTTGTCCATCGCGCTGGGCAACCGGAACCCGAAGTCGACCAGGTTGCGCTTGCGCGACATGTCGCCCTCGTACATGGCTCCGATCTGAGGCACGGTGACGTGCGACTCGTCGATGACCAGCAGGAAGTCCTCCGGGAAGTAGTCGAGCAGACAGTTGGGCGCCGATCCGCGCGCCCGGCCGTCGATATGCAACGAGTAGTTCTCGATGCCGGAGCAGGACCCGACCTGACGCATCATCTCCAGGTCATAGGTCGTGCGCATCCGCAGCCGTTGGGCCTCGAGCAGCTTGCCCTGCTTCTCGAACGCCGCGAGCTGCTCCTGCAGCTCAGCCTCGATGCCACGGACCGCCCGCTCCATGCGCTCAGGGCCTGCCACGTAGTGCGTTGCGGGGAAGACGTACATCTCCTCCTCCTCGCGCACGATCTCACCGGTGAGCGGGTGCAAGGTGTAGAGACGCTCGATCTCGTCACCGAAGAACTCGATGCGGATCGCCAGCTGTTCGTAGACCGGGATGATCTCGACCGTGTCGCCGCGCACCCGAAAGGTGCCGCGGGTGAAGGCGATGTCATTGCGGGTGTACTGCATCTGGACGAACTGGCGCAACAGGTCGTCGCGAACGATCTGTGCGCCGACCTTGAGCCTGACCATCCGGTCGACGTACTCCTGAGGGGTGCCCAGGCCATAGATGCACGACACCGAGGCGACCACGATCACATCGCGCCTGGTCAGCAACGAGTTGGTGGCGCTGTGTCGCAGTCGCTCCACCTCGTCGTTGATCGATGAGTCCTTCTCGATGTAGGTGTCGGTCTGGGCTATGTACGCCTCGGGCTGGTAGTAGTCGTAGTAGCTGACGAAGTACTCGACGGCGTTGTTCGGCAACAGCTCGCGAAACTCGTTGGCCAGCTGCGCGGCAAGGGTCTTGTTCGGCGCCATGACCAGCGTCGGGCGCTGGACCTGTTCGATGAGCCAGGCAGCGGTGGCCGACTTGCCGGTGCCGGTGGCACCCAGCAGCACGATGTCCTGTTCTCCCGCCTGGATCCGCTTGGTCAGGTCGGCGATCGCCGTCGGCTGGTCGCCACTCGGTTCAAAGTCGGCCACCACGTTGAATGGGGCGACCGTGCGCTGAAGATCCGTCGTGGGCCGCATAGGTCAACCGTAGACGTCCCCGCCGACAGCGGTCACCTGCTCGGTCATGGGCCGCCTGCTCAGATCAGCTCAGCTCAGGACGAGGACCAGTGCAGTCAGCAGGCCGACCAAGGCCGCCAGACTCGTCACTGCGACGACACCAGCCATCGGGGCGAAGGGAGAGAACGGTCTTGAGTCGTCCCGTAGCTGTGAGAGTCTGTGCCGTACCCGCACAGTCACGGCAAGCGCCGCAGCGGTCGCCACGGCACCCAGAACCGTCATCAGCCAGAACCCGCGCCGTGCGTTGACCGCGATCAGCGGCACCATGACGACCGTGGCCGTGATAGCGGTCCGCTGCCAGGCAAGTGCCGTGCGCTCAGGCTGAAGTCCGGCGCGATCCGGGAAGGTCGTCATCGGCTCAAAAGCTCGAAGACACCGAGCACGATCATCAGGGCGGCGAGCACGATGACCCCACCGGCGAGCGAGGCCAGGGCGCGCGGTGACGGCAGCGCCCTCCTCATTCGCAGGGCGCGTTCGACACGAGCCCACCCGGCGACGGCCCGCCAGGCCAGCAGGGCGCCGCTGATGCACGACACCGCCCCGATCAGGGCGGTCCACCTGGGCACGGTACCCAGGCTCGAGATCGAGATAATCGCGACGCCGGCGCCGACCAGCGCCAGAGCGGTGCGCATCCAGGCCAGAGCGGTGCGCTCATTGGCCAGCGAGAAACGCGGATCGGGCTCGTCGCCGTGGCCGTAGACACTGGCAGGCTTGCGCGGATCGCTCACGTGCCGCTCCAACCGGTAAGCCCGGCCCAGGCATCCGCTCGCGCGAAAGCCTTCTCCAACCATGGCCCCTTGGCCTCGGCATATTCCGCCGTGGTTGTCGCGGAATGCGCCAGCTTGCGCTTGAGTGCCGCATAGGCCTCTCGCTCGCCGGCTTCCGCGCGGAGCCAGTCCCCGAACAGGAGCGCGTAACGCCATCCCGGCCCGTTGATCTCGCGGACATGCAGGTTCACGACCCGTCCGGGGTCCGCGCTCTCATGCAGGCGCTGACGCCGAAGGATCGCATCGTCGATCCAGGGCAGCGCGCGCAGCGAGGTGCTGTCCTCGCCCTCCGACCGGGGAAAACCTTGGTCGGCCAACGTTCTCACGAACCCCGCGTCGTCGGCGTCCGAGAGCTCGAGCACGCCGACCTGCAGGTCGATCACATCCTGGGCAATCAGGCCCGGAACGCTGGTCGACCCGATGTGATCGACGGACAGCGCTCGCTCCCCCATCGCCAGAGTCACCCGACTGACGAGCCGGGCGGCCGTCGAGTGCCACGAGTCGTCAGACGCCACCAGGGTGGGCGAGTCCGTTCGGCGGCTGGGTGAGCCGCTCATCAGGTTCTGGTTGAAGCCCACCATCCTTTCCTGCCACAGGGCATCGACCTGTCCCCGTAGCCCGGCCACGTCACCGTTGTTGTCCAGCCACGTGTCGGCGGCCGCACGCCGTGCATCATCGCCGGCCTGCGCCGCAATGCGGGATCGCGCGTCCACCTCGGTCAGACCCCGCCCACCGGTCAGGCGCTGCACGCGGATGTCCGCATCTGCCCCGACGACGACGGTGAGGTGGTAGGCCGCGGCCAGGTCCAGCTCGACGAGCAGCGGGACGTCATGCACGATGATCAGCTCACGCCCCTGCGACTCCACGAGCGATCGGGTTCGCGCTCTGATCAGCGGGTGCGTGATGGCTTCCAGATCCTTGCGCGCCCGCGCATCGGCGAAGACGATCCCGCCCAGGGCGGCACGATCCAGAGAACCGTCGGGTGCCATCACTCCGTCACCGAAGCGCCGGCGGACCGCAGCCAGGCCGGCCGAGCCGGCAGCGACGACCTCACGCGCCAGCTGGTCAGCGTCGATCACCACGGCCCCGAGCTCCCGAAAACGCTCTGCCACGGTCGATTTACCCGATCCGATCCCGCCGGTGAGTCCTACACGGAGCATGCGCCGACTCTAGCGCGACCGAGAGCTGATTCCTTGGCCCCGGAACGACCGAAGGCCCCCGCCGATGACGGGGACCTCCGGGATGATGCGGTATGACTAGTTGCCGGTGAGCTTCTCACGCAGAGCCGCGAGCGCCTCATCCGAGGCCAGTGTGCCCTCGGCCGGAGACGAGTCGGAGGACGACGAGGACGATGAAGAACCGGTCGAGTCGGAGGACGAAGAGCCGCTCGAGGAGTAGCTGGTCGGCTTCTCCGGGTTGGCGGCGGCCTCGGCGTCAGCCTTGATGGCCTCCTCGACCTGAATCTTGTGCGCCTCCCAGCGAGCGTGGGCCTGGGCATACTGCTTCTCCCACTTCTCGCGCTGCTCCTCGTGACCGCCGACCCATTCGTTGGTCTCGGGGTCGAAGCCCTCGGGGTACTTGTAGTTGCCGGCCTCGTCGTACTCGGCAGCCATGCCGTACATCGTCGGGTCGAACTCGGCGACGGCACCGCTGGTGTCGTTGGCCTGCTTGAGCGAGAGCGAGATGCGGCGACGCTCGAGGTCGATGTCGATGACCTTGACGAAGATGTCGTCACCGACGTTGACAACCTGCTCCGGCAGCTCCACGTGGCGCTCGGCCAGCTCGGAGATGTGAACCAGGCCCTCGATGCCATCGTCGACGCGGACGAAGGCGCCGAACGGAACCAGCTTGGTGACCTTGCCCGGGACGACCTGACCGATCGCGTGGGTGCGTGCGAAGTGCTGCCACGGGTCTTCCTGGGTGGCCTTCAGTGACAGCGAGACGCGCTCGCGGTCCATGTCGACGTCGAGCACCTCGACGGTGACCTCCTGGCCAACCTCGACGACCTCGGACGGGTGGTCGATGTGCTTCCAGGACAGCTCGGAGACGTGGACCAGACCGTCGACGCCGCCGAGGTCGACGAACGCACCGAAGTTGACGATGCTGCTGACGACGCCGGAGCGGACCTGACCCTTCTGGAGCTCCTTGAGGAACGTGGTGCGCACCTCGGACTGGGTCTGCTCGAGCCACGCGCGACGGGAGAGCACGACGTTGTTGCGGTTCTTGTCCAGCTCGATGATCTTGGCCTCGATCTCCTTGCCGACGTACGGCTGGAGGTCGCGGACCCGGCGCATCTCGACGAGGGAGGCGGGCAGGAAACCACGCAGGCCGATATCCAGGATGAGTCCACCCTTGACGACCTCGATGACGGTTCCGGTGACGACGCCGTCCTCTTCTTTGATCTTCTCGATCGTGCCCCAGGCGCGCTCGGACTGCGCGCGCTTCTTGGACAGGATCAGTCGTCCTTCCTTGTCCTCCTTCTGGAGGACGAGGGCCTCGACTGCATCACCCACGGAAACGACCTCTGACGGGTCGACGTCGTGCTTGATGGAAAGCTCACGAGAGGGGATGACACCCTCTGTCTTGTAGCCGATGTCGAGAAGAACTTCGTCACGGTCGACCTTGACGATGATTCCCTCGACGATATCGCCGTCGTCGAAGTGCTTGATCGTCGCGTCGATCGCGGCGAGAAGCTCCTCCTCAGATCCGATGTCGTTGATCGCGACCTGGGGGCTGGCCTTCACGGCCGGGCTGGCTGTCATGTAGTTGGGACTCCGATTGTGGACAGATTGGCTAGAGGCTCACGACAAGAATGCCGGGTGCCCGGGTGGATGACGCGGGTGGAAACTGGTGTTCTCTTAGTCGCTTGCTGACGCGCCTGTGACGGCGACCGATGCGGGTCACCTCATGGCTTTCGTAGCAGACCTGCAAACCTTACCGATGGGGACTCGCTCCGGTCAACGCAGGGGTATCGGGCAGGATGATGGCGTGAGCGAAGCCGGCGACAAGAATGAGCAGAAGGACAACCCGGACAGTGAGCGGTCTGCACCCGCTCGGCGCCATGCCGACGCGATCGAGACCGCACGGGCAAACCGGACCTGGTGGGACATCGAGGCAGACGGCTACTACGCCGAGCATGGGTCGTTCCTCGGCGACGACGACTTCGTGTGGGGGCCTGAGGGCCTGCGCGAAGCCGATGCGGGTCTGCTCGGTGACATCCGCGGCAGAGCTGTGCTCGAGATCGGAGCCGGGGCTGCCCAGTGCAGCCGATATGCCGCTCTCCGCGGCGCCAGGGTGGTGGCCACGGACATCTCAGGCGGGATGCTGCGCCAGGGGGCCGACCTCAATCAGCGCTTCACGGCTTCGTCCGGGCTGACCGTGCCTCTCGTGCAGTGCGACGCGACCACGCTCCCGTTCGCGGACCGCTCGTTCGACGTCGTCTTCACCTCCTACGGTGCGGTGCCGTTCGTGGCGGACTCTGCCCGGCTGATGGCTCAGGCGGCTCGGGTGCTTCGCCCGGGCGGGCGGTTCATCTTCTCTACCACCCACCCGATCCGATGGGCGCTGCCCGACGACCCGGGCTATCCGGGACTGACCGTCAGCAGCTCCTACTTCGACCGCACCCCGTATGTAGAGCAGGAGTCGGGTGCCACGACCTACGTCGAGCATCACCGCACCATGGGCGATCGGGTCCGCGAGCTCACTGCCGCCGGACTCCGCCTGGTCGACCTGGTCGAGCCGGAGTGGCAACCGCAGAACCAGCAGGTCTGGGGCGGGTGGAGCCCCCTGCGCGGCGCCCTCATTCCGGGTACGGCGATCTTCGTGTGCGAGAAG
>JBDTWH010000164.1:0-1975 GCA_040006795.1 Actinomycetota bacterium | reverse complement strand
TGTCACTGGTGCTGTCACTGGTGCTGTCACTGGTGCTGTCACTGGTGCTGTCACTCGTGCTGTCACTCGTGCTGTCACTCGAGGCGGCTCCGATGACGAAGTCCCACGGGTCCGTGCGCAGTGTGCAGATGTGAGTGTTCAAACTAGTACCTCTGCTGTCAAGCTCGCGCAGCAACTCCGAACGCGCACTCTCCAGCCAGAGCCACTCGGTCGCCCAGTGGCCGGCATCCACGAGGTATGGCGTACCGCCACGAGCCTCTTCCCGGGCCTCGAGCGTGGGGTGATGACGCAGATCCGCGGTCACGAAGACGTCAGCCCCGCTGGCCCGGACAGCATCGAAGGAGTCGTCGCCGGATCCTCCGACCACCGCGACCCGGGAAACCCGGGCATCTGCCGTACCTGCCACCCGGATGCCCCCCGCTGCCTTCGGGAGCACAGCGCTCAACCGCTCCGCGAACTCGCGCAGGGTCAGCGCCTGTGCCAATGAGCCGACCCGGCCATGACCCACGCCGTCGATGACCTGCAGAGGTTCGACGTCGGTCAGTGCGCAGGCAGCTGCAAGGGCATCACACACCCCCGGCGAGGCCACATCGGCGTTGGTATGCGCGGCATACAGGGCAATGTGGTTCTCGATCAGGGCGGTGACCGTTGCCCCCTTCGCGCCGCTGGTGGCAAGGCTGTGCACACCGCGCAGAAGGAGCGGATGGTGGGTGATCAAGAGGTCCGCGCCCCCGGCCCGCGCCTCCTCAATCACCGCAAGCGTGGGATCAACGGCGAAATGCACCAAGGAGACCGGCTGATCCAGGTCGCCGCTCACCAGTCCGACACGGTCCCATGACAACGCGGTATGCGGCGGGTACAGCCGCTCGAGTGCGGCCACAACCTCGTGCAACGGAAGGGGGATCACGGCGACCTCCAAGGGTGCTCTGGCCTGAATATACCGTTTGCGCCTGGGCCACTACCGGGACTCGGCACCGCCTCAGAACAGGGACTCACCCGCTCTCCCGTCCCTGCCCGGTGAAGGCGGTCCGACTGCTCGGGCGGAAGGGTCAGGTCGTGAAGACGATCTTGCCGAAGACGTCACCGGCAGCCATCTTCTCAAAGCCGTCTCGCGCGTCGGCAAGCGTGTAGGTCGAGTCGATCACCGGTGCAATCCCCTTGTTGACGACAAAGCTCGCCAGGCGGCCGAGCTCGACCCGGTTGCCCATCGTGGACCCCACGACCCGCAGCTGCTTGAAGAAGATCTTTGTCAGCTCGGCCTTGGCCGGGGCATCGCCGGAGGTCGCGCCTGAGATGACGACAGTGCCCCCGGGCCTGAGTGAGTTGATCGAGTGCGACCAGGTCGCGGCACCGACTGTCTCCATCACCGCGTCGACCCGCTCGGGCAGTCGCGCCCCAGGTTCAAACGCCTGGTCCGCGCCGATCTCGAGAGCCCTGGCCCGCTTGCCCTCGTCACGCGAGGTTGTCCAGACCCGGTATCCGGCCGCCGAGCCCAGCTGGGTCAGGGCTGTAGAGACTCCGCCACCAGCACCCTGGACCAGCACGGTGGCCCCGGGGGTGAGCCCCGCGTTGACGAAAAGCATCCGGTAGGCGGTCAGCCAGGCCGTCGACAGGCAGGCCGCCTGCGCGAAAGAGAGCCCGGCGGGCTTGGGAACCAGGTTGCGCGAGGGCACCGCGACAAGCTCGGCCAGCGTCCCGTCATACAGCTCGGACAGCAGGGTCCGCGCCGGGTCAAGAGTCTCGTCGCCCACCCACCCCTCGGATGGGACGACCGCGTGGATGATGACCTCGTTGCCCGCTTCGTCGACGCCGGCACCGTCGCATCCCAGGATCATCGGCAGCCGGTCAGCGGCCAGTCCCACGCCCTGCAGGGACCACACATCGTGATGGTTCAGACCCGCGGCCCGCAGCGAGACCACCGACCACCCCGGCCTCGCGACGGGGTCGGGTCGCTGGCCAATGACCAGACCTGACA
>JBDTWH010000163.1:0-46582 GCA_040006795.1 Actinomycetota bacterium | reverse complement strand
GCCTGATCGAGTCGACCAACACCAAGATCCGGCTGATCACCAGGATGGCATTCGGATTCAAGTCCCCCGAGGCCCTCATAGCCCTCGCCCTGCTCAGCCTCGGCGGCCACCGACCCGTCCTCCCCGGCCGAAAATGACCCACGGATCGGTCAGGAGAGCCAAAATTGCTCACTGAAGCCAGCCGAAACTCGTTGCGGTTGGCGGAAATTGACCGGCTGCGGGCCGAACTCCACGGGTCCAGCCCCTCACTGCGGACCCGGGGCCCTGCTTCAGCGGGCCAGGGCCGTTACAGCCGCGGTGCGGCGGTGGTCGCTGCGACCAGGGCAGCTGATGATCATGGGCGAGACGTCCATGGCCGGCACCTTCGAGCTCGACGCCCTGGCAGAACAGGCCAGAACTGCGGGGCGAAGGTGCTGCTGGTGGGGGACTGGGCACAGCTGTCCGCGGTCTCCGCTGGTGGGGCGTTCCACCTGTTCACCACGGACCGCGACTACACCGCCCAACTGAACGACGTCCGCCGGTTCCGCCACGAATGGGAATGTGCCGCCTCGGTCGACCTGCGGCACGGCCGCGCCGCCGCCGCCGATCCTTACGAGGAACACAGCCGGGTCGAGGGCGGGGACCGGGAGTCCATGCTCGACCTGCCTTACGAAGCGTGGCGCGATGATATTCGCGCGGGCAAGCGCTCCCTGATGATCGCTGGCGACTCTCGGACCGTCCTGGACCTGAACGACCGTGCCGTCACCGCGGACGGCCTGGAGACGGCTAGCGGATCCGTCGTCGGGGTGGGGGATTCAGTCGTCACCGGCCGTAACCAACGCGGCCTGGCGACAGGCCTGGGTTGGGTCAAGAACGTCGACCAATGGACTGTGGTCGGTGTGCGCCGCGACGGTGCTATGGACGTTCGGCGCACTAACGGGACCGGGTGCGCCCCGCTCCCGGGCGCCTACGTTCGCGAGCATGTGGAGCTCGGGTACGCCACGACAGCGCACCACGCCCAGGGCCGCGCCGTGGATACCGCCCACGCATTCGTCTGCGCTACCACGCTCCGGGAGCCGCTTTACATCATGGCCACATGAGGCTGGGAGTCCAACCGGCTGTACGTCGACACCATGTACGACCCCGACGTCGCCACCTCCCAAGAACCACCCGAAGAACTCGCACCGACTGAGGTTCTGCGGTACGTCCTGGCCAACTCCGGCGCCGACAGATCCGCCACCCTCACCATCACCGAGGAATGGGCGAACGCCAACAGCGTTACCAGCTTGTGGGCGGATTACGAGACCATTGCCCGACGCGCCAACGAGGACCGGTGCGCCGCACTTGTTGCATCATCCGGGCTGACGCCAACGCAAGCTGCGGCCGTTGATACGTCCGAGGTTTCGGGGCCGCTGACGGCGGCCTTCCCCGACGCCGAGTCGCGAGGGCTCGACCTCAATCGTGCGGTGCCAGCACTGGTCCAGGGCCGAACCTTGAGTAGTGCCGACGACGTTGCCGCCGTGATCCATGGCCGTGTCAGCAAGTGGATCGAGTCCTCGGGCGACCGACGGCCCGCAGGCCGCATCGTCGGACTCCTCCCAACGGCCAGAGGGGTCACCGATCCCGACATGGTGCTGGCGTTGGAGGATCGTCGCAAATTGCTGGGACAACGAACCAGAACCTTTTCTTTGGCCGCGCTCGAACAACGGCAGCCTTGGACCCTGGAGCTCGGTCGACCGTCCGCAGATCCGGCCCGCCCAGAGGAGTGGCTGAGTCGACTCGATACCGTGGCCGCCTAGCGTGAGTGCTGGAAGGTCGATGCGGGAGCGGTCCTGGCGAGGAGCCGCGCTCACATGAACAGGCGACGCAGCGGCAGTCCGCGCAAGATGCAGTGTCGACCGCGGGCGATTGCGAACCCGACCAGCGTCGCTCAAGACTCCTGCGCACCAACACCGTTCATCGAAACCCGAGAACCGCTGATTCGATCTCTCGACTTGGGGTCGTTTGAGGAAACGTGCGGGGTCGATGCTCACGTTCTAGCTGGTTCTAGCTGGCCGTTGAGTGGCTGACGGACCGGTCAAGGCATCGGCAACCGCACCAGCGATCTGTTCGACTCGGCTGGGGCGATGCACACCGGTTGGTCCCCGAGCCACCGTGCGAGAGCGTCGCCATGGACAAACTTGCACGCGTCTCCGCTACCTCTTGGGCGAACCACCCCACACCACGATGACGGGTGTCACCCAGACGCGGGCGTGGGTCGTGGCTCGGACGGCTTCGGACACCCCACGGGCCAACCCTTGACGTGGCCGGGACTGGTGAACCGCCATTGCAAGTCGGGTCCTCCACCCGCCGCACCACAGCCGAGTCACCCTCGACGGTGACCGAGTCCGTCCATCGCTTGGAGTCCAGCAAAATACTCCACCAGGACCGACGACAACATGGTCCATGTTTCCATAGAACGCGGTGAGGTCTTGGAAGATGCGCCAACCTTGGGTTTCCAGCCCCCTCAGGGTTTGGCCTGTGCACTATTCGCCGACTGCTCCGTCTTGCCAGCTATCGATCCAGCCCGGCGGCGACATGCGGAGAATCACGAACATCGCCAAGACCATTCCAGTCACGAGGCCAGCGGTCCACCAGAAACTGTTCCATCTGGCAGCGGCCAAGTTAACGCCAATGACAAAGGGAGCAAAGACGGCATCCAGGATGAGAAACCGGCTCCGGTTTCGCCGAAGCCAGGCCTGTGTCAGCTCCTCGTACTTCCTGGCTGCATTCTCCCCGGCTTTCCTGGACGCCCGCGGCTGCAACACACCGAACAGCATGCCGCGGGCGCGTGCGTCTTGTGGTCGGAACGGTCAATCCGGGATCGAGCATGCCGGGCGTCTGGTCGGGCAACTCGCGGCAGCAACCCCGGGACGGCAGCCGGCGTCGCTACTGGACGCTCGTCATCGCCGGGACACTCCAGGATGCCTTCGTCACTTCGGCGCTCCGCCCTCACTCCAGGTCTTGGCCCAGTTCAACGTGAAGCGGGTGACTCGGAAGTCATCTGTACGCGCGGTGTCGAAAGGCCGAAGCAGGTAGCGCACTTGATCCGACTGGTGGCCCTCCGGGCTGACGTCGACGAGTGCGAGGCGGTAGTCGTCGCCGACGTTCTTGGCGGTGAGGACTTCGTTGCTGGTGATGACGAAGTCATCCGAGCCGGTCAGGCGGCCCTTGACCTCGATCCGAATCACGGTGGCGTCAAGGTTCCCGGAGCGCACGTCGTACCCGGGAGGGTTGTGCGCCATCTCTTTCGGCGTGCGACCCAGCGCGCGTTCGGTGGCCAGCACGGCGTCCACTGCCCGCAGCTCCACCACAGTCATGTCCTTTGTATGGGTGGGCGCCGCGGGCTGGCCGGCCAAGAGGTCGAGGAGCCCTTGGGGCACGATCAGGGCAGCCCCGACGATCCAGGGCGGCGCAACCGTCAGGCGCTCGTCTGCGTCCAGGTCGGCGAGGCGTTTGGTCAGCCGCAGTTCCAGGTCGTGGGCGCTCTGGTAGGCGGTCTCGGGCCGAAGCCGCAGCTTCTGTCCGGCCGCCTGGCGGCGTCTATCTCAGTGTTGGAACCGGCGAGACAGGGTGTGCCAAAATCCGTTCTTGACACCCGGCGGGGCCGGTCTCGTCATGAGATCCGGTTCTGCCACTGGTGGTCCAGGGCCAATTTTGCCGCTTCAGAAGGTCGCGCGGAGCGTCAGCAGGTGCTGGCAACCCTCCAACACCTGCTCGGAGCACACTCTCACGGATCCCATGTTCGCTGCCTGGCGCACTGCACCTCGCAGCGCTTGATGGCTGTGACGGCGGGCACCGACGATCTGTCCGAGCAGTCCCACGGTGAGTCGGGCCGCGTCGGCGCTGGCAACCTGGAGGCGTGGGCGGCCCAGTTGCAGCTCAAGTCGGTTCAAGGTCGTGGGTGTCACGTCGTCGGTCGGCCAGACAAGAACGATGGCTGCCCCCGGCGCCACCAGGCGCACCGCTTCGGCGATCACGGACGCCGGGTCCGCATGGACGTGCAACAGGTTGACGGCCACGGCCGCGCGCATCTGGCCAGGATCGAGCCTGGTGAGCGCCGCATCCGCGTGGACTGCGCGAGTGAGCCGCCCGGTGAGCTGTGCTCGGCGGAGCATCGCTGCGGAGGCATCGACACCCACGACACCGATCCCCCGCTCGGTGAGGCTTCGGGAGACCAGCCCGGTTCCGCATCCGAGATCCACGACGGGGCGCTGCGTTGGGCGACCGCGGGTCAGGGAGTCGTCGCTGGCATCGGCGACCGAGTCGGCCACCTTTCGGGTCAGGGGTGAGTCCCAGATGAGGTCGTAAACCAGCGCGTATGCGGACCAGAACAGCGAGCGGCCCGCGTCCCTGCCAAGACTGTTGACCGGTTCCCCAGATGAGGATGCCGAAGCGTGGGGACCGGGGCTCATCTGGGGCGGCCCGTGCATGTCAGTAGATGACCCTCTTGGTGTTGCCCGGGGCCACAAGGTAGATGCCATAGGCGAGGCAGGCCAGCCCGATCCAGATGGCTTCCTTGCCCACCCCGACCATGAGAACGATGGCAAGGATCACCAGGCCAATTCCGTACAGCTTCATGATGACCCACCCGATGCTGTGCGCGACACTTCCGGCTGTTTGCCAGCCGCTGGGGCTGGGGGCTCCGGAAACCGGCGGATTCGTCGGCTGGGATGGAAGCGGTGGCTGGTTACTCATGAGTTCCTCCTGGTTGGCGGTTCCATATGTGGTCGAGCGTCTCTGGAAGACGGGAACTGGGGGCTGCGCTCAGGGTGGGCGTGCCCGGTCATCCGGTGCAGTTAACGCGCGTGCAGGCATCCACGCGCCGGATTGGCCCGCTGTTGACCAGCGCCGAGCCCAGAATCCCACCGGGTCTTTGACCGACTGCCCCGCGTTGTCGAGCTGTTTGGCTGAGGTGTCGCGCACCGACGGAAATCGGGGCGGATCTCGTCGGTGCCACTTGGGCGACGTCTTCCCGCATCCGCTGGATGTCGCCCAGCGTGCAGACGGTCTCGCAAGGCCCCTAACCACGCCCGCGGTGTCGCCCTTCTCCACGTGCTTCTGGGTGCCGGCCAACGCGAGTCGGTGACATCCCGTTCTCGCCCTCGTCACACCTGTCCTAAGGCGCCGCCCCCTTGATGTCCTCGAGCACGTATGAGCTGCCGAGCGCGCGTTCCGTGGCCACGTCAGTCTCCCCTTGTCCTTCGGGCTTGGTGTTGTGCTTCGGGCTAGCGGCCGAAGGTCATCTCGAGGTCCATCAGCTTGGCGTCCGGGTTCGCGCCGCAGTACGTGATCAGCTCGGTCTGGTACGTGGGGGCGATGATCTTGTCCATCGGACCCGCCGTCTTTCGACCGGGCGAGGCCAGGATGCCGGCAAGGTCCAGCTGGGTGGCCGAGTCCTTGGTCAGGTAGTCCGCGCACGAGATGGCCAACGGGCCTGAGGCGCACCCGGACATCGTCAGGGCCAGGACAATCCCGGACAGGACAGCGCAACACTTGATTCTTCCCCGATGCATCGCAGATCGTTCCCCTCAGACAGACGCGGTACTCATTGACCGCCACTGCACCACCCCAGAGCTCCCAGCACATCCCGGGAAAACACGGGGTGAGGACTCGGCGACCCTCCCCAGTGTGAAGAGCCGGCATCGATCCGACGTCAATCCCCGGGTTTTCCCGGGGTGTAGGGCCGGCTCCGGACTGGTTCAGTAACAGGCAAAGCCAGGGCACCCGGTCTCTGCCGAAGAGAAGCACCCATCCTTCGAAAGGAATCGAAATCTTATGAAGAATGCACAGATTGCCTTCTACGTCGTCGGGTTTGTTCTTTCTGTCGCTAGCATCGTGAAGCTCAGCATCATCGGCGTCTACCCGAGTGAGGAGCCTGTGGCCTTCGGCATATTGATCACTGGTCTCGTCTGCACATTCATCGGCAGCAAGATCCATCCCGAGACTCGCGACTAACCGCCTCCGACCTGGGTCACGCTGTGAAGGACCGGTCCAGGAGGTCGCCCTGCCCGACGCCGAGAAGGCGCTCGAGGTCGGCGGCCGAATGGTCGCGCAGGTACTCGGCAAAGCGCCGGTTGACCTCGGACATGTACTCCTCGGCCGTCTTGGGTGCGATGTAGAGCCGGGCAGCGATGGATTTGAACGGCTCACCGCGGGCCCGGCCACGCAGGACCTCGAGCTGCCTCGGCGAGAGCCTGGCCATGCTCCCTTTCCGCTGGACCAACTCGGCCAGCCCGGTTAGAGCGGTGGTGACCACAATCTGCCCGTCCGCAACCGCTTGGGCAGCCTGAACGATCGCCGGCAGCGGTTCCGACTTGTGCACCACTCCCTGGGCGCCAGCGGCCAGGCAGCCGGCCAGGACCTCGCGGCGGCATTCATTGGTGTAGATCAGTACCCGGTAGCCGGCCTGAGCCACAGCCGCCACGCCGCATACGCCCTGCAAAATATCCCTCGGGCACGAGACCAGGGCCGCCGGGATCGACAGGTCCAACAACACCACATCCACAACCGGACGCGCCTCCAGCAGCGCCTCCACCCTGGGAAAGGTAGCGACCACGTCGAGCCCGGTCAGCAGCCGGGCCACGCCTTCACGGATGAGCGTGTCATCATCAACGCTCGCCACAGTCACCCGGTCCTGCGGTGTCCGGGTGCTCACGGATTCCTCGCCCTCGAGGGCTGGGGGGGTCACCCGATCATCGTGGACGTGTTTTCGCCAGAGCGCTTCCCGGGCTTTCCCGGGGTGGCTCGTGATCCCTCGGCGGAGAGGTCGAGACCCGGATGGGTCAAGGTCACCATGGTGCCGTCCCCAGGTGCCGAGCAGAGGGTGACCCGTACCCCGATCCGCGCCATGGCCGCTCCCACCTGTCGCTCCAGGCCGTAGCCTCGCGGCGTGGTTTCGGGGGTGAAGCCCCGACCGTCGTCGCGGACCAGGACCTCCCACCAGCCGGTGACTGGGTCCGCGTCGGCGTGGACCACGCAGTTGGCGGGGCCGGCATGACGGCGAACGTTGTAAAGCAAGGTGGTGACAGCACCTTGCACCGCCTCCGCTACGGGGTACGTCACTTCCAGCTCCTCCGCTAGATCGACGGTGCAGGTCAGTGGCAGGTCGGAGAACTGCAGCACAGCGGAGCGGACAGCGGTGCCCAAGGTCCCCACTGCGAGGCTGCAGTCGCCGATACCGCTCATGAAGGCGGCAATGCGGCTGGCGCCGACGGCGGCCTGCTGGCGAAGGGCCACCTGCAGCCGGGCATCAGTCACATCCCGACTGAGCAGGCTCAACACGGTGGCCTGGTCGTGTAACAGTCCGCGGTGGCGTTCAGTCTCGGCTTCCACAGCCAGGACTGTCGCCCGTTGGCGGGCTTCGTCGGCGTCGCTTCCCAACCGGCGCAGATAGCCAGCCATCGCCCGGCCAAGTCCTGCGAACGCGACATAGGCCAGGGAGTTCGTGCCGACGGTGGACAGCTCCTCATGGCTGCCCGATAGAGGCAGGGTCACCAGCAGGTAGCAGACCATCAGCGCTCCGGCACCCAGCGCGGTCTCCGTGCGGTGGCGCAGGCCAATCCCCGCGGCGAGCGCGGAGCTGAGGGTGACGGCATAGCCCCAGGCGTTCCACGAGACCAGGTGATTCGAGTTGCTGATCAGCTCCTGGCCCAGCAGTAACAAGCACCCCAGAGCGACGTCCGCCCAGATGAGGCGCGGCAACCGGATAGACGACCGGCGCAGGGCGACGACAGCTAGACCGAGAGTCTCAGCAAGGAATGCGGCCACCATCAGGGCATCCAGAACCGGACGTGGAGACTCGGCCAGGCCGTTGGGTTGCGAGGCAGCGAGCTGGATGACGTTCACGGTTCGCAGACCAAGGAAGGCGGCCACCAGCGCCATCTCCGCCCCGGCCGACGTCGTGGCCAGCCGGCGATTTGGCGACAACGCATCCCACACATCTGCCGCAGTGTGAGTCCTTTCCGCGAACGGCCATGTCATAGCCGGATTCGCCGACAACCGACCGGAAGCGCCGCATGGCTCATCGGATACCCCCCGGTTTCCTTGTCTCGTGCTCAACCCGCGCAAGCAACGTCGACAACACGGAGCATAAGGGTAGAAAGCCACGGACGCCTCGCGAACCCCCGGGATTCCCCGGGTTCATTGGGTGACTCGTTTTCGGCAGGCTTGGCCCGTGTCAGCCGCATCACGCGTGACACACCGACCGGAGGTCTGCGAATGAGCGCACACACCAGCGCACGGGGTCGATGGTCGCTGCTGGCCATAGTCGTGGCAGTCATCGGGATCGGGGTGGGCGTAATGGTCCTGCGTCCTCAGCTGGCAGATGTGGTGCTGCCAGACAGCCACCGCACCGCCCACGGCGTGACTCTGCCCGAACCTGCCAAAGACAATGCCGTGGCCGCCTACCTAAAAGGCAAGGGCGCGCCCATCCTTGCCTACGCCCGCACCGTGCCGACGTCGCTTGCGGGATCCGAGCTGGACAACTGCGCCGGCCTCACCAAGAAACTGACCGCCGTTGGAACTCCCCCGCGTCTTGCCGACTCGGGCGCCGCAGCCCCCGACCCCTCGATCCGTGATGCCGCTGCCACCAGCCTGGACCGTGTCGCCATGTACCTCGGCCAGTGCCAGCGCAGTCGAGTCGATGAGCAGGTGCGGCACGAGGCGGAGTTCGCAAGCATCGTCCTGCACCGGATGCTGGACCAAAGAGCAACGGCATGAAGACGCGGTCTGACGCTGGCTCCAAGACACGACGAGTAGCTGCCGCTGCCCTCACAGGAGCAGTGCTGCTGGCCGTATCACCGCTGACGGTCTCCAGCGCGTCGGCTCCCATCGACCGTTCGGCCCCCGCAGCGTCCGGGCCGTCCAAGACCATCACCTGGTTGTCGACCGGCGACTCATACTCATCCGGCGAAGGCATCGACCTGACGGGCACCGGCACAGACTACTGCGCCCAGAGCACGAAAGCCTATGGTCCGCGGGCGCGCACGATCCTGCAGAGTCAACGTGGATGGAATATGGGTACGTCCGCGTTCAGCGCCTGTAGTGGATTGCTGACCGGCGACTTTTACAACGAACACGAGCTCGGCAAAGGCAGTCTGTGGGACTGGTCGCAAGAGCAGACGTCTCACGGACAGCGCTTTGACGTCGTGACCTTCAGCTTCGGCGGTAATGACATCGGCTTTGACGGCATCCTCACGGCCTGCATCCTTGGCAGGGTAGGGACATCCACCTGGCAGCAAGCGGGAAAGGCCTCCCAGCGCCAGGCTTGTAAGGCAACCACGAAGTCGGTCGACGCCGACATCGAGGCCCTCATCGCTGGAAAATCACCCGCGCCCAATGCCCACAAGTACGGGCCTGAGAACCACGTACTGACAATGGAGGCGTTCTATCGGCACGTCGCTGAGGAGCAGGTCGCCCCCGGCGGGGTCCTGGTCGTGGTGGGATACCCCCGGCTCTTCGCACCGTCCACGACCTGGCCGGCGTGGCGCGGAGGTTTCTGCGGCCTAGTCGGCGAACGCGACGCAGACCTCCTCGGAGCCGCCGCCGGCTCGCTGGAGAATGCGCTCAAGGGAGCAGTAGACAGGGCACAGTCGGGCCTCACCGGTGGGCGGCGTATCGAGTATGTCTCGAGGCTGAACCTGTTCGACGCCTCGCCCTCGCACTCCCTGTGCGGTGGTCAGTTGTCGTGGATGAACGGTTTATCGACCGGATTCTGGGATTCAAGCGCCCGCAAGCAGCACGCGTACCACCCGAACGCGCTTGGGCACCTGGCCACCGCCGAACAGGTCGCTGGGCTCGTCGATGCTGCCTTCCCCGGCACGCCGGCACCACCGTCGCCACAGACCCCTAAGGCCCCACCCGGGCGGCCGGCACCCCAGGCGCCGCCGCAGACCGCGCAGGCCCCGCCCGCGAACAGTCCTCCACCAATCAAGGCCGATGGCACCAGCCATTTCGAAATCGGAGACCCGTTCAGTGACCAGTGCTACGTAGCCTGGCCGACGGCACCCACACACACCCAGACGACCATCCAGATGACCATGCACTGCGCTCACCAGCCAGCGCAGTTCCTGTTCACCGCTGTCGTGTACGCGGATCCCAATCTTCGCGTCACGCCGTCCACGGGCAACATGCTCGTAACCGGCCATATTGTCGACTATGCGACCTCGGAATACGGCTACAAGGAGTTGGTCGTCCAAGCCGATCAGGTTCAGCTTCCCAGCGGTTGATATGACCTGAGTGCCCTTCCCAAACACCTCCGGAGGTGGCAGACGGGATCCCTCCGACTCCTTCGAGGATCTGGCACTGACGCGCTATTTCTGCTGTCGCCCTCGGAGGTGGGTAGTTCATGTCACGCGGGTTACATCCTCAAAAGTTGTCGTTGCCGTCGATGTCGGCAAGACCTGTGTGGCATTGTCGGTGACCGACTCCGCCCGTGACCGGCTGTTGGGTCCGGTCGAGTTCGCGATGACCACCCGGCGTTGACAGGTATGTCGCTCCAGGCGAACCGGTATCTCAGCATACCAACCCTTCCCTGCTCAGTGAGCTCGCTCTGCTGACCCGCGTGAGCACGTGTCCCTGGCCATGAGAGAGTCCCCGCACGCTCCGACTCCAGTTCGGAGGGCGGAGCTAACCCGTCCTATCAACACACCTGGTTTGTTGTTGTTGACCCTGAGTGTCGGTCAAGACGACGAATGCAGGAGGTAGAGCGCCAGACAGACCCGACCCATGGAACAAAAGAAGGTCATGTGATCGGTGGGCACCTTTCGGCGCTGAGGTCTAGAGTCCCATCAGGGGATCATTTGGAGACCGTTTACACCACAACGGATTTCATACCGCTCCGAAGCAAGCGATCCCTGTGGAAAGTAGCGGCGATCGACGGCTTCCGTCGCTCCGCTGGATACGAGGAAGACATACCCGGGGGGGTCTTGATGGCAATAATGGCTCATCCTGCTCGTCTCTTGATTGCGAGCGTGGTTGCTCTTCTGCTCGGCGCATGTGGCGGCGCGACTGGGGGGAATGCCACGCGGGCGTTGGCCAGGCCGCGCGCCGCGTTGACCGCCGCAACCCCAGACACCCCTCCAACGCGGGTGGGGTTGGCGCCGGCCGCGAGTCCGCGAGTATCGACTCCAACCAGAAAGCTTCTGGATCCCGCGAGCTGGTCGAACCAGCAACTGGCGGCTGTCCTTGTCATGACGGGCGCGAAGATGGGCGATGTCGCTGCCATCAAGCGTGCCGCCGAGATGGGGATCGGCGGCGTGGTCCTCTTTGGCCCGTCCTCGCCGGATCTGGCCCGAACACTGACAACAGCCAAGGCGGCCGCACCGAGAGGCAACCTTCCCCTGATCGCCTCGGATGAGGAGGGTGGCCGGGTTCAACGTCTGACCTCCTTGATATACCCGCTGCCGTCGGCGGAGTCGATGGGCCACTGGACCGCCTCGAAGATCACCACAACCGCGCGTGAATACGCGCTCAGGATGAAAGCTCTGGGAGTCACGGTGGCGCTTGGTCCGGATGCCGACATCGCCGTGCCTGGCTACTTCATCGCTAACGAACACCGCAGCTTCTCCGAGAACCCGCGGCAGGTCGCTGTCGATGTGAATGCCTGGAACGACGGACTGCGGGCCGCTGGAGTAATTGGCGTCGTCAAGCACTGGCCGGGGCACGGTCAGGCCACCGATACCCATAAGGACGGTTCAAGCATTCCGCCGTGGGCCCTTCTGAAAGGTCGCGACCTGGTTCCTTTCAAGGCCGCATTCGCCCACCACGTAGACGCAGTGATGATCGGTCACCTGCGCGTGCCAGGACTTACCGAGGGCGCGCTGCCGGCGAGCGAGTCGCCGGCGGCGATACGGGCTCTGCGAGCGCAAGCGGGTACGACGACTCTCATCGTGACCGATGACCTGTCCATGGCCTCGGCCAGTAAGACGCTGGGCATCTCTCAGGTGCAAGCCGCCGTCAACTCACTCGTAGCAGGCGTGGATATTGCCATGGTGTGCTGGGCTCCGGTTGATCAGGTCGTATTCGCCGTGGCGGACGCCATTAACGACGGCCGACTCCCACGTGCCCGCGCGGTTGCTTCGGCACGACGAGTTCTTCATATCAAGATGCAGGTGGCCCAATTGCGCTGACCAGAGGCCTCGGCAACGCCTGGTCTGTCTGCAGACCGCTTCGGCCAGATGTCAGCGCGGAGGATCCAATGTTCTGGCGGTGCACGAATCAGCCAGAAGGTTGCCGCTGAGTGCGGGGAACTGCTGCGCGCACCACGTGTTGACGTCTTGCGCTGACGTGAACGTAGAGACCATCGCGACGGTCACCCACAGAGGTTTCCCCTTGTACAGTTGCCGATTTCCGTAGTCCGTGCTCAGAAGGAGCCGGACGTCGCTACCAAAGTCAGCATTGTTACGGGCAGTCGTGTACTCGTCCAAAATGTCGGTGGCAGCGAAGGTGTGGCTTCCGGACGAAGTTGTCTGCAGCGGATCCACGATGCCTGGGAGCTTGGAAGCCAACTGCGCGACCCACTGCCCGGAGAATGCAACGGTCTGCACGTCGCCCGCTCGGATCCCAGCCAGCTGTCTCAGCGCCATCAAGCGTGGATCGGGAGGCGCAGGCGTGGGAGTCGAGGGCGGCGGTACGACGGCCGACGGCGTGGGTGGGTCAGCGACAGACGCACTCGTCGCTATCGGGCTCGGTGCCGTCTGCGAAATCCTTGCGTTGCTGGTTGCCGAAGGGGTTCCGCTCCTGCCCATCGCAAAAGCGGCGATCCCGGCCGCCACGGCCACCGCAAGTGCAAGGAACGCCCGTTTCCCGAGAATGGGCCGATTCCCTGGCGTCAGCCGTGGTTGCATCGCCGGAACCAGCGATGCAGGCAGCGGCGCGCGGCGCAGCGACTGGGTCTGGGTTGTATGGGGCTGGGATGAAAAGGTCTGCGCTGAATACGAATCAGGGCGTTTGTCCAGTGACACCGGTTGACGGCCACCCGAATCGGGGCTCAGCAGTGACGTCGCTAGCGGCCCGGCCAGATCGTCGCCGCCGTGTTTGCGCAACGACACCCCACCGGTCTTGTGCAACGACACCGCACCAGCTTGCTGCGATTCAGTCGGCTGCACTGGCCTGTGCTGAACTGGCTCCTGCTGCACGAGTACTCCCCCTAGAGCCGGCTGCATTGGCCGTTTCGTCCATGATGGCGCGTGGCTAGCCGACCTTACGCTCTCTAAGAGACGCTCGACCCCGTTCTTCAGCGGTGTGTTGAAAGACACATCTGTTCGACCACCGAGACTGTGTCTGGACGCGATATGGGTGCATGGACGGGGGGTAACACTCAGCCACAAGGTGGGCGGCCCTTCAGTTTACCGGGGTATCTGGGAGCCAGACACTGGCCACCCGAGTCTGGTCCCGGTGGCCCTCCGCGAGCCGTTCCGCCTCATGGGACGGGAGAAACCCCAAATCCGCACGGCAGTCGTGGCATACGGTTAGTGCGCGGTGGCCCAGGTAGACGACCTCCACCGCATGCGGATGACAGCAATGGACGCTGGCCGTGTGATCGTGGTCCCGCGCGTGCACGGCCTCGGCGGTGCACGCTGCCACCCCAGTCAGGTCCGCTCGATCCGGTTCCTGCTTCACGGTCGATCACCTTCTCGTCCCTTGTGGCTCAGCCACCGGATCGCTTCAACTTCGCGGTGACGACCCCCATACACAGACAGTTCCTCGAAGCGTGCTCACACATCAAATCACGTCGGGCAAAGACTTTCGTTACCAACTGGGTAGCCACGGCGTTGCCTGAGCGCCCAGCGGCGGAAATTCAGACTGGAAACTGGCGAGTTCGGGTGTAACGTGACCCCGCAAAGCCTGGCTGTAGGCGTTGGCGTGTAACCTGCGCCGGGCTCAGCCGCATCGGCTGGGGGCACAGGCAAAACATAAGGGGTGGAGCAGATGGCGGTCAGTCTTTCCAAGGGCGGGAATGTCTCTTTGACGAAGGAGGCAGGTGCGGCGGGACTCAGCAAGGTCTCGGTTGCGCTTGGCTGGCAGGTACGGACCACCACCGGTGCCGACTTTGACCTTGACGCCTCGGCGTTGCTGGTCGGCGAAAACGGTCGGGTCATCTCGGACAAGCACTTCGTGTTCTACGGCAACCTGGACTCGCCAGAAGGCTCTGTTCACCACACCGGCGATAACCTCGTCGGCGGCGGCGATGACGACGAGGTTATCGAGGTGGACCTCACCGGAGTTCCGGCGAACGTGTCCCGGATCGTCTTCCCGGTCTCGATCTACGGCGCTGAGGACGCACATCAAAACTTCGGCCAGGTCTCCAACGCCTACATACGGGTGATCAACCGCGTGAACGCGAAAGAGCTGGTTCGCTACGACCTAGCCGAGGAAGCCTCCACAGAGACCGCCCTCGTGTTCGGCGAGCTGTACCTCAACGGCGCCGAGTGGAAGTTCCGGGCGGTAGGACAGGGTTACGCAAGTGGGCTGGCTGGCATCGCGCGCGACTACGGCGTCTCAATCGCATGATCTGGCTTGTGCTCGAACGTACAAGCGCCGGAACCTCGACCAGGGACCCCTCGTGATCTTGAAGACATTCCGATGGGCTTTAGGCATCACGGTCATCGGGCTTCTTGCTGCCTATCTGTATGCCGGGATGACTGGCCTTGCCGTTGCGGCCATCTTGATCATTCTTGAGATCTCGTTGTCGTTCGACAACGCCGTTGTGAACGCTCGCGTGCTAGGACGGATGTCAGCCTTCTGGCAGCAGATCTTCTTGACCGTCGGAATCGTCATTGCTGTCTTCGGTATGCGGCTCGTCTTCCCCTTCGTCGTGGTGGGAGTCTCGGCACAGTTGAGCCCGGGCGACGCCTGGAGCTTGGCCATGGCGCATGGCGATCCGAGTGTGGCCGGAACGTACGGCTACATCCTTGCTGCGGCGCATCCGACCATCGCGGCGTTCGGTGGCATCTTCTTGCTGATGATCTTCCTGAACTTCCTCTTTGAGGAGGAGAAGGAGTATTACTGGCTGACTCGCCTAGAGCGCCCGCTGCACAGGCTCGGCGGCATGAACGCTGCTGCGATCATCATCTCGTTGCTCGTCCTGCTCACGTTCGCCTACACCCTCGTCGAGGATGTGAAGACAGTCCTCACCGCCGGGCTCATCGGAATGTTGACATACCTGCTGGTCGATGGACTGGGCCAACTGTTCGCAGGCGAGGCCGACGAGGTCGAGAGCGGCGGGTCCGCCGGTGCGTCGGTGTTGGCAGTGGGCAAGTCCGCCTTCTTCCTCTTCCTTTACCTCGAGGTACTGGATGCCAGCTTCAGCTTCGACGGCGTGATCGGAGCCTTCGCGATCACCGCCGACCCGATCATCATCGCGCTGGGCCTCGGGGTCGGTGCCATCTATGTTCGCTCGCTCACGGTGTATCTGGTCCGCAAGGGCACCCTTTCCGACTACGTGTACCTCGAGCACGGCGCCCACTGGGCCATCGGCGCGCTGGCCATCCTGCTGCTCTTCACCATGCACTTCGAGATCCCGGAGATCGTCACCGGTCTGATCGGGGTGGGCTTCATCACGGCCGCGTTCTACTGGAGCGTGCGTCGCAACCGTCGCGTTGAGCTTGCCGAACGGCAAGAGGCGGAGGCCCTTGTCAGCCATGTGTAGTCATTCAGCAAGTTAGCCACGGGCAGTCACCGAGGGGGCGTCTTCTATGTCGTGGAATTCAGGTGGAGGCACGTCCTCAATGGACGACGACTGGGGCGATGTGACGCCGCAGCCGCGCCAGTCGACGACCGCAACCGACCCGGTTGGCGATGACTACGGGCAGCCCTCACAGGATGTCGGATCAGAAACCCAAGCAGCTCCAATGCTTTTCTTGGTGATCGGTCTCGTGCTCGCAGCAGCCGGGATCGTCATCGGGGTTGCATCCGACTCGCTGATCCTTGCCGGCGGGGGCTGGATGCTCGGTGGTCCCCTGGCAATCGGTTCGCTGGCGGTCTTCCTACAGGTTGACACCCGTCGGCGCAGCAACCCCTGGTATGCCGACTCGTCCATTGTGCCGTGGCTCCGGCGAGGCCTGGTGTTCCTGGCCTTCCTGGCCGTCGCGCTCAACGCCTGGACAATAGCCAATGCAATAGCAAGGGGTGCGTGGTCATGAGGGGCCGCATACGATGCGCAACGTTGGCGTTGGTCTCGCTCGGCATGGTGGCGCTGGTCATGACGGCGCCGTCCTTTGCGGCGGCCAGGGGCGCGCCCGTGACCCTTTCGGGCTTGGCCCAGCCCGATCCGCTGGAGCGACTGGGCGCCTGCCTGGCCGCGGGGGGTGAGGGCGACGTCCTTCTGGTCATCGACCGGTCCGGCTCTCTCAAGGAGACGGACCCCACCGCGCAGCGAGTCGTCGCTGCCAAGTATCTCGTCCAGCAGCTCGGCGCCTACGCAAAGGACTCAGGCACCAAGCTCAACATGGCAGTGGCCGGATTTGATACGTCTTACGCGGTCACCAGTCCATGGCGCCCGCTGAACGCGTCATCCATACGGGGGCTCTCGGCCGATCTGGACGTCTACAAAGGCGCCGACAACGGGTTCGAGACCGACTACTGGAACGCGGTCGACGGGGCGCGCAAGACCCTGACCCAGCAAGCAGCAGGTCACGTCGACCGCTGTCAAGCCTGGGTGTGGTTCAGCGATGGTCGCTATGAGATCGATCCACGCAATACGCAGGCGCAACAGAAGCAGTACGGCACCACGAAGCCGTATGGGTCCCAGGCCAGCCTGACGACCAAAGCGGGCGCAGACCGGGCTCAGGCCGCCGGACTTGGGGATCTATGCCGTGACGGCGGCCTGGCTGACCAGCTCCGCGTCCAGAAGATTGTTACGCTCGCCGTCGGGCTCAAGGCTCAGGGAACCGATGCCGACTTCTCCGCGATGCAGGGCATTGCCACCGGCAAGGGAGGCGGAGCCCGCCCCTGTGGTCATCTGCTCAGCCCAACCCCGGGCGAGTTCCTGCTGGCCAGTCAGGTCGACGGGATTCTTTTCGCTTTCGACCGGTTCGGCAACCCGGATCGCGCACCCATCAGCCAGACGTCAAAGCTCTGCGCGGCCAAGGCCTGCGCCCAGGGAGTCCATGCGTTCGTGCTGGACCCCTCCATCTCCAAGATCCACATCTTGGCTGGTAGCAATGTCGCTGGCTCGATCATCACGCTCACCGGGCCTGGGCAGTCGCAGGCCATGATGTTCAAGGCGGGAACCGTCGCAGCGCCCCGAGCGGGCGGCGGGTACGGTCTGTCCTCGTCCTGGCTGTCAGATCGCACGCTTGCGATTGACCTGACCCGCGCGACGGACGGCGGATGGGTCGGCCTCTGGAAGCTGACCTTTATTGACCCAGTTTCGGTCAGCGCCAGTGGCAAGGCCATTTCGAACATCCACCTGTTCGGCGACCTGGAGCCGTTTTGGCCGGCCTCCAGCACGACAGCGCTTCACAGCGGGGACAAGGCGCAGAGCATCACTCTTGGTCTCCGCCGCACCCAGTCCAAGAAACCGGTCGATCCGGCCGCGATCGTGAGCAGCCTGAGCGTCGACGCGAGTCTGGACTATCCCTCGGGTCAGTCGATTCCGATCGCATCCCACATCGACAAGCAAGGTCTGGGCAAGGCGTACCGGCTTGACCTTTCGAACGCCAAGGTCGGCGACGCGGTGATCCGGATGACACTGAGGGTCGTGACATCGCCCGTCGGCAAAGTCGCCGGCACCGCCCTCGAAGCTCAGTCGGTGGACTTCCCGGTGAAGGTGCTTGCCCCTGGGTCATATCCACGCGTCGCAGGCGATGTTAGCTTCGGCGCCACCGAAGGGACTGAGCCGTTGTCGGCAACGGTTCCGGTCGTCGGATCCGGTTGCGTGTGGCTCGCGGGCCCCCAGGAGTCTCTGACCCGTCCCGACGGTGTCGCGGCTCCACAGATCAGCTCGTCATACTCCACCCGGGACAAGTGCCTGAAGATCTCGGGTAAGGCCAGCCTTCCGATGACCCTACAGATCGGCTCGACCGGAAACGGGCTGGCATCCGGCACGGTCAACGTGATGACAGCTCCCACTGACGCCTCGCTGCCCCCGATCGCGGTGAAGGTCAGCTACCAGCTTGAGATGTCCAGGCCGGCCGATGTCAAGACGCTGATCTGGGTACTCGTACTCACGCTGTTGGCTGGAATCCTCATCCCCGTCGGACTGCTCTATCTCGTGAAGTGGTGGAACGCCCGAATCCCCGGCGATTCAATCTTGGTCGGCACCACGACGGGTCTGGTGGCTTCAACCGGCTCCTTCCTCGCAGACAGCGGACAGTTCCCCCTACGTGAACAAGACCTCTCGAGCGTATTCCTGGCAGGAACCGACCGGCGCAGCTTGACGGTTCCCGGCGGGGGAAAGACCCTGCACTCCAAGATGGGCTTGGGTATCACTGAGCCTGGCTTCGTCATTCTGGCTGTGCCAGGCAGGTACTCCGTGTCCTCGGCTCGACCCTCGACTGTGCGAAAAGGCGACAAGGCACGACTGCCGCTTGCCGTTCAGGGTCATTGGGTCGCCGTCCTCGATGCGCAAGACCCCATGAACGGATCGGTGGAAGTGGTCCTGTTCGTCGCTCCGCTCAGCGGAAAATGGGCCGACCTCACCGCCGACGCGCGGCAACGGGTTCCGGACGCCGTGGACAAGCTGCGCCAGACCGTGAAGCCACCCGCGGCCACTGATGGTTCACAGGCCGGCGCCGACGTTGACGACGACTGGGGCTCACCATCGGGCTCGAGCAGCTTGCAGCCATCCAGGTCCACAACCGGGTCGGCTGACGACGACTGGTGATGCACAAACACAAAGGAGTAGTCCGTTGAGAAGGTTCCTTGTCGTCGGTTGCGGCGGTTCCGGAGCGGCCACACTGCGCTTCATGATGGACCAGCTGTTGGCCGATCTCCGCCCCTACGGCGTCACCGAACTCCCGCCAGCATGGCAGTTCGTGAGCATCGACGTACCAACACCTCCCGATACCGGACCGGCCCCGCTGGGTTCGATACGCGACCTCGGCGGTAGGTACCTGTCGGTAAGCAGCCCGGGCAACTCCTACACACAGGCCGCCAATCTCGTCGAGCGGGCACTCGACGCCCGCGGCAACATGCGCGGTCTGCTCGGCTGGGCACCGTCGCCAAAGGCGGCAGCCGCTCACGTCCCGGTCGAGAACGGCGCTGGGCAGTTCCGGGCGGTCGGGCGAATGCTCACTCTCACCGATCTGCCCGATATTCAGGGCGAGCTGCGACGCGCATGGGAAGAGCTCCAGCGTCCCGACGTGTGGGGACAGCTGCCCGCCGAGCTGCTGCGCAACTATGACCGGGACGCCTCCGTCGTGCCCATCGTTGTCGGGTCGATGGCCGGCGGCTCCGGTGCCTCGATGTTCCTCGATGTCTGCCGGCTGCTCGGCCGGCTGACCAACCTCCGGCGTTCGAGTCTTGGTGTTTTCCTCTATACGGCCGATGTGTTCGGGAAGCTGCCGGAAGGCGCACGCAGCGGCATCGAGGGCAACGGGCTCGGCACTCTGGGCGAGATCATGGCCGCACAGACCGGGTTGTCCACCCGCGCTGACGCTGAGATGTTCGCGGCCCTCGGGCTTCCACCTGAGGTCAACGACGACCCACCCTTTGCCCGGGTCTTCCCAGTGGGTTCGGCGATCGGCGGCGACGGCGCCAAGTTTGGCGGCGGCACTCAGCTCGGGATCTATCGCGGGCTGGGTCGTGCCCTAGCCGCAATCGTCGGGAATGAGAGAGCCTCGAACGAGTACATCTCCTACAAGATCGCGAACCCCAACCCGCAGCCAATCAACCGGGACCTGTTCGGTTGGGGCACGGATGGGGCAGTTATACCGTGGGGCTCGATGGGCTATGCCAGTCTGAGTCTGGGGCGCGACCGCTACACCGACTACGCCGCTCAGAGGATCGCACGCAAGGCTTTCGACCGGCTCCTTCGCGGTCACCTCAATCCGATGAGCCAGCTTCCGCCGACTGAGCAGCTCGCCGTGCTCATGGACGCCCAGTGGGCCACGGTGCTGGATCGGCTGAAGTTCCCAGCCGTCGGGTCTGATGTTCGGACCTGGTTCACCACGGTGGCTCTACCGGAGAGCACCCGCGAGCTGGAGGCACGCCGTGCGGTGAGTGAGGCGATCGAAAGACTCGACGCGGAGAGTCCCGGCAGGGCGACCGCCTGGGTCGAGACTGTGCGCGCTCGCATCCCGCAGTTCCAGCAAGGAACGCGAGAGCGAGTAGCGGACTCGGCCTACGCCTGGGCGAACGCCTGGGCAGATCAGATCGAGGCTTCGGTTCGCGAAGAGTTCTTGCGCACGACAACCCAGCTCGGAATCCCGTTTGCCCGTGAGCTGGCTCGTCGGTTGAGCCAGTACTGCGACAGCATCATCGACCAGCTTCGGCGCAGCGCGTCAGAGGGGATTGGTGACCCTCTGCCGTTCGACGCCGAGGTGTCGCGTCAGGCCATTGGCCTGAAGAAGTCTGTCATCGGCCCGGGTCACGCACTGGCTGAGAAGATCAAGCAGACCTTCACGACGGGCGCCAGGAAATCGCTTAACCGTGAGGCGTCGCGGCTGGGCGCGGAGGTTCTGGACTCTTTCGCCAAAGATGTGCTGGGGGGGCTGGAGCGCACCGCCCAGCGTGCCCTTCTGGATCTCGAGCGGGCCGAAACGGCCATGACTTCCGATGTGGGACTGGCCCAGCTGGACACCACGACGTACTCGGAGTGGCCGACGGAGTCCAACGACGTTCCTGCGCGCTTCGACCATGCGGACAACGAAGTGCTGCTGACCACCGCAAACGAGTTCCCCGCACGGTTCAATTCTGACGTGTCGGCGTCGATACCGAAGGAAAGCCTCTTCGAGTCGGCACTCGCAACAATTGTCGGCGAGGTCATCATCGGTCGTTGGGAGACGACCGGCGGTAAGAGCGGCGACCTTACGGTGCTCAGCCAAGTCTCGGCCTGGCGGCCATCCATCCTGCCTGTGGCGCCGGACAGTAAGATTCCGACGCCGGCCTGCCAGCCGACGTACGCCCTGGCCGTGAGTACCGCAGACCTGCTGTTTCGCGCTCGGGCGCACCTCAACCGGCCGGGACAGCCTTTTCAGCAGTTCAGCAGCCAGTCGATCGCCGAGTTCCTGGCGGACGGCACCCAGCCGAACGCCGAACTGGCCAAACGGCGGGAAGACTTCGTTGCGAAGTTCATCGAGACAATGCATCTGGCGCGTCCGCTCGTTGGGGTGAGTAGTCCGATGATAGCTACCATGCACCCGGGAGCAACTCTTCGCTACGAGTACACATTCGGCGATATCGGGTTGTCCCCGGGCGACGGGGTCGCGGCCAAGATCACCTCCATTCTGCAGGCGGATGCCAAGCTCGACGGAACCACGCAAGGCACCTTCGCCGCTGCGGTCAAGGACAACGTCCGGGACAGTAAGATCCACATGTTCGGCTCGTACCCGAAGTACTCCCCGCTCGTCTTCAGCTCGTTGCTGGAGCCGATCCAGATGCGCTGGGCCGGAGCTCCTGAGCAGGCCCTGGCGGATCTGTGGCGATGGAAGCGGACTCGCCCGCTGAATGCCTGCCTCGGCGTGGGTCAAGGAGAGTTGCGTGCCATGGCCGGCGGCTGGTTCTTGGGTCGCCTGCTGGGTCTGCTCCGCGTGCCAAACAGCCCCCGTTCGACGGACCCCGTTCAAGTGTGGGACTTCCGAACGTCACGGTGGCTGGCGTTCCCCAACCCGCTTCTGACCTCACCAACCACCTTCCGGGGGCCGGACGACTGGTTCGCGGCGGTGCTGGAGAGCCACTCGCTGGCGTTGGTCCAGTGCAACGGGGACACCTCGCTGACTGCACTGCAACCGTATCGGGCGTTGCGCAACATCTTCGACCAAACGGCTGAAGACCCGCTGGTGGAGGGGTCGTACCAGCAGCCGATAGCGGTCCAGCGTCTGGCCGACTGGTACGCCACCGGAGTCTGGCCTTCGGGAAGCCCGTCGGCCGTGCTAGAGGCCGGTGACCTGTCTGGCTTCGGCGTGACGGCTGAAACTCGAGCGAAGGTCGCCAAGGCTTGGTTCGAGGCGGTCGTCCGATACATCGATGAGACCTATCTAACCTCCGGGTCAGCCATGGGCATGCTGGGTGCGGCGACGACACGGATCAGCGACCTGGCTCAGCTTGAGAAGGCGCCGATGTTCGCTGAGGTCGCGGATACCGTATTCGATGCCCTGCAGACGCTCTCTGCTTATGCAGACGCCGCGCTCACCATGGCAAACCAGGCAGGGGGAGGAAACGGAAATGGAAGCAGCAGACCAGTCATGTGACGTCATTATCTTCGCTGCGCGTCGAACGACTAGCACGTCGTTGCTGGACATCATTCGGGACTTGTCGGCCCTCGGGTTGCTGCGGCGGATCCATGTGGTCGACGTCGACTCCATTCGCGAGGGTGACCTCCGGGTGCCGTGCTGGATCGTGGAGAACGGCACCGCATGGGTGGAGATACTCCAAGACAATCTCGCGAGTAGCAGAGGTGTCGAACGAGTCCGCATCTGTGCGGTGACCGAGGCCGCCGAGACGGTGCAATCAGTCACCGCGGACGAGGCGCACTCGCTCCAGGGGGTCGTCCGGGCATCCTTGTCCCACGTCTCGGTTACCCCCGTGCACGCCGTTGGGGTGACCTTGCAAGGCGCACCAGTCACGGAGGAACTCGCTTGGCTGGGTTGGCACAACGTGGTTGTTGCACCGGAGAACTCGGCTGCTCCAGCCGCTGGGATCTCCCCGATCGTCGCCACCGACACGACGCTGCGCAAGTCCCATCTGGTGGCTTCCCTTTGTTCCCTGATGGGTGTGTGGCTCGATGAGGGTGGTTGCGCGTTCGACAATCGTGAGCTCCTCCCGGGAAGGATGCTCGTGGCGTCACGCTCCTACACACGGCACCTGTCGGCGACCGATGTGGAGGATGAGCTCCTTCGCCGCCTGGTGAGTATGGACGAGGGGCTTCCGGTCCCAAACTCGGACGGCAGCTCAGCCTGGGTCATCGAGGATGAGGTCACAGCTGTCACCGATATGGCCGATCACCTGTTGGACAAGTACAGACATGTCATGCCCCGCACGCGGGAGGCGCCGCGTGCCACGCCCCCGAAGTCGATCGGTGCGTTGACTGCGATCAAGATGCTCTTCAGCTTTCTGTGGCACGCCCTCAAAAATGCCCCGCGGGCGTTTCTCGATGCCGCGGTGAACCAGATCTCGCAACGAGCAGCTTCGCTGGTCGGCTCAACGGTCTTCGGAACAGGCGACTCGGAATATATCGTTGTGGTCAAGGGAGTACGAAGTGACGGGCGTCCGGCGTCCTGGGCCGAGGTCGACGATGCAGTCGCCAATGCCGCCTCCCGGCTCGGAGTGCCGCGGATGACGGAGGGCTCGAACGCCGACCTGTCGAACCTCTGGAAGGATTTCGTCCATGCCGGCCTGACCTTGATGGACGCGGGCAATCGTTCCTCCGACCTTCCGCCGATGACAAAGGGAGGTCGCAGCGCCGTGCTCGGTACCGCGGACCGGGTAGCACCCAATCCTGCCGACGTCTTCGAACCCACGGCAAGCGTCGGGGGCTACGTCAAGGGTTGGCGCCTGTCGTCGATCGACGTGGTCCAGTCGCGGCTGCTCGATGATGAGCTCGGCGCCCTGGCTGTCAACCAACCGCACCTGCGGTCGATCGTCGAGAAGGACCGGGCGCGTCTGCGTGAGTGGTTCCAACCGCGTGTGCAGTCTTTCACCGGACGGGTCGGCTCCACGCTGGGGCGTGCGGTCCGCGACACCCGCAAGGAAATTGCTGACCTGGTCGATGGACTCGGACGTGCGGTCCAGGCCGCAGCCGTTCCGGATGCGATTGCGGATGAACAAGATCGGCTGGCGAAGAAGCTCCGGTTGCTGATCCTGGTTGCGGTTGTGGTCGTTGTCGGCATAATCGCCCTGGTCGTGCTAGGCCCTCTCTCACTGGTGATCGGCGCGATTGTCTGCGTACTCGTGGTGGGCTCGTGGCTCGTGTCGTCCCTGCTGACCTTCATGAAGGGGCAGCGGAACCTCTTCGCCATGCTTCATCGCCGCGAGGAGCTCAACACCCAGATCGAGTTGTTGCGCAAACATCTCGCCGAAGCCATCGAGGACCTCCGTCGCCTCAGCCGTGCCTACCGGCAGTACCTCGACTGGAGCCGCGCTCTGGGCACCTTCGTTCAGGCGCCGCTGGGGTCGGCACCCCCTGAAGGGGGTCGTCACCTCGTGGTTGGCACGGGCCTGCCACGTAACTGCCGGATCGGACTGGCACGCCCTGAGCAACCCGTCATCGAGGAAGTGGCGATGCTGCTCAAACAGGACCTGTTCACCGTTGGCTGGGCAAGCGGTTTCTGGGATTCGTTTGTCTCAGACGTGCCAGATGAGCTGGGGAAGGACGCGTATCGGGTCCGGGCTGATCCCGAGGTGCTGTGGTCCGACCCAGGGATCGCCCGACATTCTGTCTTGACTGCCTGGTCGCAGGCAGTTGCTGATCGCGGTATCCGTGCCGGGACGTCACCTGAGCTGCGGGAGCGCGTGTCGGAGCTTCTGTCTAGCGCAGATTCTGATATGACCTCCCGGCTGCTGGCGCAGGTGGAGACGCGCTCGTTTGGCGCCGGCGACATCGAGCCATTGGACTACGCCAGCTTCATAGGCGGTCTGGATAGCGTGCAGCGGGTGGGAGGTTCGCACCAGGCATTCGACCGACAGATGTTCGCTGCCGCACCCCATACATCCGAGCCGTGGCAGGTGACAGAGACATGGACCGGCGAACCGTCTCACCAGCTGAGTCGAACTGTGGTGGTGATACAGTTGTCATCTGGGTTCCCCGGGTACGACCTGGAGCTTGGGTCGCAGCCGGGCGGAGATTCGCCCGACATGGTCCCCGTTTCCCCTGGGTCAGCCCGGCGTCCGGTGATGTGAGGGTCACTCAATGCCTTCCATTTCATGGAACTCGTTTGTCCTGCTCTTGCTGCTGGACACGCTTCTTGCCATCGGCGCATCGGCCTTCGTGGGGTGCCTCATCGCGTTCGCGATCGACCGGCCCATGCGCATCGGCATCCTGGTCGGTGCAGGGCTGCCCCTTGTCGGCCCACTTGCCTGGGGGGTGCGCGCCAAGTTGGCCGGCTCATTCGACAACCGGCCCCGCCCGACCCTGGAAGTCTGGCTGCGGTGGTCGGTAGGGGTGGCACTCGCGCTTCCGGGCACGGCCTACATCGTTGCGATGGGGTTGCCATGGGCGGGCGCGGAGGGAAACGTCAAAGGTTATGCGGCTGTTGGGGAGGCTTCGCCCCTGGACTCGGTAGTCGGTGCCATCGGCCTTGGCATTGGCGGTGTCATCCTGGCCGGCTGCGCCGTGAGCTTGATTCGGCTGTCAGCCTGGGGTGCGTCGGCCCTGGTGGTCGCCGTGAGCGGTTTTTGGCTCGCCATGACGCTGGACACGCTGATCATCTCCGCTGCCGTGAACCATCTGGCCGTCAACCTCGCCGGACTGGCAGGCGATGCCGGCGAGGCTCACGTTTCCACTGGCTCTGGCACGTGGACCGTCTTAGTTGCCTCACTGGTTGCGCTGGGCGGGGGCCTCGTTCTCGGGGCGTCCGTGTCACAAGGTAGTGCACTTCCGCCGGTTGTGGCGGCGGACGCATCCATGATCACAACAGGTTTTGACTACGGAGACGGTTTCTGATGTCGCCAATGATGGACCGTCCCAAGAGGGTGGAAGCGGCTAGACAGTGGTTCGACCATGACGGCGGCTCTTCGGGGTTGCTTACTTGGGATGACGTGGATCTGGTCGTCCAGCTCGGTATTTCGGATTTGGGCGTCGCGCGCAACCTCCTGCTCGTGGCCCCAAACGCGCTGTTCGCATCCTGGGCGATCCTGCAGGAAGCGATCTCCGTCGAGGAAGACATCGTCGAAAGTGCCGGGGGGACAACTTCGGCCTCTGTGGAAAACCGTCTCAAGGCACTAAGCGAATGGCACTCGAGCGCCGTGGCTAAGGGAGAGGACCGCGATCTGTCCGGCCTCGGGGCCGAGGATTTGTCACGGATCGCCCGCAGCGGTGCGGTAACGTCCGCTGCCTTGAAAAAGTTGGTGGCGCTGTCGGCGCGCCGGGTGGTGCGGGGGCATGCGGACGAGATTGCCAGGGTCCTCTCGGGTCTGTCGGCCGAGGTAAATTCCGGGGATCGGGCAACAGTGAATTCCGTCTCGGACGTGGCAACGCAACCAGCGCCGGTGGCGAAGGCGCCGCCGGTCACGAAGCCCAGGACAGTGGCGACGCCTGGGACGACAGATGAGGAGGAAGTGCCCCAGCCGAGCTGGACTGACTTCGCGCCATTCACATACGGCACGGTGGCAGCTGAGGGCTCGACGCCACAGAAGATCCTGTTCACCGCGACCGATGACGAACTGCTGGAGATGACATGGTCGGATGCCGACAAGGGCGCAGACGTCGTGCTCTACCGGGTCAAGACGAGCGACGAGTATGACCCGGTGGCGTCCACGGACCTGGGGGACCTGATCGCCGTCACGAGGCAACCCAGAGCCGTGGACGCCCGTGGCTTCGAAGCGCCAGTCCGCCATGTCGCAGTATGGGCCAACCGTGGCAGGACCGAGGCAGAAGCACGATTAGCGCAGCCGACCCTTGTGGCCTCGGACCAGTGCGTTCTTCCGGTACGCAGATGTGAGGTGCGGGTGGAGGAGGGCGGCACGGTCATCGGCTCATGGCCGCCGTTGAACGGCACCGTCAGGGTCGACGTCCTCCGGTTGAAGAGCCGAGTCGCAAACCAGACGTCACTCTACGACCCTAACTACCGACTCCGGTCCGAGCAGGTTGGCGTCGGGGGGTTCACGGATCGCGACGCCAGTCCAGGTGAGGAGCACGAGTATCGCATCTACGTCGTCGCCCGTGTGGGGGACAGCGAGGAGATGTCCCAGCCCGTGGTGCGACGGGTGCGAGTGCGTGCCGTTGTCCACCCGGTCACTGACCTGAGGGTCACGCCGTCCCAGGAGCGGAAGAACAGCTATGAGCTGCGCTGGAGTATGCCGCCGAACGGTGACGTGGAGATCTACCGGAGCGAACGGCACCCGGCCGCAGGGCTCGGGCAGGAGGCGCTGAGCCGCGAGGCAATCGTGCGCGCCCAGCTCTCCGCTGCCGACAAGCTCAACTACGAGCTTGTGAGGGTCGGAGGCGACGGGCTGATGCGGGACGTCACTTGGCCTTCGGAGTGGGCAAAGGTGTACTTCACGCCGGTCACCGTCCTTGACGAGCAGCAGATCCGGGTCGGCAAGACCGAGATCGTGGCGCGTGCTCAAGAGGTGTCGGGAGTGCGCCTGATCGAGCGCGTCGACTCTCAGTTCCTGACCTTCGTCTGGCCCAGCGGTATGACAGCGGTGAGGATATTCATGGGCCCCAGGGAAGGTGACTCGTTCATCCCCGGGACCCAGCAGCCGCTCATGGAGCTGAGTGAGGGCGACTATCGCAAGTACGGCGGCGCCCACCTGCTGAACCCGCTGCCCACCGAAGGATGCGCTGTACACCTTGTGGGGATGACCTATTCCCGTGGCAGAGCCGAGTTGGCTGAGCCGGTGAGCGTCCAGTATGCCGGACTGGCCCGCATCGACTACCGGATCGTGACGACGGCCGTGGACCGTGGCCGTCGGTTGGGGCGAAAGGCGCCCACTCCGCCCCCGAAGCTAATGGCCAAGTGCAACGCGCCGATCAGGCGCATCGCCTTGGTGCTGATGCACCACCCGAGCCGGCTGCCGCTTTCACTGATGGACGGGCACGAGCTGAAGCGGCGTGATGTGAATTTCGAGGTAGGAGTGCGGACAGAGATCTGGCCGGACATGAGCGACAGGCCAAGCAGTGGCTTTATCCGTCTGTTCGCCGAGGAACCGCTGAACGATGGCCGGCCGGTGGCCGTGCTCGACCCTTCAATCGACCAGTTGAGGTGTGGCTAACCGATGGCGATCCGGATCAGCCGGGCGGTCAACCAGTGGTCGCAGTTGACCTATACATCGGCGGACTCGCCGGATGTCGCCGGACGCGGCGGCTGGGGCGTAAAGGAGTCGACACCGGATCTCACGCCACTCATGGTCGACCGGCTGATGTCCGGTGTGAGCACTCGTCTCGAGGGTGTCCCGGAGCTGTCGAAGTTCCCCTCTGACGGTGAGCTAGCCGCACGGGCCCGCCGAATGGCCTACCGCCTTGACGACGGACGGGTCACGCTCTGGCATGCGGTGGAGGCGGGCAACGATGCATCGGGCCGTCCAGGCAATGTGTTTGCTCACGTCGCTGTCGAGCCACTTGAAGGCACAGCTACTCGGCCGATCGAATACTGGAGGTCGACGGACTGGCTGGTGCCATTCGGGGCATCGGAGGTCGCGAAGGCCCGGATCCCTTCCGCGCTCAGACCGGAAGGCGCGGTCAGTCGGGAGGCCTTCCTTGACTTCATCGAGGTCGGCGAGCGGTTGTTCGTGCTTCGCTGGCTCCTGGACGCCGTCGCATGGGCCGTCGGGACGTCGTCCAGTGCGGTTTTGGTCACTGAGAGCGCGGACGAGGCAGCAGGCTGGCTGGCCGCCGTCTCATATCTCACCGCACCGCAGCTGGCTCAGCGGATCAGCTTCGTCACTTTTGAGCGGGCCCACGCCCTGCCTTTTGCAGCCCAGCAGGGCTTTCGAGTGATCTGCCTTCCGCGAGTGGACTTGAGTCGCCTCGACGAGATGCAGGACCCCTTCCTGCTCCTTGATCCGCACTGGGACCTCGACGAGCGTGAAGCCGCAGAGCAAAAAGCCTGGAGACTGCCCACCGGCAGGTCAATGCCCATCACTCAGTGGCCGGAATGGGCATTGGACCTAGCGTCGCTGGACCGCGAGCATGCCCTCGCCGTGCTGAGCGCAATGGACAAGCTAGGAAGTCAGATGCGTCCCGGGGCTGCTGTCACGCTGCATTGGCCACTATCAGTGGCCATGATGCTCGATGAGCAGTCGGTCATCATGGCGCGCGCCGAGAAGCTTCAGGAAATCCTCGCTGCCGCCCCCGCCGAGATGCTAGACCTGCCTGCTTGCGGGTTACTCATGGATGAGCTTGTCTCAGGCCTGGACGCCGAAGGCTGGCGGGATTTCCTCGCCACCAACCAAGACCGGGCTGAGATGCGTGAGCTCGCCGCACTGTCGGCCGTAGCCCGCGCTGGCAAACTGTCCGGCGGAGACTCGGACGACGTCATGGAGGCTGCGCGCATCGCCAGCCTGCTGCTTGACTTCGAGCTCCAGCCGGTTCCGGAGAATGACAGTGACATCCCTCCGCTGGAACCGGTACTGGACCTCCTGAAGCAGAGACTCCAGGCACCGGAGTTTGCGTCCAGGTCTGAGGAGGTCTCGCGTCTGAACCCGCAGCTGATGTTGGACGCACCATTCGCCGCCCGGATAGACCTGTCGGGTGAGTCACTGCTTCGCGACCAGATCGCTGATGACATCGCCGAAATATTCTACGAGATGCCGGCCGGCACGGACGGGTGCGCCGTCCTCGCGCGCGCCGTCTATGTCGCAGCCGGGCTGAGACCCGGTGTCTCACCGGGAGTCGAGGACCTGTCAGGTAAGCCCTTCCTTGCCTTTGCCTGCGCCAACTCCCTGGTCGGGTTAGACAGGTCCCCCGGTCAGTTCCTCGAGCATGCCAAACACATCCTCGCCCTGACTCGGGAACCCTCAATGTCAAGGCTGGACCGTCAGCCCGGGCTGTCTGCCGCCATGCAGACGGTTCAGATGCGCCTTGCCGTCCTCCAAAGCGTTCAGCAAGGCGCTTGCCCCACTGAGTCGATGACGGTGACAACTGTTGCGCCGCTGTTCAGGGCGCGAGAGGAAGCCTATATCGAGGCGCTGGTTCACATGTTCGAGTCCGGTCCCGGTTTAGAACCGATCACGGGCCTGCTGAGCTGGGTGGCCCACCTGATCGTGGCCTCCGCCCTGGCTCTGTCACTTGAACAGACATCGGTGTTGACTATCCCGACGAGCGGGGGCGAGCCACTGGGGTGGGTGGTGGCGCGCCGGTTGGTGATGAAGTCCGGCGGGTTCTCAAGGGCAATGCTCCGGAGTACGACCGACAGTCGGTTGTTGACGATCACGGACCCGTCCACCCGGGACAAGGTCAACCATCAGATCTCCCGACTCTTCGATCAACCCACCCCAGAGCTACGGCCAGTCACTCACGAGAACACAAAGAGGAGCTAGTTGTGCCTGTCAAGGAGCTAGATGAGTCCGAGTCGTACGCTTTCGCGCCGACGCCGCTGCGCGTCATCCTCACCGGGGTCAAGGCGGATGCCGGAGTCACGCTCCAGGCCCTGGACCAGGCCGGGAACGAGGCAGCGTCCTACCGGCTTTCTGCGATCGAGATGATTCTGACCCCACAGCCGCGAAGGCTGCGGTTGGTCGCTACCCCCAGCAACTCCAAGACCTTTGCGTCCGGAACGCATGTCGGCCTGTCTCTGCGCACCGAGGGAAGCAGCGTTGAGCCCGAGCAGATCATCGTCTCGCAGTCCGACGTCGGGGCGTTGGGCAACCGAGAGATCGCGGTACTCGAGTTCGCGGTGGGTAAGTCAGTAATCACCGTGATCGGTGGTAGGTCCCGCGAACCGAGTGCCCCGCAACAGCGCGGCCACCTGCCTGCAGAAGACCCCGGGGTCAACGAGCAGGAGTGGCTCCAGGCTGGCCGGTACGCATTCCGCGAAGCGGCTGGCTCGAATGTCGTTCAGCAGGGCCCCGCGTCGTGGGGGCTGGTCCTCGACGGCTCCGCGTCTATGGCAGCACTTCATGCAACCGGCCAGCTGGACGATCTTCTCGTTCTGGCCGCCGGGGTGATGGTCGAGTGGACCGGCCGAGCAGCGGACGCTGCCGCGCTCTCTGGCCCGCGCACGTTCGTAGAGGTGCCTGCTGCCCGGCAGGATCCTCGGAATCTGTCGGCAACTGCCTTCACCGACCGCGAGCCGGCCCTGTACGCCGAACTCGCTCCGGCAATCCAGTGCGTAGCCGGTCAGCTGACCGGCGACGCAGTGGTTGTCGTGGTGACTGACGGGGTGCCCGCCGATGTGGACGCCATCGTGCGCCTGATGGAGGCCAGCCCCGGACTCGCACAGTCGCTCGTCACGATCGGCAGGTCGAAGTACTCCCTGCCCGCGGACGTGCCTCAGCAGTGGTGGGAAGAGGAGCTGTCCGCGCTCGATCCACTGGCATGCCTGCCCAACGTACGGATCGTGGCGCTGCGCCGTGGCGCGATCGGGTCACTCACCGGCGAATCCGGGGACGGTCGCCCCTCGCAGCTGGCTGCACAGCTGATCAGCCCGCTGGGGGTGGGCCATCCATGAAATGCCCCTCCTGCTTTCGGTCCCTTCCCCCGAAAGTGACGACCATGGGTTGTGTCGGTTCGTGCGTCCCGAAAATGAGCGCCGAGGCTTCTGCAGCGCGAGGCTATGAGGTGCGTGCGAGGCCGGTCATGCGGGTTGGTGCGTCGACCCCGGCAGGGCAGCAATCGGTAGCCGTCTGCGAGGACTGTCAGGTCCCGAGCAGCAGTGAGGTTTGCCCCAACTGCAGCTACCCCATTCCCGCCGACTGGCGGTCATCCCGCGTCACCTGCATCGCTCTGGCGGGCGCCCGCGCGACTGGAAAGAGCCTCTTAATCGCTGTGTCCACCCAACAGCTGGGCCTGTGGGTGGAGCGGTTCTGGGGGTCCGAGGTCCGGGGCGTCGGAGACACCCAAAGCAGGTTTGAACGGCACTACCTCAATCCTCTGCTCGAGCAAAGAAGACTTGTCGTGGCAACAGTGGGACTTCAGGGTGCGGACTCAATCACCCGGGACCCGTTGATCTTTCAATTCAACCGCCAGGAGGCTGGCCGGCCGATACGGCAGATTCTCGTGCTGCGTGACGTGGCGGGAGAGGATCTCGAGAACGACAACGGCGATGACGTGGCCCTGGACTTCTTCAGCAGAGCAGACGCTGTGCTCGTGCTCATCGACCCACTGAAGGTGAAGCAGATCCGCGACATGTTGGCAGATATCGTTCCCGAGCCCGAGCTAATGGGCGGAGAGAGCATTGATGTGCTCCGTCATGTGCTCGGCCTGATGACCAGCCGCGTGGCAGGCGCCCGCACCAAGATCCCGATCGCTGTCGTGTTGTCCAAAGTCGACGTTCTTCAGAAGCTGAGCCAGGTATCGGGAACGAAGTGGGCGGCGATCATGAACCGTCCCGGCTCCCCGCTCCAGCGCGATCCCTCGCTCATGACGGATCACTTTGACGAGAAGGACGGTGCGTTGTTGCACGCGGAAGTTGGTGGTCTCCTTGAGATGCTCGGCGCGCGCAGGATCCGTGCCATGCTCGACGATACTGCCGAGATCTACCAGTTCTTTGCGGCGTCGGCGCTCGGCGAGAGTCCGGACGGCGACATGGTTCACTCCGGAGGAATTGCCCCGTTCCGTGCTCTCGACCCGATCAAGTGGGCTCTCCATGTGCAAGGTTGAGCCTGACCCGACACGTCGCACCGAGGAGCCTGGTAAGAGATGGAACTGACCAAGGGTGCCAACCTGACGCTTGGAACAACCACGGGCGACCACGCGATCGGCTCTCTTCTGCTCGGTTTGGACTGGGAGTCTGGCGACCTGGAGTGCGACGTCTGCGCATTGGTGTGCGGTCCCGACAGGAAGGTGCTGGACGACGATCACTTCCTCTACTGGGATAACACGGTGTCGCCACAGAGAACCGTGTTCCTCCGCTCGGCCACCGAGGACCAAGCCGACGCCCAAGACCGGGCTCAGGTATTGGTGAACGTGGCCGAGCTTCCCGAACAAGTCGACCGGATTCTGGTCGTTCTTGCCACTGTCGTGGACGGTGGAAAGTTCGACGTCCTGAAGACCGTGCGACTAAGGGTCCTTGACCTGCAGGATGGCCGAGGGGTTGCTGACTTCTCAACCGGTCAGGCGTTCTCGAACGAGACGTGCGTGATCGTTGGGGAGCTGTACCGCAACAAGGGCGACTGGAAGCTGCGCGCGGTCGGGCAGGGCTACCAGAGCGGGCTGGCCGGTCTGGGCAGCGAGTACGGAGTCAACATCACTGATTGACTGCGATACCAGGATCCGTGCGAAGGGCAATGTGGAGGGGACAAGGCTAGTCAGGACAGCAACTGTGAGCGGTGCTACGCTCGCGCCCGTCGCCCGAAGGCGATTACAGGAACCGGCGGAGTACCTGCCGTCACGAGCAGAAACTGAGGGTCCATCGTGGGAGTCAGTCTTACCAAGGGCGGGAATGTCTCACTCACCAAGCAGGCGGGCGGCGCCGGCCTCAGCGCCGTCACCGTTGGCCTCGGCTGGGACGTGCGGTCCACCGATGGCGCTGCCTTCGATCTCGACGCCTCGGCAATCGGCGTCAAGACTGATGGTCAGGCAGTCTCCGACAAGCACTTCGTGTTCTTCGGCAACTTGGTCAGCCCTGAAGGGGCGATCGTGCACACGGGCGACAACCTGACCGGCGAGGGTGAGGGCGACGACGAGAGCATCAAGGTCAACCTCGCCTCAATCTCGGCCGAGGTCGACAAGGTCGTCTTCCCGGTCTCGATCTACGAAGCCGACCAGCGCTCACAGTCGTTCGGCCAGGTCCGCAACGCCTTCATCCGCGTGATCAACCAGGCCAACGGCGACGAGCTCGCCCGTTATGACCTCAGCGAGGACGCCGCGACCGAGACCGCCATGGTTTTCGGCGAACTGTATCGCAACGGGTCCGACTGGAAGTTCCGGGCAGTCGGGCAGGGATACTCTACCGGTCTGGCGGGCATCGCAAAGGAATTTGGCATCAATATCGGCTGACGCCGGACGGCACATCGTCGATGGGTGATCAGAAGGCCAGCTGGCTCAGGGCCGGCGATAATTGCAGGCGAGGGGAAGACAATGGCAATTGACTACACCAAAGGGGCTGTGTCACCGAGCACTCCCGTGTCGTTGGGCAAGGTGACACTGACCAAGTCCGCGCCCGGTGTGTCACTCACCAAGTCCGGGTCGACCGGCGGAATCCTGCGGGTCAACCTGAACTGGAACGCCCGGCCTACTCAGGACCAGCCCCGAGGTGGCTTCCTCAAGCGACTGACTGCTCCGCCGACCTCCGAGATAGACCTCGACCTGGGGTGTTTCTACGAGTATGCCGACGGTTCCAAGGGCGCCGTGCAGGCCCTCGGCAACGCCTTTCGCGATAAGCGACAGGGTGACCCGATCTGCTGGCTGGACGGGGACGACCGAAGTGGTTCGACAACTGGCGGAGAGAATCTGTTCGTCAATCTTGAGCACGTGGGCGAGATCCGGCGCTTGCTGGTATTCGCCTACATCTATGAGGGCGTTGCCAGCTGGGCTGCTTGCAATGCTGTTGTGACGCTGTTCCCGACCGCGGGGCCTCAGGTGGAGGTTCGCCTTGATGAGCACGACCCACGGGCAACGATGTGCGGCATCGCGATGCTGACCAACAGCGGCGGTGAGCTGTCGGTGCACCGCGAGGTGAACTACGTGGCAGGGCACCGAGACCTGGATAAGGCGTACCAGTGGGGCATGCAGTGGACCACTGCCCGCAAGTAGGAACAGGCATGGGGCAGGCCGGTGGAACTGACCCCTCTTTGAGCCGTCTAATCTCACGTCTGGCGGGACCCGCTACTGCGGGGACAATACCAATGAAGGAGTGGGCATGAGCGTAACTCTGAGTAAGGGACAGCGGGTTTCGTTGACGAAGGGTGGCGGCGAGACCCTGACCCGGGTTCGGATGGGACTGGGCTGGGACGCAGTCAAGAAGAAGGGCCTGTTCGGAGGACTGAAGTCGCAGTCGATCGACCTGGACGCCTCTTGCCTGCTGTTCGATGGCAAAGGCCAGCTCGTGGACCAGGTGTGGTTCCAGCAACTTCGCAGCACCGACGGTTCTGTTGTGCACACGGGGGACAACCTGACTGGTGCCGGGGAGGGCGACGACGAGTCCATCATCGTTGACCTCCGCCAAGTGTCAGCCCAGGTCGCCACGCTGGTATTCGTGGTGAACTCCTTCACCGGCCAGAATTTCTCCCAGATCGAAAACGCCTACTGCCGGATCGTGGACGAGACCACCAGCGGCGAGGTGGCGCGCTACGAGTTGAGCGGCTCCGGCCGGCACAACGCCCAGGTGATGGCCAAGCTCACTCGCGAGGGACGGGGATGGGCTATGACAGCGATCGGCGCCATCGCCAACGGGCGTACGTTCCGCGACCTGCTGCCGACTGTGGCGGGACACCTGTGAGCATGCGCTTGTTCTGCCCAGACCAGATCGGGTAGTTGAACGATGCGCCATTTCCACGACCTGGACCAGGCCGTGCGCGAGCGGCTGTTCGCCCGGCCGCCGCAATGGTTCGACAGACATGCTCGCCTGGAGACGCTGGCTGGAGCCCTCGGGGCGACCCTTTACATGCCTGCGACTCGCCTGACTCTTTCTCAGGACCTGCTCCGCCAGGGCGCTGCGGGGGTGATGAGCTGCGTGGTGTGCCTTGAGGACGCCATTCCGGACGACATGGTCGCCGCGGCGCAGACAAACGTTGTCGCACAGTTGCGCACCCTCGCCGCGCACGGTGACGACGCGCCCGTTCCACTGGTCTTCATCCGGGTGCGCCATGTCGAGCAGATCCCTGCCATCGTCGGCGCGCTCGGCGAGCAGCTGCCGATCCTTTCCGGGTTCGTCCTGCCGAAGTTCACCGACCTCACCGGGGACGCCTACCTGGACGCGATCGAAGACGCGGCCCTGTCCAGCGGCCAGCGGCTGCTGGCCATGCCCGTCATCGAGTCCCCGGACGTGATCTACCGCGAGAGCCGCCAGGAGACCCTGATCGGCACGTCGCGACTGCTGGCCAAGCACCGCGAGTCCGTCCTTGCGGTGCGCATCGGCGCGACTGACCTGTGCGCGGCGTATGGCATCCGCCGTAGCCCGGAGCTGACGGTTTATGACGTGGGTGCGGTCGCGGACGTCATCTACGACGTTGTCAACATTCTCGGGCGTTCCGACGGCTCCGGGTTCACGGTGACAGGTCCGGTCTGGGAGTACTTTCCCAACCGTGATCGCCTGTTCAAGCCCCAGCTTCGTCAGTCCCCGTTCGAGGCGCGTCAGGCCCCCGTGCTGCGCCACCAGCTGATCACCTCGGACATGGATGGGTTGTTGCGGGAGATCGTCCTGGACAAGGCGAACGGCCTGATCGGGAAGACGGTCATCCACCCCTCTCACGTCGCAGCAGTGCACGCGCTGTCTGTGGTCACCTACGAGGAGTATGCCGACGCTACCGACGTGCTGGGTCAACATGACGCAGGCGGGGGAGTGCTCGCATCCCGCTTCGGCAACAAGATGAACGAGGCCAAGCCACACTTCGCCTGGGCCGAGCGCATCATGGCGCGGGCCGCCGTGTTCGGCGTCGCGGCCGAGGACGTCAACTTTGTCGATCTCCTCGCGGCCCGAGAGATCGCGTGAGCCTGGCGGCCTCTGCGCCGGCCATGACGCCGGCTACGGCCACCTGGGAGGGGGACTGGGTCGCGCAGAGACTCGGGATGAGCCTGGAGACCACCCAATCCCCCCTGGACGCGGAACTGGCCGACCTCGTCGGGTTGGCCGTCCGACGCAACCCTCGCAGAGCCCATCTCCTTGTCTCGCGTGTGTTGGGAAAGCACATACCGGCCGACCCACGCCTGGTCAATGGGGCTGGGTTGCTGCTCGGCGAGATGGTCCGAAGGCTCCTGTGCGGGGAGGCCCTTGAGATCCCAGAGCTCGGCGCGCAACTGGTGATGGCCACCGGGATCGGGTCGGGGGCACGTCAGGCAGGCGCAACCCTGCCCACTGCCGTCCTCGCGAGCCAGCCGGACGCGTCCACCGCCGTTGCCTACCCGCGGGCAGTTGTCCTGGGTTACGCCGAGACGGCAACCGGGCTTGGTCACTGCGTGGCGGACGCGCTGCGCACAGCCATCAGCGTGCACTCGACCCGCCGGCCGGTGGCCGGTTACGTACCCGTCGCCGAGTTCGAGGAGGAGCACTCCCACGCCACGAGCCATCTGCTGTTGCCGCAGGATCCGGGCATACTCCTGAACACGCTGCCACTGGTCCTGGTCGACGACGAGCTGTCCACCGGGACGACCGTGCTGAACACCATTGCCGAGTTGCATCAGCGTGCGCCACGCGATCGCTACGTGATTGCGGCTCTGGTCGACCTGCGCTCCGCCGATGACCGCGACCGCATGGCGACGACCGCGGAGAGGCTTGGAACGAGGATCGATGTGGTCAGCCTTGCCGCGGGACGAGCTAACCTATCCGAGGGAATGCTCGCCCGAGGGCAGGAGTTGGCCGCCACTGCCCGCGCGGCCGAGGTCTCAGACAGATCCGGTGGGGCCGGGCGCGTCCTCAGGGCCAGAGGTACCCAGCGTCGCATCGACCTGGGCTGGCCCGCGGGCCTGCCCGTCACCGGCCGGCACGGGTTCACTCCCGCCCACCGGCTCCGCTTCGAGTGTTCGCTTCCGGAGATGGCCAAGACGCTGGCAACGGCGGTTTCCGCAAGCGCGCGGCGGATCCTCGTGCTTGGCTGCGAAGAGCTGATGTATGCCCCGTTGCGGCTGGCCTGCGCGCTGGCTGACGAGCTGACTTCTGTACGTGATGATGTGGGGGACGCAGAAGACAGCGGTGGTGACGCGAACAGGGTGCAGGTGCGGTTCTCCACCACAACCCGGTCCCCGGTCGTCGTGGTCGACGACCCGGGATATGCCATCCGCAGCAGGATCGAGTTCCCTGCTCACGACAACCCGGCCGACGGTCTCGGCCGACGTTTTGCCTATAACCTGGCGGCGACTGCAAACGCGCAGGCGCCTTTTGACACGGTCGTCCTCGTCCTTGACGCGAGTGCCGACACGGCCGGCTTGATGTCAGACGATGGGCTTCTTCAACGGCTCGCATGCGAGGCGGACCGCGTGCTTCTGGCCGTCTTGCCCGAGTGGGTTGAGACGCCCGCCACGCCCGAGGCGGCTGGGATGCCCTGTTTGCCCGAGCCTGCGCGGACGCCTGCGTCGGCTCGGCGAGTGCCCGCCGGCCGGCTTCCCGAGCCGCTACGGGGGCCAACGTTCGGCTCCTACGACTCAGCGGAAGTCGGGTGGTTGCTCAAAGACCTTTCCCACGTGTCCCTCGAGGCGCCAACCGAGGAGCGCGAAGAGGCCATTCAGTCCGGCGGTGCGCACTATGCCGAGTCCCTGCCAATCGAATACCAGCCCAGTAGGGAATACCAGCGGCTCTTTCACGAGGCCCTGGCAGCGAACGCCAGCCGGGTCGCGCATGCGGTGGGCGTGGTCACCGAGATGGTCCTGGCTGCCCGTGGAGAAGGTGCCGTGCTGGTCTCCCTCGCCCGGGCCGGGACCCCGGTCGGCATCCTGATGCGCCGCTGGGCCCAGTTCGCGCACGGACTGGATCTGCCGCACTACGCCGTCTCCATCGTCCGCGGCCGGGGAATCGACACCCGGGCCCTGACATTTCTGGCAGCCCATCATGACCCGGCAGCGGTAATGTTCGTCGACGGGTGGACCGGCAAGGGCGCCATCGCCCGTGAGCTCGCGGCCGCGCTTGAGCGGCAGACGAACATGACCGGAGATGCGTTCGCGCCGGACCTGGCCGTCCTGGCCGATCCCGGTCGCTGCGTCCGGCTGTTCGGAACACACGAGGACTTCCTGGTCCCTTCCGCGTGTCTCAACTCGACTGTGTCCGGACTGGTCAGTCGCACCGTCCTCAACAACTCGCTGATCGGTCCGGATGACTTTCACGGTGCCAAGTTCTACGCCGAGCTCGCTGGCTCAGACCTCTCCGGCGCCTTCTTGGATGCGATCGCTGCCCGGTTTGGCGATGTTGCAGGCGCCGTCAAAGTTGACTGGCCCGTTATGGCCTCGAACAAACGGGACGCAACGTGGCAGGGGTGGTCCGCGGTCGAGAAGATCAGTGAGGGGTTCGGCATCGGAGACGTTAATCTTGTAAAGCCGGGGGTCGGCGAGACGACGCGGGTGTTGCTTCGCCGGGTCCCCTGGAAGATCCTGGTCAGTCCCGGCGTCCACCCAGAGCTAGCGCATATTCGCCTGCTCGCCGCCCAGAGGGGCGCTCCGGTTCAGGAGGCACTGACCCTGCCCTTCAGCTGCGTCGGACTCATCCATCCGCGCTTCACCCGCGGCGCCACGGACGCGAACGGTACCAGCGCCTCGCCTGCCGAGAGCCAGTCAACGGTATGAGAAGAGCAACGGCAAGGCCAGCCGACCCGGTGGGAGATCGAGATCTACAGTCGATCGTGCGCCAGCGCTGCGATCGGCACTCCGAACTGCGGGCCATGGTTTTCGATGTCGCTCGTGGGGCTGGGCTGCCGGCGCGTTTGGCCAAGGAGGTTGCGCTCCATGCGCCGAGAAGCCCCCGCCGCCCGGGACGGCTCCTGGTCGCCTGCGATCTTGACAGGACTCTGATCTACTCCGCTCAGGCGCTGGGACTGAACGGGCAGGACGCGGATGCGCCGCGCCTGGTCGTCGCCGAGGTGTATCAGGGTGTCCCGATCTCGTTCCTTACCAGGGACGCCGAGTCGCTTCTGATAGCTCTGGCTGGTGTGGCTCAGCTCGTTCCGACGACCACCCGCACGCGTGTTCAGTACGAGAGGCTCCGGCTGCCGGTGCCCCCCCGCTACTCGATCGTGGCCAATGGTGGGCGCATCCTCGAATACGGTATTCCTGACCGCGAATGGTCCGTGGGACTTGCCGTCAGGCTGGAGGCCGGGGGCGTGCCTCTGGCCGAGGTCGTCGACTACCTGGAGAAGATCACCGACCCGCGGTGGCTGCTCAAGAGCCGGGTGGCCGAGGATCTGTTCGCCTACCTTGTCGTCGCGCGAGACGAGTTGCCTCATAACCTCATCTCCGACCTGATGGGGTGGTGCGCGCCGCGGGGCTGGTCCGTCTCCCTTCAGGGTCGAAAGGTGTACTGCGTTCCGGACCTGCTGACAAAGTCGGCCGCCGTCGCTGAGGTGGCTCACCGGTGCGGGGCGGTGCTGACGGCGGCTGCGGGTGACTCTCTTCTGGACGCCGAAATGCTCGCAGCGTCCGACAAGGCAGTACGCCCGGCCCACGGAGAGCTGCACGATGTCGGGTGGCATCGGGCGAACCTGAGCGTGACCCATGGCGTCGGGGTGCTCGGCGGTCAGGAGATCTGCGCACGTCTCCTCGCCTACGCCCTGGCTGTGTCCCCGACGGCTTGATGGGCGTATCCCAGACGGTTCGGCAGGGCGCCTGTCGCCAACGGGCTGACCGGACCTGATGGAACTAACTACCTGGCCTGGCAGGAATCCTCAGGCTGGCAGCCTGGCGAGCGCCTGAGCCAACCCGGGCGCCTCGGAGTCCTCCGCCATGACCCGCTCGAGGTCCTTGCGGGCCATCGAGTTACGGTTCTGGGCGAGGTAGGAAAGTGCTCGCTCAAGGTAGGCGCGGTGCTTGACCTCGGTGCTGCGGGACCGCGACCGAAGAGCTTCTTTGAAGGCCAGCCGGCTGGCGTCGTAATACCCCTGCTCTCGTAGTGCGATACCGCGGAAGACGCACATTAAGGCCGTGGCGTCGTCAGTGTTGGCGATGCCGTCGGTGAGGTCGACCACGTCGGAGTGTCTGCCAGCCTGGGCGTACAGCTCAGCCAGGCTCAGAGCGGCCATCGTGGTCGGCGGGTCGACCCGCTCGACGGTCGCGATCGCCGCATCCAGGTCGCCGGCCTCCTGGTGAAGCTCAGCGACGGCGAGGCCGACCGTGGATGTGCTCATCGGCAACGCCGCACTGACGCCGGGGGAGATTTCGACGGTCACCGTGGCACCAGCCAGGTACTTCTGAGCGAAGGGGTGAACGGCGATGTCCTGCCCCTGAGCGAACACCCACGCGAGAAGTTCACGGGCGCGGTCGTGAGCTCCGCCCTGAAACTGCAGGAAGCCCTCGAGCGCTGCGACCAGCACGCGGTAGTCGGGATGGCTGTGTCCGACGCGCTGCAGGTCTGCCGGGTCTGGCCGACCCGTCATCACCGCCCGGTACAGTTCCTTCTCCCCGGCGGGCGCGAAGAGGCCTGGCTTCGGCCTCGGCGGCCGGTCGGCCGGCGCGGGGGTTCCCGCGTCGCGGTTGCCGACTGCCCGGTCGCTGCTTGTCCGACTGCCTCCCCTGCCGCCGATGGCCGTCCGTTGGGAAAGCCCCGTGCCTGGTACCGAGAACGTTCTGTAGGTGTGTCCCGAGGCGGTGCGGGTGACCCGGGCGCCCTTGACTCCCGCCGAGTAGCCGATGCCCTTCTTCGAGATGTTCATGCGCACACCCGGCATGAGCTTGATGCTCTTGCGGTAGCGGAAACCCATCGTCAAACCCTTCTGTTACAACTCGTAGCCGGCTGGGACTGGCGGGTTCATCCAGTCGATCGCGGTCGGCCGCAACGGCTTTAGGGAGCTGTCAGGTGTCGATCGCGCTACTGGTGACACAGGCGAAACCGGCTTCGGATCGTCGATGTGGATCCCGAAGCCCCGCGCCAGGCCGGCGAGCCCATCGCGATACCCCTGTCCGACGGCACGGAACTTCCAGGATCCCGCACGCCGGTAGAGTTCGCCCGCGACGAGGGCGGTCTCTGTCGTAGCATCCGGATGGAACTGGACGAGATCTTGGCCGCTGGCAACATCGGTCACGGTCAGCACCAGGGCGGGCACCTGCCCGAAGGTCCCGCCGTTGCTCGAACCCACCAGAGCGATGCGGTCGATCGATTCGGACAACAACGACAGATCCACGGCCAAGGAGTCGGAGGCGGTGCTCTTGCCGAGGTGTCGCACGGCGCCCGAGGGGTGGGTGGCCTGGTTGAAGAAGACGAAATCCGCGTCGCTCGCAACAAGCCCGTTCGATCCGCACAACACCGCGGAGGCGTCAACGTTCGGGACGCCGGCACGGCCGTCCCACGATAGCGTCACCCTGACGGCGTGGGCAGGAATGGGCGCATTGGCTCCTTTGTCGAGTTCGAGCATGGGTTCATCCTGCCCCAAGGTTCAACGGCTGTCTGTTCTCGAGCCTATCGAGGGATCAGCTCAACGCGGTGTGGTCGTCCAGCCAACTGATGCTCTCGAAGCCGTACGCGGCTGTGGCCTCGCGGATTGAGCCACCGATGAGGGACTGTTCGGCGCGCAGCACGAACTCTCCGTCAATATTGAACAACGACAGCGGAACGAGCACCCCCTCATCGGGGCTACGGTGCAGCGGAACCTCGACCCGGGCTCCGCCATACGTCTGCACGACCAACGTCCCGTCCCAGCTCAGCGCCGCTCCCGACTCCGAGTACGCGAGGACGATCAACCGTTCGAGTTCACGACTCTGAACCAGGTCCACGGTCAGTTCTCCGAAGCCACTGCCGGCTCTGATCACGGGCCGCAGTGACCCTGCCGGGGCGACGCGAAGGCCGCTCCCGAGGTGGATCACCGAAGACTGGCCCGAGACGAGCTGGTAGGCACAACCAAGTCTCAGGTCGCCCACTGAGTCTGAGATGACCGCCTGGACGGTGAGGGCCCCCAGGCCTGACTGCACCCGGGTCAAAGTGACAACGGGCTCCTTGGTGGTCAGGATCGTTGGTAGCCCGTTGTGGGTCCGCGCAGGCAGGAAGAAATCCCTGCCGTCGGGCGGGCCTTCCAGCTGGCCCCCGGGCTCTGGCCGGGGAGGGATAGCCGACCGGACCGTGTCGTGCTCGGACAGGTCGAGGTCTGTGCCGAGCGGGGTCGGTGCTTCCTGGGTCGGGCTCTGGGAGATTGGACGAGCCGGGAGATCTAGGGGGTGGATGGCGTGGCCACCGGGGAACCCACGATGGCCCTGTACGGCTGGGTCGCTGCTCATCGCGGGTGCAGGGGCACGTGTGGTCCGGCGACGTAGCCAGGGTAGGTCGTCACGTGCGGGCGCTCGGTCCGGAGCGACGATGTTCATAGGGAGATACCGAAGTCGGCGGCCATGGCCCGGATCCCATCGCGGTACCCCTGGCCGATGACCTTGAACTTCCACCCGCCTCCATGGCGGTACAGCTCACCCAACGCCAGCCCGCTCTCGTTGTGGAGCCCAGAGGCGAGGTTCTCGGACCGGACGAGCTCGGTGTTGTCGGCCAGGTTCAGCACCCGGACGCTGGCTTCGTTCAGCTGACCAAGGGTGCGGCGAGCAAGGTTGCCTTCGTTGATGTAGGTGACCACAACGATGCGGCTGACCTCCGTCGGGACAGCGTCCAGGTCAATCTCCACCTGTTCGGTGTCCCGGCCCACAGCGTGGGCCAACTGGGTCACCGACAGCTCAGGTGAGCTGAGCTGGTTGAAGAAGACGAAGTGTTCATCGGACAACGCCTTGCCGGAGCTGTCGCAAAGGATGGTCGCCACGACAAGGTTGTCCACCAGGACGCGTTCGGTCGAATGCAGCTTCACACCCACGACGACGCCAGTCAGAGAGGGGATCTCCCGGGTCAGGGCGACATTCGACCCACGCGTCATCGGGGCTGCCATCACAGGTCCAGATCAGAGCCGGAGAACTTCGTCCGCAGAAATGACCCTTGGGTCATCAGCGCGTCCGCATCCTGATCGCGAGCGGCGACCAAGGTCGCGGACGCTGATCTCTGCAGGTCGTCGAGCTGCTCCAGGAGGGATTGGCTCGGGGTTCGACCCGAGCCGCGTGGTGTGTTGATCAGAGCGGTATCCACGGCGAGGTAGCTCCTGAGAGTCGTCGGCAGGTAGTCGTTGAGGGTGCTCTTGACGGCCAGAACGGCATACACATCCAGCGGGCGGACCTGGCTGGTATCGATTGTCTCGCGCAGAGCGTCAGTGATCCGTCGCGCATGGACGACCGCGACGCCGGGGAGGCGCCCTGCGCTGCGGTTGATGAACTCGATCACGTCGTCCATGGTGCGTCGCAGCGACTGCGGGCTGTCGCCCTCCTCCGGTATCGGCACGTCCGGAACCGGCCGGGGAGAGGGCGCGCGGGCATCGACAGCCTCACGCACTCTGCTGAACAACCCCACCGGGGACTCCTTACGCTCTTGGCGGACGTCCGATCGAGCGATCTGACCATCGGCCGGGACGGGACATGAATGGTGCCCTAGGCATTGATCTCGCCGCGACGGGTCCGCTCCAGATACGGCTTGGCGCGAGCCATCTGACCTTCGAGAGCCGTGACTGTCTCCCCCATACTGTCAACGGCCTGAGCGCGGAACGTGTCCAGGGCGTCCATCGTCGCGAACACGTTGTCGAACGCGGCTTGCAGCTTGGCGATGTCGATGGTGGACGTCGCGGCCTGCTGGTTTATCTGCGCACCCTGGATGCGCAACTGCTCGGAAGTCGACTCGATCAGGTTGGACGTGACGGTGTTCAGGGCCGAGATCTGGTCCAGGACCAGCTTCTGACGTGACAGGGCCTGAGAGACGATGACGGCCGTTCGCAGCGCGGAGATTGTTGTGGTCTGCGCACGGTCCACGCCCCGGATCAGCTCGAGGTTGTTCTTGCGCACCAGATCCAGGGCCATGTATCCCTGCACGTTGACCGCCATCTGCGTCATGATGTCCTGTCGGCGCTGACGGACGGGGAACAGCGCGTCGGCTCGAAGTATGTTCGCCTCCTCGGTCTGCCCGCCCGCATCCAGCTCAGCGACCTTGTTGCCAAGCGCGCCATCCAGGGCGCTGGCGAGCTCGTTGTACTCACTCAGCTTGCCCATCGTGGTCCACATGTTGGCCTTCTCGGTCTCGATGGACGCGTTGTCCTTGCGTAGCTCGTCCTGCCCGGAGTCGAGGGCCTTGATGATCGCGTTCAGGTGGGACTGGGCCGACTGGTATCTGGCGAAGTAGCGATCCACCTTGTCACCGCCCGGCATGAATTTGAGGAGCTTCTTCACGCCGGTCAGGTCGGCACGCTTGGGATCAAGATCGGTGACCGTTGTCCGCAGGTCGACCAGCGTGTTCGATACTCGGGTCTGCGCGTCATCCTTTTGGTTACCTCTGCCCAGGGCGGGGCGTTCTAGCATCCGGCTGGAGACCGCTGCCGCCGAGCGCATGTCTTGCTCGCCCATGGACGTGATGGAGGAGACCTTCTGGGTGAAGACCGGTGACTTGGTGTCCATGGCGGCGAGTTCGGTGACGAAGGCGTTGGCCTTGGAACGCAGCTCGACCTGCTTGCCAGACTCAATTGGGATCGCGCCCGCAGCCTGCTCATCGTTCACGACGATGACGGCCGCGGGCGGGGCCAGGACAAGTGTGCCGGACGCCCGAGCGGTCGGGGCAGCGACGGGGACCGGCGACGAAGCCAGGTCGAGATCGGTCATAGGGGGAACTCCTTCATCGTGGGTGGCATCGACCTCGACCAAGGACTTGTCGTTGGGTCCTTTTGATCATGTCGGCCCAAAGGTACTCGACTCAGGGTCCGCGACCTCCGCGTGGTCGTGAAAAGTGAGGCCCGGCCGGGGACTCCAGGTGCAGTTGATGAGGCTCGAAGCTACGCTGCTCAGGTGCACCCGGGAGGAGATCGGTGGCGGATGATGGCAACGACGTTGTGCATGGGGGTAGCGGTCTCGAGTTGCGGATCATCGTCGGCGGTTTCGCCTGTCACTTTCCCCTGGTGAGTGCGACTCCGGCTGCGAAACCCAATCGCATGGGTCGTTAGCGAGAGTGCCAACGGTGGGGGAAAGCCGCCGGCGGTGAGCTCACCGGCATCGAAGGAAGCAGCCGTCCGGATCCTCGCCGGTCTGAGCGAAGAACAGCGTGTTGGCCAGCTGATCATGGTAGGCGCCGAGGCGACGGGTTTTTCCAACTCGACGTTTCGCGCACTTAGCGACTGTCAGGTCGGCAACGCGATCCTCAACGGCCGTAGCAACCTCGGGGTCACGGCCACTAGCGACGTCAGCGCCTAGCTTCGCGCCCTGGCTACGGCGGCCGCCACTGCCAAGATCGGCCTGTTCGTGTCGACCGACCAAGAGGGTGGTGAGATGCAAGTGCTCAGTGGGCCGGGATTCAGCGAAATCCCCAGGGGACTCACCCAGGGTGGTTGGGCGATTTCGGTGCTGCGTGATCGCGCGGCCACTTGGGGGGGAGCAACTGCTATCGGCTGGGGTTAACGTCAACCTCGCACCTGTCGCTGACACGGTGCCACTCGCCACGGCGCGGTCAAATGGACCGATCGGTTTCTATAAGCGGGAGTTCGGGTACTCGGCGGCGGTAACCGGCTCCCACGCTGCCGCCTTCGTCCAGGGTGTGAGCGCCTCCGGTGTGGCCGCTACAGCGAAACATTTTGGCTCTCCTGACCGATCCGTGGGTCATTTTCGGCCGGGGAGGACGGGTCGGTGGCCGCCGAGGCTGAGCAGGGCGAGGGCTATGAGGGCCTCGGGGGACTTGAATCCGATTGCCATCCTGGTGATCAGCCGGATCTTGGTGTTGGTCGACTCGATCAGGCCGTT
>JBDTWH010000162.1:0-5175 GCA_040006795.1 Actinomycetota bacterium | reverse complement strand
GTCTTCACCCAGGAGTCCAAGCCCTACGAGGTCGAGATCGTCGTCGCCGAGGTCGGTGAGCGCACTGAGCTGGACCAGATCTATCGCCTGACCTATGACGGCTCGGTCGCCGACGAGCAGGGCTTCATCGCCATGGGTGGCGCCGGAGAGCACATCACGGCTGGTCTGCAGCAGCGGTGGACTTCGGGGATGAGCCTGGGCGATGCGCTGGGACTGGCTGTTGACCTCCTGAGACAGGACCCGGCAGGCGGGCCCTCACGAACGTTGACGCCATCCCAGCTCGAGGTCGCGGTTCTGGACCGGGCCCGCCCTCGTCGCACCTTCCGCCGCCTGGTCGGGCCACTCCTGGATGCGCTGCTGAGCAGCGAGGATCCCACGACGGATGTTCCGGCCGACGATGACCCGGCGCCGGGGCGACACGACACGCTCACCGGTCACAAGCCCGCCGCTGACCCACCCGGGCCTTCGTGACGATCGCCGTCACCGGTGCTACCGGCGATTTGGGCGGGCGGGTCGCCCGTGAGCTGGCCTCGCGCGGTGTCCAGCAGCGGTTGATCGTTCGTAACGCTGCGGCGGCGCCGCGGCTGCAGGGAGCAGATATCGCTGTCGCGGCGTACGAGGACTCCGGGTCGATGGCCACGGCCCTGGCCGGCGTCGGCACCATGCTGCTGGTGTCCGGCCGCGAAGACCCTGACCGGGTCTCGTTGCACCGAAGTGCGATCGAGGGTGCTCGCCTGGCAGGGGTCGAACGGATCGTCTACACGTCGTTCATGGGTGCGGCTCCAAGCTCGACGTTTCCTTTCGCCCGTGACCACAACGCCACCGAGATGGCGGTCCGCGAGGCCGGGATCAGCCTTACCTCGATGCGCAACTCTCTCTACGCCGATGTCGCGCCCCACTTCGTCGGCGCGGACGGAGTGATCCGGGCTCCGGCAGGGCACGGTCGCCTGGCGTGGGTTGCGCGCGCGGACGTGGCACGACTGGCCGCCGTCCTGCTGGTGGAGCCCGGTCATGAGGGACAGGTGTACGACGTGTCGGGACCCCACGCGATCGACCTTCACGAGACGGCGCGGATCCTGACCAAGGCCACCCGCCGGCCCATCACGTACCACCCAGAGACCCTTGACGAGGCGAGGGAATCGCGTTCAGGTCACCCTGACTGGCTCGTTGACGGCTGGATCGGCTCCTATCTGATGCTCGACACCGGAGAAGGCTCGGTCACCAGTCACACCATCGAGCACCTCACCGGTCGGCGCCCGATGACCCTGTCCGAGTTCCTGGCAGCGGAGCCCTCATCCTTCGCCCACCTGGTCGGCTGAGCCCCGGGCAGGAATGACAAAGCGGCTGGCGGATTGTCAGGACCCGTCAGCCGCTTCGCGGAGTCTGCTCAGGGCAGACCCGAGGACTCAGCGCTTGGCGCCTACGTTCTGGCCCGAGTCGGCTTTCTTGTCGTTGACCTTCTCGTTCTTCGGCTCGGCGTCCTTCACCTTGTCGCCCGCGACCTCGCCTGACTGCTTCGGGTCCTTGCCACCCTGGACGTTCGTGGCGGTCTTTTCCTTCTCGGCGGCCGGAGCGGCGGCGGTCGCGGCCGGGGCGGCAGTCTTGGCCTGGCCGTCGGCGGGGGCGGCCTGGGTTGCGGTGCCGGCCGGGGCGGCAGTCTTGGCCTGGCCGTCGACGGGGGCCACCAGGTCGAGGGCGGACCCGGCCGCGGCACCGCCTAGTGCCGCGAGCATCTGACGCACGTTGCTGAGCTGGGCGTTGATGCTGTCGCGACGCTGGGTGGCCGCAGCGAGCTCGCGCTCCGAGTCGCCCCTGATCCGCTCAGCCTTGCTCTTGGCCTCTGCCACCAGCGTGCGGGCATGGCTCGTCGCCTGCTCAAGCTGCTGCTCTGACCGGGTTGCTGCCTCCTGCTGAGACTGCTCCGACTCGATGCGGGCCTGCTCTGACTGCGTGCGGACGGTGGCAAGCTGCTGCTCGGCGGCTGAGACCTCGGCGGCAAACTCCAGGGCCGAAGAGTCCCGGCGCGCGGCCAGAGTGGTCTCGAAGTCAACTGCGGCGGTCGCGGACTTGGCGCGGGACCGCTCGTAGACGGCTTCAGCTTCCTCACGCCGGGCCATTGCCTGCCGGTCGGCGTCGTCCAGGACACTGTCTGCCTGCCGCTTTGCGTCCTCCATGAAACGAGCGGCCTCGGCCTTGGCGGCGCTGCGTGTCTCCGTGGCGTAGTGCTCGGCGTCCTGACGCGTCGCGAGCGCGCTCTCGTCGGCTAGGGCGTGATGGTTCGCTGCATCTGCCTTGGCGCGCTCACGCAGCTCGTTTGCCTCCTTGTCAGCGAGCGTCAGCATCGACCCGATCCGTTCGCCGAGCGTGGCGTAGGTGGGCGCCGACGCCTTCATCTGCTCTTCTTCCAGCGTGCGGGCACGCTGGACGTGACGCTCCACCTCTTTGCGGAGCTGACCCTGGGTGGCCTCGAGCTTGCTGTTCTCGACGGTGCGCTGGGCAGCCTCCTGCCGGGCTGCCGCGGCCGCCTGTGCGAGCTCGTGCACATGCTGATCCACCTGTGCGGGGTCGTATCCGCGCAGAACGCTGCGGAAGTGGGCGTTGGAGTCGGTCATTTGGTTCCTGTCCTAGCGTTGGTGGTGAGGGAAAGATCGTCTACGGGTTCGGGCTCAGAGCTGTCGGGCACTTTCGCCGACGTTTGGGGCCGGCCGGCCGTCGCGGAGCGTTCAGGCACTGCAAGTGCTTCGATCACCCCGGAGAGGTGGCTGAGCTGTTCAGTGATGTCATCGCGCCGTTCGGCCAGGGCATTCACCTCGGCCCGCGCGCGGGTGAGTAGCTCCCTGGCCTCGGATCGGCTCGTGTCGGCGTCGGCTCGGGCCGTCGCCAGCGTAATGGTTGCCTCGTCACGGACCGCCCTGCGGTGTTGGTGTGCTTCGGTCTGGAGCCTGGACACCTCTTCAGCTGCCCGCTCACGAATCACCCTGGCTCCGCTCTCGGCCTCGTCCAGTCGACGCTGCCCGCGATCCAGTGCTGCCTGCGCCGTCAGGTCGGCCTCACTGATGACCCTCTCCGCGTGGGTCTGAGCGTGCTCACGGGTGGCGACCTTGTCCTTCTGTGCGGCATCCAGAATGGCGTTCGCCTGGGCGCGTAGCCGCTCGGCGTCAGCCGCGGCCTCAGCCACTGCCGTTCGTACCCGTAGGGCGACCCGGGAAATGACGTCCTGCAGCTGACGGCGTCTGGCAGCCAGATGGACCGAGCTGGTCTCGAGGTCGGCCAGACGCAACCGATCCGCCTCGGCCTTGGCAGTGAGCAGCAGCGCGGCGATGGTGTCCCGGGTCCAGAGCAGCTGGTTGGCCGCATCACCCAGGATGCGTTCAGCCTCGGCAGTCGCCGCGTCTCGTGCCGAGGCGACCTCGGTCGTGGCGGTTGCCCTGAGTGTGGCGATCTCTGACCGTGCAGCGTCGAGGTCGCGCCTGGACGCAGCAGACGTCGCTCCGGCCTCGGTGTTGGCCCGTGCCACTGCCTCCTTCGAAGCGGTCTCGGCGGCATTCCTGACCGAGGTCGCGTGCTGGTTGGCGTCCTCGCCCAGCTTGTGAAGCTCGGCCGTGACCTTCGTCTGCTGTGACTCGATGCGCACAGCGGACTCGGAGAGCAGGGCCGCGTTCTTCTCCCGCACCTGCTCCAGCTCGGTGATCGCCAGACCTCTGAGCTGCTCGGTCTCCGCCTTCGCGCTGCGGCGCAGCTCCTCGACCTCAGCCTGCGTGCCGGACAGCAGGTTCTCGCTCGTCAGGTCGGCGGCGGATGCGACCAGCACGGCCTGTTCGCCGGCATCTGCCACGAGCTGAGCGGCCTCCTGCTGTGCTTCCAGCAGCCTGGTGTCAGCCGAACGCTGGGCGCTGAGCGCGTCGTCGTGGACGGTCGTGGCATCGATCAGCAGCCGTTTGGCCTCGTCCTTCGCGGCCACGGCTTCCGCGCGCATCGCGGCCACCTCGGCCTCAGTCTCGCTCCGAAGCTGATCTGCAATGGCTTGCGCACGAGTCAGCAGCCCGAAGGCAGTCTTGGGTTCTTCGGGCGCCGGGGGTGTGTCGTCTGAGGTCTCGCCAGGGGCTCCTCGTGAAGCGGTCACGATATCGATTCTCCCACGGTATTTCGCACTCTCTGTCCCTTTTCGCATCTGTCCCGGCTCTGCCGGTGGTGGTTTGCGCGGAACTTTTGCATTCCGGCTTGCCTGCCCCGTTTTGTCCGTGATGTGCCCGCGCCCCGTGAGCAGCAAGAAGGGCCCGCCGAACCCTTACAAGGTTGTTCAACACTCCATAGAGTGAGGTCATGGATCGCCGCATTTTCGGTATCGAGAACGAGTATGGGGTCACGTGCACCTTTGACGGTCAGCGACGCCTGACTCCTGATGAGGTGGCGCGATACCTCTTTCGCAAGGTTGTGTCATGGGGCCGGTCCTCGAACGTGTTTCTTGCCAACGGCTCGCGTCTGTACCTGGACGTGGGTAGCCACCCCGAGTACGCCACACCCGAGTGCGACGACGTCCGGGCGCTGGTCACCCACGACAAGGCCGGGGAGCGCATCGTGGAGGGGCTGGTCGCCGACGCCCAGCAGCGGATCGCCGACGAAGGTATCGCGGGCGAGATCTATGTCTTCAAGAACAACACCGACTCGGCGGGCAACTCCTACGGCTGTCACGAGAACTACCTGGTCGGGCGGGCGGGGGAGTTCCAGAGGCTGTCCGACATCTTGATCCCGTTCCTGGTCAGCCGCCAGATCATCTGCGGAGCGGGCAAGATCACCACCACGTCCCGCGGGGCGACGTACTGCGTCAGCCAGCGCGCGGACCACATCTGGGAGGGCGTCTCCAGCGCGACCACCCGCTCCCGTCCCATCATCAACACCAGGGATGAGCCGCACGCAGACGCCGAGAAGTACCGTCGGCTGCACGTCATCGTCGGTGACTCCAACATGAGTGAGACGACCACCATGCTCAAGGTCGGGTCCGCGGACCTGGTCCTGAGAATGATCGAGGCCGGGGTCCTGATGCGGGACCTGACCCTGGAGAACCCGATCCGGGCCATTCGCGAGATCAGCCATGACATGACCGGCGCCAAGAAGGTCAAGCTCGCCAACGGTCGTGAGCTGAGTGCGCTGGAGATCCAGAACGAGTACTTCGAA
>JBDTWH010000161.1:0-6950 GCA_040006795.1 Actinomycetota bacterium | reverse complement strand
CCGGCGTCGACCAGGGCCTGTGCGCCCGCCCGGGTGGCCACGTTGCCACCGACGATGTCGACATGCGCCACCGAAGGGTCGGACTTGAGCCTGCGGATCATGTCGGTCACACCCCTTGCATGACCGTTGGCGGTGTCGACGATCAGCAGATCCACGCCTGCGTCGACCAGTGACATCGCGCGTTTCCAGGCGTCCTCGAAGAACCCGATGGCGGCACCGACCCGCAGACGCCCTGACTCGTCCTTGGTGGCCAGGGGAAAGAGCTCGGCCTTGACGAAGTCCTTGACCGTGAACAGGCCCCTGAGCCGGCCTGCCGCGTCGACCAGAGGGAGCTTCTCGATCTTGTTGCGTGCCAGCAGAGCGAGTGCCTCGGTCTTGTCCACGCCCACCCGTGCGGTGACCAGCGGCATCGGGGTCATCACCTCCGAGGCCGGACGGCTGAAGTCCGTCTCGAAGCGCAGGTCGCGGTTGGTGATGATGCCGATGAGCACGCCGTCGTCGTCGATGACGGGCAGACCGGAGATATGGAACCGCCCGCACGCCTCGTCGACCTCGGCCAGCGTCGCGTCACCGGTGGTGGTGACCGGGTCCGAGACCATGCCCGACTCAGAACGTTTCACCAGGTCCACCTGCCGCGTCTGGTCCTCTATCGAGAGGTTGCGGTGCAGGATGCCCATGCCGCCCTGGCGGGCCATCGCGATCGCCATCCGGGCCTCGGTGACCGTATCCATCGCAGCAGAGACCAGCGGCAGCCTCAGGGAGATGTTGCGGGACAGCCGGGTCGACGTGTCGACCTCACTGGGGATGACGCTGGTGTCTCCGGGCAGCAGCAGCACGTCGTCGAAGGTCAGGCCGATCGAGGCGAACGGCGAGGCAAACGGAGCTGCCGAAGGGGCGGGAACGGTGGCCTCCCAGGCGGCCGGTGTGCTCATTTTTCGATTCTACGGCAGGCCGCAGGCACGGACGGACCTGCTGTTTGTCGCGGGCTCTTGTCAAGCCCCCACATATCACCTTTGTTGTCTATTGCCCAAGTCACCCGTTTGGACCCTTGTTTCGCACCCTGATACGCGAGTACCGTCCCCAATACGCGGGCAAAAGCCTCATTGTGCTCAAAGTTCCCATCGGGACAAGTCTGCGAACCGGCAGCAATGCCGGACCATCGATTAGGGGGCACCCATTGGCGACAGTCTCGCGTTTACCCGGTCCAGTTGCAGATCTGTGGCAGTGGCAGCTCGACGGCTCCTGCAGGCGTGAGAATCCTGACGTCTTCTTCCACCCCGAGGGTGAACGGGGTCCGGCGCGCCGCAGCCGGGACAGCGCAGCCAAGGCCGTGTGCCAGAGCTGCCCGGTCCTGAAGAGCTGTCGCGAGCACGCGATGCATGTCCGTGAGCCGTATGGCGTGTGGGGTGCCATGACCGAGTACGAGCGTGAGGCGTCCTATCTCCCGACGCCGGTGCCGGCCGCAAGCTGAGCCGCAGCTAGCCTCGGACGGGTGAGCGCCGTCATCGAGGTTCCCATCACCGGCGAGATGATCCGGCTCGGGCAGCTCCTGAAGCTGGCTGGCGTCGTCGATAACGGCGCGCAGGCCAGAAGCGTGATCGAGGACGGCGAGGTGAGCGTCGACGGCGAGGTCGATCGCCGGCGCGGGCGCCAGGTCCGGCCGGGTTCGTCGGTCGACCTGGGCGAGACACAGATCCGGGTCATCTCCGCCTGACGATCCCCGGACCGCAACAACCCCTCAGGACCATCGCAAGTCCATCGCCGGCATCGCCGGACGGACCAGCGCCGGACCATATCTGCGCCGACGCAGCGAAGGCCGCAACCCCGAGGGGCTGCGGCCTTCGTCGTCCATCAGCTGTGGTCAGTGACCGTGGCCGTGACCCTGGGCGGCATCCGACGACTCCTCCACGACCTTCTTCTCGACGACGAGCGTGTTCGTCGTGAGGATCATCGAGGCGATCGACGCAGCGTTGCGCAGCGCCGAGCGGGTGACCTTGACCGGGTCGATGATGCCGGCCTTGATCAGGTCGCCGTACTCGCCGGTCTCTGCGTTGAGGCCGTTCCCGGTCTCGAGCTCGCCGACCTTGGACACCGCGACGTAACCCTCCAGGCCTGCGTTCTCGGCGATCCAGCGCAGCGGCTCGGCTGCAGCCTTGCGCACGATGTTCGCGCCCGTTGCCTCGTCGCCCTCCAGCGCGAGGTCGTCAAGCACCGAGACGGCATGGACGAGAGCAGAGCCACCGCCGGCGACGATGCCCTCTTCGATGGCCGCGCGAGTTGCCGAGATGGCGTCCTCGATACGGTGCTTCTTCTCCTTGAGCTCCACCTCGGTGTGCGCGCCGACCTTGATCACGCAGACACCGCCGGACAGCTTGGCGAGGCGCTCCTGGAGCTTCTCGCGGTCCCAGTCCGAGTCGGTGCGCTCGATCTCGGTCTTGATCTGGTGGACGCGACCGGCCAGCTCGTCCTTGTCGCCGGCGCCGTCGATGATCGTCGTGTTGTCCTTGGTGACCACGATCCTGCGAGCGGTGCCGAGGTCCTCGAGCTTGGTCGACTCGAGCTTGAGACCGACCTCGGCGCTGATGACCGCGCTGCCGGTGAGAACCGCCAGGTCCTGCAGCATCGCCTTGCGGCGGTCGCCGAAGCCCGGAGCCTTGACAGCAACGACCTTGAGGATCTCGCGAATCCTGTTGACCACCAGGGTGGACAGCGCCTCACCGTCAACATCCTCAGCAATGATCAGCAGGGACTTCTTGGCCTGGGCCACCTGGTCCAGGATCGGCAGGATGTCGGCCACGGCCGAGATCTTGCCCTGGGTGATCAGCACGTAGGCGTCCTCCAGGACGGCCTCCATGCGCTCGGGGTCGGTCACGAAGTACGGCGAGAGGTAGCCCTTGTCGAACTGCATGCCCTCGGTGAACTCGAGCTCGGTGATCGCGGTCTGGGACTCCTCGACCGTGATGACGCCGTCCTTGCCGACCTTGTCGAACGCCTCGGCGATCAGTCCGCCGATGATCGGGTCCTGAGCGGAGAGCCCGGCGACCTGGGCGATCTCGTCCTTGCCCTCGACCTCACGTGCAGCCTCGAGCAGACGGGCGTTGACAGCCTCGACTGCGGCATCGATGCCACGCTTCAGCGATGACGGCGAGGCGCCCGCTGCCACGTTGCGCAGGCCCTCCCTGACCATGGCCTGAGCGAGCACGGTCGCGGTGGTCGTGCCGTCGCCGGCGACGTCGTTGGTCTTGGTGGCGACCTCTTTGGCGAGCTGCGCACCGAGGTTCTCGTAGGGGTCGTCGAGCTCCACCTCACGGGCGATCGTCACACCATCGTTGGTGATGGTCGGGGCGCCCCACTGCTTGTCGATGACGACGTTGCGACCCTTCGGGCCGAGCGTCACCTTGACAGCGTTTGCGAGCTTGTCCACGCCACGCTCGAGCGACTTGCGCGCCGCGTCATCAAATTCCAGCGTCTTGGCCATGAGCCTTCCCTAACTACTAAACGGTTCTGGGCGCTGCCTGGCTGCTGCCGGTGGCAACGGATCGGCATACGGGCTGGTATGCCGGAGTCATGCGTACTGCGGGTCTTGCGTACTGAGGTCTTGCGGAATCCTGGGTCCTGCGGACCTCGGAGTCATCCGGAGCACAAGAGCTAAGTCTTGCGGACCGACCTCGGGCGGATGACGGTGCCCCGGCACGAACCTGTGAAAGGTGCGTCGCCGGGGCGCGTCATACGCGCAGGCTGAATCTCAGCGGGTGACGATCGCGAGGACGTCGCGAGCAGAGAGGATGAGGTAGTCCTCGTTGTCGTACTTGACCTCGGTGCCGCCGTACTTGCTGTAGATGACCTTGTCGCCAACGGCAACGTCGAGCGGAACGCGGTTGCCGTTGTCGTCGATGCGACCGGGACCAATCGCCAGGACCTCGCCCTCCTGGGGCTTCTCCTTGGCGGTGTCCGGGATCACGAGGCCAGAAGCAGTCATCTGCTCGGCCTCACTGGACTTGACGACGATGCGGTCTTCGAGGGGCTTGATGGAAACCGACACGTGTGACCTCCCCTTCGGGAATGTCGAAGATGGACAGGAAAGATCGCTGAGAGCGACCTGTGGTGCGATCGATCTTGCGATTCACGCGCAGGGCTCCGTCGCGGGGTAGACCTGCTCATTGCACGCAGTTAGCACTTGCACATGACGAGTGCTAATCAGAATCTAGGTTGCCGGTTAGCACTCGGTCAACTTGAGTGCCAGAATCCAGGCGTTTCCACTCCCCAGACGCGACCAGCTCGACGCCACCGCGGGTCCGCCTGAAGGGTGCATCGATCGCCGGCCACGGTGCACAACGAGGGATGGTGGAGGATGTCTGTCATGGACCTCGACGCGGTGACTCAGCTGGTCTCCGGCGAGGGCTGGGGTCTGCTGCAGTCACTTCCCCCGTATGACGCGTCCGCCGCCCTGTCGCTTGGCGAAGGGCTGCGCGTCGCCGGGTTCGACCCAGACCTGGTCGCGGCCGCTCTGACGCAGTCCCGGCTGCGTGCCAAGGGCCGCGAGAAGTTCGGGGAGTTCGCCGACGGGATGCTCTTCACCGCCGATGGCCTGGAACAGGCCACCAGGCTGGAGATCGCGGCCCGCCATGCGCAACGGTTTCGCGGAGCCGGGATCGAGCAGGTGTTCGACCTCGGCTGCGGTATCGGTGCCGACGCCATGGCCTTTGCCGGGCTGGACCTCAAGGTGACTGCCATCGACTCCGACGAGGTGACCGCAACCCTGGCCGGGGTCAACCTCCGGCACTGGCCGGGAGCCTCGGCGTTCATCGGAACCGCCGAGGGAACCGAGCTGCCCGTCGGTGAGGGCGCACGAAATACCGGCGCCTGGCTTGACCCGGCCCGGCGTACCCCAGGCGTGAGCGACTCACGTGGCAAGACCCGGCGAGTCTTCAGGCTGGACGCCATCTCGCCCACCTGGTCCACGGTGCAGTCCATCGCCGAGTCGCTGCCGGCGACCGGCGCCAAGCTCTCGCCGTCGTTCCCGCACACCGCGATCCCGGCCGGTGCCGAGGCTCAGTGGACATCTCTGGGCGGCGAGGTGCTGGAGTGTGCGATCTGGTGGGGGCCCCTGGTCAGCCGCGCAGGGCGGTCGGCTCTGGTGATCGGCCCCAAGGGACGGTCCTGGACCGTCCGTGAGGCTGACGCGGGAGCAGCCGGAGGTGCTGCCCCGATGGCATCATCGCTGAGCCAGATCGGCCCCTGGCTGTACGAACCCGACCGGGCCGTGATCCGGGCGGGGCTCACGGGAGCACTGACCTCGGTCGTCGAGGGCTTCGAGCTCGACTCGGGCGTCGGCTACGTGACCTCGGACAGATGTGCCGACGTGGGCTATGCCCGGCGGTTCGCCGTGGACGAGTCCATGCCGTTGAACGTCAAGACCCTGCGAGCGTGGCTGCGTGAGCGCGACGTCGGCCGGGTGACGATCAAGAAACGCGGAGTGGCGCTGGATGCCGACGAGCTGCGTCGCCAGCTGCGCCTGTCCGGGTCGGTCGAGATGACCCTGGTGCTGACCCGGGTGAAGAACCAGCAGGTCGCTCTGGTCGTTCATCCGGCCTGAGCTGCTCTTGGGCCAAGAGGCTGAGCCGTTAACGAGCCAAGACGGCATGGCAGCGGGCAACCCGCTCACGCCACCACCGCTCACGGTCCGGGGGCGCCTGCCACCGGTCAAGGAGGCCCTGCTCGACCAGGAGGTCCCGCACCGCGATCGAGCCGGCCGCCGGCACGAGCGAGTCACCGCAGACATCGCCGGCCAGCAGCTCGACCGTGCTGAGCCCGCAGGCAAAGGGGAGCTCGGGCAGCGCAGCCGCCAGGGCGAGCCCCGCACGGATGCCGACGCTGGTGTCCAGCGCGCTGGACACAACCGTCGGCAGGCCGCACTCCTGGGCGACAGCGAGCGCGGAGCGCACTCCCCCCAGCGGTGCCACCTTCACCACGATGATGTCGGCAGCCTCCTCGCGAACCACCCGCATCGGGTCCGAGGCTCGACGGATCGACTCGTCAGCCGCCACCAGGACGTCGATGCCGTTGTACGCCAGGCCAATGCGTAACGCCCTCAGCTCCTCCACCGTGGCGCACGGCTGCTCGGCATACTCCAGCCCGTAGGCCGAGAGCTTGCGCAGGGCCTCCAGGGCCTCGGTGACGCTCCAGCCGCCGTTGGCATCCACCCGGATCCGGGCCCCTGCACCCATCGTCTCCCTGACCGCCGCCACCCGGTCGACGTCATCACTCTCCGACTGACCCAGCTCGGCGACCTTGACCTTGGCCGTGGTGCACCCGTCATACCGCGCCAAGATGCCCGCCACCTCACCGGCAGGGACTGCAGGGACCGTCGCGTTCACCGGGATGGACTCTCGCACCGGGCCTGGCCACCCGAGCCAGCCGGCCTCCATCGCGGCCGCCAGCCAGCGAGAGGACTCGAGGTCGTCGTACTCCGGGAAGGGCGCGAACTCGCCCCACCCCAGCGGACCGCGGATCAGCACCGCCTCGCGCACCGTGACTCCCCTGAACCTGACCCGCATCGGGATCTGCACCACCGAGATCGCGTCGAGCAATTCGGCGAGGTCGGGCACCGGCGGAGACGTCATGCGGCATATTCTCGCTGACGTGAGCGAACAGAGCGTGAGCGAGACCTTTGACCCGGCCGCCTGGACCGTCGTGGAGGGTTTCGACCTGACCGACATCACCTACCACCGGGCCAGGGAAACTGGCGCGGTGCGCATCGCGTTCGACCGCCCCGAGGTGCGCAACGCGTTCCGGCCGCACACGGTCGACGAGCTGTACCGGGTGCTGGACCACGCCCGCATGTCCCCCGACATCGGCACCGTGCTGCTGACCGGCAACGGCCCCAGCGCGAAGGACGGCGGCCGGGCCTTCTGCTCCGGCGGGGACCAGCGGATCCGGGGACGCAGCGG
>JBDTWH010000160.1:0-1924 GCA_040006795.1 Actinomycetota bacterium | reverse complement strand
CCGCGAAACGCAACGCACGCCCCTCGGAATAGTCGCGGTATCGGCATAGGTCGAGTTATGCGGATATCGGCATAGCTCGACGAAGTGGGCTTCGCGCCGCTGGACGACACCGGCACCCAGCTCCTGTTCCGCCTCGTCGCGGCAGCATACGAACGCCGATCCCTGGCGATCGCCTCACATTGGAGCTTCGAGGACTGGGGCCGGTTCCTACCCGAACACACCACCGCCGTCAGCCTCCTGGACCGGCTCCTGCACCACGCCACCACCGTGGTCACCAGCGGGGAGTCCTACCGGATGCGCGAGGCCCGAACCCACCAAGGAGGACACCAGAACAAGAGCTGAACAACCGCAAGGGGTGGGGACTTTTAGTTGGCCACCAGTGGGGACTTCAACTTGGCCATTGACATCACCTGGTGTGATCGGTGGCGGGTGGGCCTTGCGGCGCAGGGCTCTGCCCGATCTGGGTGCGATTCCTTCCGCCCCTGTGGCGATGTACTCAGAATGTACTCAAAATGTACTCAGCACATCCACAAACGCTCATCGCCACCCAATGGTCGCTGAGGGTATCTGTGCAGGTCAGGGCCCTATGCCACTGATACTCAACGACAGTCATCCATGCGAGGGTAGTTCGAGATGTACTACGACATCTGAGGATTGCAGGCTTCTGACCTGCGCAAACGTCAGTCAGCGAGCCTCTTAGTCCTTGACGAGTCCTCGCGAGCAGCTAGAACGACCGCCACCGCTGCCCGTGAGGACTCGTCTGCGTCCAGCCGCGTGTGCCCGTTGGTGTCGAGTGTCGTCTGGCGCTGGGGTGCCGTAAACCGCGTCTGGTTCTGACTAGACGCAGAACGCCCGTCCCCATTCGGGATGGGGACGAGCGTCCTGTCGGGGAGATTATTATGGGAAGGTGCAGATCAAGGCTTGTGCGTCTTGGCCTTTGATCCCGGCATCGGCGAGGAACTGCATGACGCTGCCCATGCTTGGTCCCCAGGTCGGGTTGTTGGGGTCGGTTGGGTCGTTCACCCACGGGCCAGGCGACTGCGAGGGCAGGACGCCGTTGCCGCCGGGCCGGGGGTTGGTTGTGTTGCCGTAGAAGTTCTGCACACAGCCACCGAAGCCTTGTCCGTTGTCTCCGGGAGCTGCCTGTGCCGAACCCGCCGACGCGCCGATCATCATCACGGCTGCTGCGATGATGCTTGCTGTTCTCTTCATCTTCTGCTCCTTCACGGGGATGCTGAGGCGAGGGTGCCCCCCTCCACCAGGGCAACGATGCATCGCGCGGTCGCCTGGAGCATCACCAGAATCAATGAATCCGGAACCGAGGACTGATGAAGTTCTCGGACGGCACGGTGGAGGCCGAGGGCAAGCGCCACGACATTCACCTCACGCTCAGCGTCGGCAACGGACCCGGCGAGGGCCTCCTCACCGACGGCAGGTGCAGGATTACCGTCGACGGAGCCCCGGTGGAGACCAGGCACATCCACTGACGACGAGGTTTGCAGGCGAGGCGACCGGGAACCTCGACTTGGCGGGCTGTTCTTGGACGTGGCGCGTGCTCGAGGCCGTCGACTACCGGGCTGCTGGTGGCCGTCGCAGCGTGCACTGATAGTCGTCATCGCGTCGGCGTGCGGTAAATACGTGGCAGGCCTTTAGCCCCCGTGATGTCGAGTAACCCATCCCAGCTGTCGACACGCCGCCATGAGGGCAAGACAGAGCCTGGGCCGTTGGCATCATCCGGCGACGCATCCGCTGTCGTGGAAGCCTGCCGGGTGGTGAGTGTCCGCGTCCGCGAGTCAGCCTCGGCTTTGGCTGCCGCCGCCGCCGCCCTCCTTGCGGCAGCCGCGGAAGCTGCCGCTTCAGCGGCTGCCGCTTCAGCGGCTGCCGCTTCAGCGGCTGCCGCTCGGGTAGCCGCGTTCAACGCCGT
>JBDTWH010000159.1:0-9222 GCA_040006795.1 Actinomycetota bacterium | reverse complement strand
GCCCATTCCTGGCGATGCCCGCCGAGCAGGTCGAGGCCGCCTTCGGCCAGGAGTCGTTCCGCCGTCGAGGGGGCGCCACCCTCAGGCAAGGCATGAAGACGATGGAGACGACCCTCCCGCTATAGATCCGGCCCAGCCCGGACGGCGAGCCGAGTGCGACCGTACCCATCACAGAATCTGGGAGGTTTCAACGCATGGATCAGCGGGCGTGACGCCTGCGACGCCCCTATCGTCCCAGTGGGAGGTGGACGATTGAGAGCCAGAAGTCTTCGATCCCTCTCACTGCGGTTGGGAAGGCCTCGAATGAGACTGGTTTGGTGACGTAGGCGTTGGTGTGGAGCCCGTAAGCCTCGCCGATGTCCGCTTCGGCAGCGGAGGTGGTGAGGACCACGACGGGGATGGTCGAGAGGGACCGGTTGTTCTTCACCTCGCGCAGAACCTCGCGACCATCCATCCGGGGCAGGTTGAGGTCGAGAAGGATCAGGTCGGGCCGGGGCGCGTCCGCGTACGGTTCCTGCCGGAGAAGGAACGCCATCGCGATCTCACCGTCGGTCGCGACGTGCACCTGATTGAGGATCTGACCCTCTTGCAGTGCCTCGATCGTCATGGCGGCGTCGGACGGGCTGTCCTCGACGAGCAGGATCTGGATCCCCTCACTGTCCGGCAGCCCCAGATCGATGAGCACCCCGTCGAACGTACCTTCCAGGAGCCGTTTCAGCCCCCCCGAGGCACGACTCGTGGATGATGGTGGCCGCACATCGGACTCAGAACCCGGACGCACGCCTTCAGCCGAGTATCCGGAGTGCGATCAGCTGGTGTTCCCTCTCTGCCCGTCGACCAGTGTGAGTATCTCCAGGGCGAACGCCCTCGCCTCTTCCAAGGTGGCTGACTTGCCAACACGCTCGCCGTGGCCGATGAATACCCGGGGTGCAGTGTCGTCGGCTTGCCGCAACAGAAAAGTGTGGAGGTACGGCTGTCGTGTGTTCCCGTCGCTCAGGTACTCAGTCGGCTCGGTCGACAGGAACACCCTGTCCTCGATCCCCAGGCACCACTGGTCTTCGCGCGCCCTCTCGTATGGGTGTCCGTCGCCATCCCGACACCAAGGCTGGCACGCCAACGGCGAAAGGCCCGCGCGCGCGGTCAGGTCGGCGTGGGTCATGCGATCGCGACCGCGTGCTGCCCCTGGGCAAGCCCGCCGGCGCGGGTGACGATCGACTCCTGACGATTACTGTCCAGCACGGCAGGCAGGTGAAGGACTTCGGCGATGAAGTCCCCTGTGCACCTGCCTACGGACGGGTCTTCGTGGGAAATGGTATGCACAACTGGTTCTCCTTCGGTTAGGCGAACTAGGCTCAGGACTTCGGTCGACCCTGCCGGGTGGGTTGGGCTCAGGCCTCGTGCCCGTCGACTCGAGCGAGGATCTCCAGGGCGAACCTCCGTGCCTCCTCCAAGGTGGCCGACCTACCGGGACCCTCGCCGTGCCCGATGAATACTCGGGCACTTGTGTCGTTGGCGTGCCGCGACAGGTAGGTCGTGAGGTGCTGCTCAGTGCTTCCGCCGCTCTGCAGCTCAGTCGGCTCAGTCGACAGGAGGACCCTGTGCTCAACGCCCAGGCACCACTGGTCCTCGCGCACCTTCTCGTCAGGGTGTCCGTCGCCGTGCCGGCACCACGGCTGGCAGATGATCGGCTCGACGGTAGGCGATGGCAAGACACTGCTCATGACACCCGCCCCGTTGAGGTAGCTCCCGACGCTTCCCTGACACTCTGCGCATCGCTCATGAACAGGACCATGCCACCAATGTGGCCCAGTAGCCAAAAAAGCCAGTGATCCCGCCTGTGCCACCGCCGGGATACGGTCACGGGGTGCTGAAGCGAGGGATCCAACCGGCAGCAGGGCCTCACGCTCCTGCCGGGTCTGGTTTTCGGTCTGGGCACCGGCTTCATGCTCAACTACCCAACTAGCAACGACTGATCATCCGGATCTGACCGCTCTCGGGCAGCTGATTGCCCAGCGGCCTGGGTCTCGTCACGAGCCGTCGCGCAGGTCGCCCAAGCGTTCTCGGTCACGATCAGTGTTCGGCTGTGCGGGGTGCTGGACGTCAATAAGCACGACCGACTCACCTGCCGATGAGCGCGCCCTCAACTGCGTCATACCCCCGAAACCGACCGTTCACTCAACCTGTTCAGGTGCAAAGTCGTGGCGGTATTCTTAACAGCTGTAGGGGGTTTCGCCATGAGTCTTCGCCTCCGGGTTGTGGTCGCGTTGCTGTTGTCGTGGGTCATGGTTGCGGCGTTGGCGACCATGACGCCGCTGAGTGCCTCGGCAACGGTGAGTGCCAGCGGTGGTTTCACCTCAGTGCCCCCGACACGGTTGTTGGACACACGTGTTGGGCTGGGTGTTTCCAAGGCCGCGGTCCCGGGTGGTGGCATAGTGCGCCTCCAGGTCACTGGCAATGGCGGGGTCCCATCTTCTGGGGTGTCCGCGGTGGTGTTGAACGTGACAGTCACAGCGCCAACCGCTGGCGGCTACCTCACCGTGTACGGCGACGGTAGCGCCCGACCGGGCGTGTCCAACCTGAACTTCGTGGCGCGTCAGACCGTGCCGAACCTGGTCATCACCGCGGTCGGGACCAATGGCAAGGTCGCCCTGTACAACGGTTCCCCCGGGACGATCCACCTGATCGCCGACGTTTCTGGCTATTACCTGGCCGGGGTCCCGAGCGTGGAGGGCGGCTTCGGTCCGTTGACCCCAATGCGGTTGCTGGATACCCGTATCGGGCTGGGGGCTCCTCAGGCTGTGGTGGCCACCGGGGGCACGGTGCATCTGCAGGTCACCGGTCGCGGCGGTGTTCCGTCTGGGGTGTCGGCGGTGGTGTTGAACGTGACCGTCACAGCGCCAACCGCTGGCGGCTACCTCACCGTGTACGGCGACGGTAGCGCCCGACCGGGCGTGTCCAACCTGAACTTCGTGGCGCGTCAGACCGTGCCGAACCTGGTCATCACCGCGGTCGGGACCAATGGCAAGGTCGCCCTGTACAACGGTTCCCCCGGGACGATCCACCTGATCGCCGACGTTTCTGGCTATTACCTGGCCGGGGTCCCGAGCGTGGAGGGCGGCTTCGGTCCGTTGACCCCAATGCGGTTGCTGGATACCCGTATCGGGCTGGGGGCTCCTCAGGCTGTGGTGGCCACCGGGGGCACGGTGCATCTGCAGGTCACCGGTCGCGGCGGTGTTCCGTCTGGGGTGTCGGCGGTGGTGTTGAACGTGACCGTCACAGCGCCAACCGCTGGCGGCTACCTCACCGTGTACGGCGACGGTAGCGCCCGACCGGGCGTGTCCAACCTGAACTTCGTAGCGCGTCAGACCGTGCCGAACCTGGTCATCGCCCCGGTCGGGACCAACGGCAAAGTCGCCCTGTACAACGGTTCCCCCGGGACGGTCCACCTGATCGCCGACGTTTCTGGCTACTACCTGGCCGGGGTCCCAAGCGTGGAGGGCGGCTTCGGTCCGTTGACCCCGGTCCGGTTGCTGGATACCCGTATCGGACTGGGGGCTCCTCGGGCTGCGGTGGCCGCCGGGGCCACGGTACATCTGCAGGTCACCGGTCGCGGCGGTGTTCCGTCTGGGGTGTCCGCGGTGGTGTTGAACGTGACAGTCACAGCGCCAACCGCTGGCGGCTACCTCACCGTGTACGGCGACGGTAGCGCCCGACCGGGCGTGTCCAACCTGAACTTCGTAGCGCGTCAGACCGTGCCGAACCTGGTCATCGCCCCGGTCGGGACCAACGGCAAAGTCGCCCTGTACAACGCTTCCCCAGGGACGGTCCAGCTGATCGCCGACGTTTCTGGCTACTACCGATCGGAGCCCGGTCCGTCGCCTGGCGTCTATTCGGGCCCCGGTTTTGACACATGCACCGCGCCAGCCTCGAACGTGATGGCGGCATGGCTCGGAACCTCGCCGTACCGGGCCATTGGCATCTACATCGGTGGTAACAACCGCGCCTGCGCCCAGCCCGAGCTGACCGCATCATGGGTGAGCACCCAGCAGAACGCCGGGTGGCACCTGGTACCGATCTACCTCGGCCCGCAGCCCTACTGCACCACCTCCACCAAACCCAACCGTTTCACCGCAGCTAACGCGGCCACCTCCGGGCAGGCGGCTGCCGACGATGCGATAGCGCAGGCCCGGGCGCTCGGCCTGGCGACCGGCAGCACCATCTTCAACGACATCGAGGCCTACAGCGCCACCGACACGGCGTGCACGACGGCCGTACTGACCTTCCAGAGCGCCTGGACCGCACGGCTTCACGCAAGCGGGTTCCTGTCCGGTTTCTACAGCAGCCTCGGGTCGGGTATCAGAGACCAGGTCGCGGCCTACAACTCGACCGCCTATGTGCGTCCTGACTATCTGTGGTTCGCCCGCTATGACGGGGTGGCCACGGTTTCGGACCCCTCGATCCCGAGCAGCTACTGGCTGCACAGGCGGATAAAGCAGTATCAGTCCCCGCTCCAGACCGGTGCACCTGAGACGTACGGGGGCCAGAGCCTGTCGGTCGACCGCGACCAGTGCGACCTCGGACCCTAGCGGCCACCCGCCCGACGTCAATTGGCCCCGGAGGAAAAAACCCATGCACACGGTCAAGGTGTTAGGGCGGCGGCCTGGGCTTGGGCGGCGTCGGCCTGCGTGGTCTGTCCGGCCTGTCGGTACACGGTGGCAAGGACCCGCAAAGACACGGGGCTCTTCGGGGTCAGGCTCGCGCTGGCCCGCAGGTCGGCGATAGCGCCCGCGGTGTTGTTGGCCCGGCTCCGAACCTGACCGCGGATCAGGTAGACCTCGGGATCATTGGGCGCCACGCGGTGTGCCTGGTCCAGGTAGGTCAGCGCTTCGGTCAGCTTCCCGCCCTGGCCTGCGTGAAGCCCGGCATCGGTCAGCACCCAGGGGTCTTGGGGGAACGCCGCCCGGGCCCGGCCCAGGTACCGGTCCACGACCGTGGCGGGTTGTCCCGGTGCCGGTTGGCCGATCAGCGCGTGAGCGATCTGGGCGTCAAGGTCCGCGTCCCAGGGCCGGAGCGCGTGAGCCGCGCCAAAGTCCTGCAGTGCCGCCGCCGCGTCCCCGCCCTGTTGTGCGGCCAACCCGCCACGCAGCGGGATCTCAGCGGTCGCGGCCAGCAGCAACCCGGCGGTCAGGACGGCTGCCGCACCGGCCACGGTGCCTCGGATGACCCGGCGGGCCGGGCCCTGCCTGGGCTGGGCCAGCAGGCTCCCGGCAAGGAGACAGAACAGCGGCGTGCTGCCCGGTGCGGTGAAGTGGGTCAGCAAGACGGTTCCCCAGCCCGCGATGGCCGCGGCGGCGCCGATGGCCCATGGCCCGTCAATCGCGTCGCGTCGCAGGGTCAGGATGCTGCGGACCAGGAGCCAACTCAGGGCGGCGGCAAGCAGCAGGAGCACCACTCCCCCGGCGTCGGCGATCTGGAGTGGCAGCGAGTGGGGGCTGTCCAGTCGAGCGGCGCCGGCCAGCCGCACGTACCCGGCGGACTGCACCGATGGTGAGGCGTCCAGGAAACCCGAAGGCCCCACACCCAGCACGGGATGCTGCCCGATCAGGTGCAGGGTCTCGGCCCACTCCTGGGCGCGTCCGGTCACCGTCTGGCCGGACAGCGGGCTCTGCATGAGCAGGCGGTGGCGGGTCAGCGGCAGAGCCAGGGCTGCGACCGCGCCAACACCCAGACCGGCCAGGGCGACCCGGCGTACCTGCGGTGCTCCCAGGATGACCGTGACGGCGACCGCGGCAACCAGGCCCAGCAGGGCACCCCGCGAGGCCGAGGTGACCACCAGCACACCGCCGGCGCCCACCGCCCAGATCGCCGCGCGGTCACGGCGGGCGACCGCGTGCAGGCACAAGCCCACCACCCCGGCGCCAAACGCGCCCTGCTCGGTCGCGTTTCCCAGCAAGGATCCCGGGCGGCTGGTTGAGGTGGCGAGAGGGTGCAGCCCAAGAGTCTCCAGGACCGCGACGACCGCGATCAGGGACGCCGCCACCGCGGTAGCCCTGACCAGGTGGGCGCGCAGAACGGGGTTGGCGCCCGGTCCCAGCAGCCACGCCCCGATCAGCACCGCGCCCACGTAGACCGACAGCGCGACCAGCCCCTCATAGCGCGGCGCGCGCCCGATCAGCTGAGCCAGCGGCGCCTGCCCCAGCAACGCGGAGACCCCCAGGGTGACTCCGCCAAGAACCAGCAGGATCCGGGGGCCGCGTTGCAGCCTCCCAGGCAGCCCCGCCATCAACGCGCACGCCAGGGCGGCCGCCCCCAGACTCAGCTTGATGAACACAAACCGGTTCAACGCCCCCGGCAGGAACACGGCAGGGGCCAGGCCCACCAGCCAGATGGCGACCACCTGCCACCTGCTAACCGCCGGGTATGACACCTTCGCAGGCTGGGGACGGCGGGCAGTCCTGGGCCGGACTCCGGTTCGATTCCCGGACCTACTCACGACGACCTTCCGGTTATGGCTGTGTTCGGGCCGCGTTGGCGAAGGTGCGCCATAGCCCGGGCAATCATATGTCCGTCGACGGGTTACCGGGTTGAGCCCGAGCTTGAGAGAACCGTGGGCAGCGACATGGACCCAGGTGCTGCCAGCAAGGGCGCCACGGGTGGCGCAAGGACGGCGTTGATCCCTGTCGTCGTCTCACCCCGCGTTACGGTCACAGGTGTCGGCGTGCCAGATACCGGCTGGTTGTTATAACACTGGTCGACATACTCGATGTAGTCGCCGTAGGCGCTAAAGCTGTAGGCCCTGAAGCACACCTCGTAGTCTGTGGCAGCGGGAAGCCCGCTCACGGTGTAGTCACCGGGATTGGTCTCACCCGCGACGGACACGCTGGCACCCGTGGATGCGGAATGCACGGACACTTCCCAGCCCCATCCGGCATGACTGCCCCCGGCATCGGTCAGTGTGCCCGAGATCGCCCCTCCCCCAATGAGGGCCGCGCCGATCCCAGCTGTGTTCGCGCCCGCGGTCACCGTCACCCGAGTCGGTGTGCCCGATGCAGGCTGGTTGTCGTAGCACTGCTCGACGTACCCGAACGCATCCGAGGACCCACCCGTGGCAGAGGAGGGGTCAAAGCACACCTGGTAGTCGGTGCCCGGCGCAAGCCCGGTCACGGTGTAGCTGCCATCGACAGCCGTCTGGCCGTACCCGCCGTCCCCCGTGGCCAAAGACAGGACCGACACCCGCACGTTCGCCAGGCCGTTATAGGTGCCTCCGGCGTCGGTCAGCGTGCCCGAGACCGCGCCGGCTGCCGCCAGAGCTGCGTTGATCGCGGTCCGGTTCACCCCGGTGGTCACGGTCACCGGGGTCGGCGTACCCGTTGTCGGCTTGTTGTTGTAGCACTGATCGAGATACCCGAACGCATCCGATGACCCGCCTGCGGCATCGGAGAAGGCTGTTGAGAAACAGACCTCGTAGTCCGTGCCAGCCGGAAGCCCGGTCGCGGTGTAGCTGCCATCGGAGGCAGTGGTGGCGAACCCGAACTCCCCGGTGGACAGGGAGTTCACGTACACCGAGACGTTCGCCAGCCCGTGACGGGTGCCGCCCGCCTCGGTCACCGAGCCCGAGACCGCCCCGGCAACCGCCAGGGCGGCGTTGATTCCGGTCCTGGTCACCCCAGACGTCACGGTCACCGGAGTCGGCGCACCGGATGTCGGCTTATTCTGCCAGCACTGATCGAGGTACCCGAGGGCATCGGAGGACCCGCCCGTGGCACCGGAAGAACCGGTCGAGAAGCACACCTCGTAGTCGGAGGCGGCCACAAGACCCTTCACGACGTAGCTGCCGTCTGCGGCTGTAGTGACGTTCCAGCTTCGGTCCGCGGAAACGGAGTACACGTCAACCGAGACGTTTGCCAGGCCGTGGTGCGTGCCTCCCGCATCGGTCACCGAGCCAGACATGGCTGCGGCTCCGACAAGCGCTGCGTTGATCCCGAAGGTGGTCGTTCCGTTCGTGACCGACACCGGTGTCGGCGTGCCCGATGTCGGTTGGTTCTGCCAGGTCTGGTCGAAATATCCGCGTGCGTCCGAGGACCCCCCCGTGGCACCGAGGTCTTCGAAGTACACCGCATAACCGCTGCCTGCCGGAAGCCCGGTCAGGACGTAGCTCCCGTCGGCACCTGTCGTGACCTGCTGACTATCCCGGTTGGACGAGGAAAGCGCATACACAAGGACGTTCGCAAGGCCGTGATGGGAACCTGCCGCGTCGGTAACGGTCCCCGAGATCGCCCCGGCAACTGCCAACGCGGCGTTGATGCCGGGGGTGGTCGCCCCAGCGGCGACGGTGACCGGTGTCCGTGTGTGCGATGTCGGCTGGTTGTCGTAGCACTGGTTGATATACCCCGTCGTATCCGAGGACCCGCCCGTGGCACCAGCTGCGGCGAAGCACACCGTGTAGTGGTTGCCGGCCGCAAGCCCGGAAACCGTGTAGCTGCCATCGGCGGAAGTCGTGGCCGTCACCAAGTCCGCAAGGGAGTAGGCAGTCACGTTCACCACGACGCCGGCCAGCCCATGGGTGCCTCCCGCATCGGTCACGAAGCCCGAGATCCCCCCTGAGCCGGCTGGGGCTGTGGTGGCGGTAGTGGTCGCGGCACTGGCATACACGGGGGTGCCGTCGTGTGCGAATAGTGAATAGGAGTACTGGGTCCCCGACGTCAACCCGGTGTTGGTGTACGAGGTCGCCGTCTTCGCCATGTCGGCGACCCGGGTCCCGGAGGTTGCCGTCGCGGGCGGGGTCGGACCCACGGCGCGGCGGATCATCACCCCAGTCAGCGACGCCTCAGTCGGGTTGGTCCACGACAACGCAATCGAGGTGCCGGCCGGGTTCGCCGTCACACCGGTGACCGGTCCGGGGGGCGTCACCACCGCTGTGTTGTCCAGGAACCAGCCGGCGACGTCGGCGATGACCTGCATGCTGCCGCCGGACCCGTTGTAGAGGGCGACTTTGCCGTTGGCCCCGACCGGGGCGATGACCAGGTTCGGCACCGTCTGGCCCTTGGCGAAGTTCAGGTTCGACGCCGTCGGGCGCGTCGTCTCATCCCCGAAGACGGTCAGGAACCCCGCAACGCTCGGGGCGGTCACCGTCACGTTCAACACCACCGCCGACACCCCAGAGTCCGGGACCCCGCCCTCACCGGTGACCTGCAGATGCACCATCTCGCCAACACCCACCGC